>BNXD01000227.1 GCA_025999315.1 Bacteroidia bacterium | reverse complement strand
TGGTCCTCCCCGGCCGCATTGGAGACCTGCAGGACGATATAGACGCTGCCTAACTCGTCGGAGCTGAACGTCAGACTCGGCTCGCGACCGATGACCGCGCTGCCGTTTTTCCACGTATACGTCGCCCCCTCGCCGCCGTTGACAACCGTCGGGGTAACAACCAGCGTGCGTCCCTGTTTGGCCTTGAAGATCGGGCCCCCATCGAACGAAATGACGGGAGGAGACATCGCGGGGTCGCTTCTGCGGCATGACGCCACAAGCATCACGCCGCAGAGAACGAACCACAAATAATTTGCGTTTTTCATTGCTTATTGGTTGACCGGTTGAAGTTTCCTCTTTGAGAAGGCGATATGGGCGGGTATGTCGCCGGTTGTGACCGACCATTTTTTGCGCCCGTCCGGGGTGAAACAGTAGAGCGTGCCGGGGGTAATGTGGTCCTTGGCGTCGGCGACGAAGATTTCGTGCGTCGAGGGATTGATGGCCAGGCCGTAAGGCGCGGCGATCTCTTTTTCGGAGCCGTCGGTGATGAAACTGCGCGAAACCACCTTTCGGCTCTGCACGTCGACAATGGCGTAGGCGACCGTATTTTTCTTCTCGACGCTGCTCCACTCCGAGCTGTGGACATAGAGCGAATCGCCCGCACGGGTCATATTGCTGCACGGCAGCAGGTGCAGAACATCGACTATCTGGTCGGTGCGGCTGTCGACGACCAGTGTTTTTGACCGGTTGCCGTCATTGTCGCCGCGCGACGACACCCAGATATTGCCATAGCGATCCAGCTTCATCCTGTGGAGATTGCCGACGCCCGTATCGATCTTTTTGACCTCGGTGAACGTCTCCAGATCGATCACCGAGATCCGCGTGTCGTAATCGGGCGCGCGATAGCCCCCCGAATTGGCCACATAGAGCCTGTCGCCCGCAACGACCATTTCATCGGGCTGGTAGCCCACCACACACTCGGCCACCACGCTCAGCGACGCGGTATCGACCTTGGCCACATAGCCCGGACG
>BNXD01000226.1 GCA_025999315.1 Bacteroidia bacterium | reverse complement strand
GCCCGTGCCGCGGTTGAATATGTCGAAGCGGTATGTTCGGCGGGTAAGCGAACTGAACACAGGCAGGATGTGATAGCCGTCGAAACCCTCTCCCTCGACCCAAACGCCAAGCTGCGGCGCAGGGGCGAGGACGATGCTGTCGGTGGGCGGAAGTTCGAAATATGAGGAGGCGAAACCCTGACGCATGGTCATCACGCGGTTCCACTTGCCGCCCAAAAGCGTGTTGTAACCGCGGGTGATCAGTTCAAGGCTATCGTAACAGTTTTTAACCTCGGCCCGTAACGCATTGGCGGCGGCGCGGCCCTGAGATGCATACCAGCGGTTCTGTTGTCCGGCGAGGATCATGCGGTTCAGCAGCTCGGCCCCGCGAACAGGATAGTGTAGCAGTTGAAAATATGAGGCGGCGGCGGCGGGGTCGAGCGAAGCCATCACCTCTTCCGACAGACGGGCCATGTGTTTGCATGACTCTATGCGCCTTTGCGCCTCGCGGTAGTTCGTAAAGGAAAATTCGGTGTCTGTCGTTCGCTCGCGGCCATGTTTGTCGGTACTCCACTGATAGCCCCAGCCCATAAGCTCTGGTTTGCGCTGGAATGCCAGATCATAGAAGCCGACGGTGATCTCAACCAGACGCTCGTAGTTGCCGTAGAGACGGCTCAACATGCGCGCCTCGTAAGTGGCTATGTTGCTGTAATCGAAAGCGTTGATATTGTAGGCCATTGCAAGAAAGAGATCCACAGCGCGCTCGCATCCCTTGATGTCGCCCGCATTGAGCAGCCACAGCCTGTCGGCGGTGGCGTCGCAGGCCTTGCGCAGCTCCTCGTACATCAGCGCAGGTGAGGTAGAGGAAAACCACAGGTAGTCGTGCGGTTTGCCGAGATACGAGGTGTGGTAGTAGACTCCCGACCGTCCCGAGCGCAGCCGTTCGCGGGGCGAACAGAGTTGCTTCATATAGCCGTAGTTGTCGTCAGGCCAGACTATGGTAATGTCGTCGGGCAGATGCAATCCGGCCTGATAGAC
>BNXD01000225.1 GCA_025999315.1 Bacteroidia bacterium | reverse complement strand
TTATTTTCAATGTCTTGTCGGCGCGGCTGTCGATCAGAAGGCGGGCCGTATAGCCTCTTTTGGCAATGGCGCCATAAGGTATCCCGAAGCGCCCGATACCCGCCGGACAGGACGTCTGCTCGGCGCGGTAACGCTCCACGCCGCCGCTGTCGGTCAGCGTGAGAACAACCTTCTGCGCCGGCGAGGCGAGGCTGTATGAAACGGTGTATAGCTCCGTATCGGGGTTGGCCAGCAGATCGGCCCGGCCGGTGTGGATATCGACCGTCATGCGACAGTAGCCCTCGGGATGGCTCGGGGTCGTGAATCCGGCCAGCGCGAGGCCCTCCCTGACGCGGCTGTTCTGCATCGTCAGACGGTGGACAAGACCGGTGCGATAGTTCTCGATGATCGACACCAGAGGCAACACCGCCACGGCCAGGTAGCGCTGGTCGGCATAGCCCGTCGAGGGCACATAGGCGTCGGTAACGCCATACACCCCTCGCAGAGAGGCTATCTCGCGCAGCCCGGGGATCGCCTTGAACGAGTAGTAGGGCGCAACGGAGATAGCCCCGATCGAGGCGCAGGTGGCGATCACCCCCTGATCGTCCTCGGGATGACGTCCCCCGCAGGCCCCCAACTCGTCGGGGGCCTACGACGCGCTGAGCCCCCACAGCGATTCGTTGTAGCCATATCCGGCCGGAGCCTCGTGCAGGCAATAGTGGCGGTCGATCATGGGGTGGTTGGCAACAAACTCCCAATAGCTGGCATAGTTGTCGCTCATCTGCCCCGGATCGAACCACATGCAGGGATGCTGCGAGGCGAACAGCGGTTGACCTTTGGCATAACGCCCCAGCTCGAAACGGTAGCCGCAGGTCGTCCGGCCCGGATAGCTGAACCGCGCCCCGATCCAGCCGTTATTGTAGTTGCTCACCCCGATGCGATTCTCCGCCGGGGCGACCATGGCGAGGATATATGCCGGAAAACCTTCGTTGGTCCCCACCACCTTGAGCACAAAATCGTTGCTCGGCTCGTCCCACGCCC
>BNXD01000224.1 GCA_025999315.1 Bacteroidia bacterium | reverse complement strand
AAGGAACATCTCCCACACATCGCCCTTCTGGTGCATCTGCTCGAGCCATCGACCGAACTCGACCCCGGCCGTGGCCACAAACAGAGCGACACTCTCGGCCCCGGCCAGACAGTCGGCAATGATGGAGCCTGTGATGAAGTCGGTTCCGTCGACCGTCAGGCCTGTCCGCCCGCAATGCACCTCATCGAACATAGCGTATCCGCAGGCAGGTCGGCATACCCGGGCTATGACGTCGATCATCTCGCGGACCATCTGTTTGATGTCGTCTGGAGGTTCGGCGCCGCCATAGCCCAAGCCGCGGTAAAGATCGCCGCTGTCCAGATCGAGCGAACCGAAAGGAATGTTGCGGGACTCCATCCGATGGTCTTAATTGATGCCCATCAACTGTTTGGCCGTAGCGACGGCGCCGTTGGCGTTGGTGCTGTAGCCGTCTGCGCCGATGCTGCGGGCAAAATCCTGCGACAGTGGTGCGCCGCCCACCATGATCTTCACCTTGCCTTTCAGCGACGAGGTGTTGATGGCGTCGATCACCTCTTTCATGTAGGTCATCGTGGTGGTCAGCAGCGCCGAGATGCAGACGATGTCGGCGTGGTTCTCCTCGATGGCCTGCACGAACTTGTCGCTCGAGACATCCACTCCGATATTGACCACCTCGAAGCCGCAACCTTCGAGCATCGATGCCACCAGATTTTTACCGATGTCGTGCAGATCGCCTTTGACCGTGCCGATGACCACTTTGCCCAGCGCAGTACTTTCGCTGCCGACCATCAGGGGTTTGAGAATGTCCAGCGCGCCTTTCATGGCGCGTGCGCTCATCAAAAGGTTGGGAACGAACGCCTTGCCGGCCTCGAACCGCGCGCCGACCTCCTCCATGCCCTTGATCATGTAGTCGTTGACGAGCGTCGACGGACTGATGCCTTCGGCGACGGCTTCTTTGGTGATGGCTACCGACTGGTCGAGATTGCCGGCGAGGATAGCATCTGTCAGAGTTGTCAGATTTTCCATAAATATTCGTTTTTGAGG
>BNXD01000223.1 GCA_025999315.1 Bacteroidia bacterium | reverse complement strand
ATTCACGACCGCGAAATATTTATGAAAGGGATAGATTACTCGTATTATTACGAAGAAAATTAAAATGACAAATATGAAACAATACGATTTAGTTGCAGAAAACCCCGAATCGACCGTTGTAGCCGAATATAGCGAGGAATATCGCAGGACAACCGCTTACCAAAGCGAGGCGGAACTCGAAAAGGAATTTATCAAAATCCTGCAAACGCAGGGTTATGAATACTTGCAAATCAAATCGGAACAGGATTTAATTCGGAATCTGCGCATACAGTTGGAAAAACTGAACGATTACGCTTTTTCCGACAGCGAATGGAAACGCTTTTTCAAGCAATACCTTGCCAATTCCAATGAGGGTATTGAAGAAAAAACAAAAACCATTCAGGAAGATTATATTAAAAACCTTACCTGCGACAAAGGCGAAACAAAGAACATTTACCTCATTGATAAACAGAATATTCACAACAATTCATTGCAGGTTGTCAATCAATATGCAACTGAAAACGGTGCACACGCAAATCGTTACGATATTACCGTTCTCGTAAACGGCTTGCCACTCGTGCATATTGAATTAAAACGGCGCGGAGTGGACATAAAAGAAGCGTTCAATCAAATTGACCGCTATCAGCGCGAGAGTTTTTGGGCAGGCAGCGGATTGTTTGAATATGCGCAGTTGTTCGTAATCAGCAATGGAACATATACCAAATATTACAGCAACACCACGCGGAATCAACATATCAAAGAAAATGGAACTTCAACAAGCTCAGTCTCCAAAAAATCAAAAAAGACGAGTAATTCATTTGAATTTACCTCATGGTGGGCAGATGCCGAAAACCGTCCGATTATTGATTTAATGGACTTTGGTCGAACATTCTTTGCCAAACATACCATTCTGAATATCTTAACGAAATATTGTATTTTCACAAGCGACAAAATGCTGTTGGCAATGCGACCCTATCAAATTGTCGCCACCGAACGAATTTTAGGAAGAATACATGTTTCAACCAATTACAAAACATTAGGAACGCTAAACG
>BNXD01000222.1 GCA_025999315.1 Bacteroidia bacterium | reverse complement strand
GCAATCGTGCGATCGAGGTCAACAACTTGGGGAACAGAGCGTCGCACAGCGGCCGCAGCTCGGCGAAACGCTCTTCGTGTCCCGAGCAGGGACACAGCAGGCGATGGCGTCTACCCTGCCACTCGACCTCGATGGCAACCACCCCGTCGGAGACGGTCAGGATGGGTTCGGCGTGGTTGTCGCACAGGACAGAGATACCTTCCAGCGAGGCGAAACGTCCGCCGGGGTTGAGCGCCGCTTCGATTATATTGGCAATGGAGATGAACATGGCAGGTCAGCGCATGAGGTTGACGCTGACCGAGCCGATGTTGAGCATGGTCAGCAGGTCCGAGGCGGCGCAGTTGTAACTCATGCCTCTGTAGCATAGCTTATTGGGAGTGTCGTCGCCGCGAATGGCGCCTATGGCGTCGTTGTAGCACTCGGGCATCGGGCTCGACATTTCAAATAGCGCTCGGGCATGTTCGCCTCCGCCCAACTGAGCCTCGTCGTAGGGGAAAAAGATGGGCTCGCCGCTGCCTGAGGTCGAGATATGGATATTGATCAACAGCGTGTTGCCATCTTTTGTGGCCACCGAGCGGATCTTTTCGGCGATGGTCAACAATCCATCCCGGTCGGCGTCGGTGGCTTCGCCGTCCGAGATGTTGACCACCACCGGAGGGAACGAAGCGTCGTGGCCCGGCATGGCGCACCACTTCTCGACCAGAGCGCAACCCCGCTCCAACGCCTCGTGCATGGGGGTGTTGCCCTCGGCCCGGGGTTCGGCCCAGAACTTCTGGGTCGAGGTTGTAACGATACTTTGACCGTTGGGCAACATCCTCTCGCGCAGATAGCTGCGCCGCGGCACGTCGAGCGCTGCCAGCCGCGAGACCGAGATGAAACGTCCGCCGTCGATCAGCCCGCACACCCCACGACCGCCATAACCGAGGACTGCCACGTCGAAATAGTCTCTCACCCCCTCCTCGCGCCGACAGCGGTTGATGATCTCGGCGAGCATGGTGTTGGCAGCCAGAGCCACGGCTTCGGCTTTGGTCA
>BNXD01000221.1 GCA_025999315.1 Bacteroidia bacterium | reverse complement strand
GCGGACGCTTTCTTTTCGGCGGGCAGGATGTAACCGCATCGGGCTATGGCTGGAACGACGACTCCGCCCGCAGCGACATGGAGACAGCCTCGGGCGAAAAGGTCGCATTTTACAGCTGGGATTTTATGAACATAACGCAGGATCATGCGTGGCTGAAGGAGGACAACGACAAGATTCGTCGCCTGACCCTCAGCGCCTTTTTCGATGGAGGCATCAACTCCTACTGCTGGCATTGCATGAACCCGGTTACGGGCGGAAATTTCTACGACACTACGGCAAGAGTTGTGGCGCAGATACTTCCAGGGGGAAGCGGTCACGCTAAATTCGTAGCCATGCTGGACAAAATAGCCGCTTACAACAAAACCCTCATAGGCAAGAACGGAGAGCAGACGCCAATCATATTCCGTCCGTGGCACGAGATGGACGGCAACTGGTTCTGGTGGGGGCGCAACCACTGCACGGCCGAAGAATTCAAAGCGCTCTACCGTTTTACGGTCACCTATCTGCGCGATGAGTGCAAGGTCCGCAACTTTATTTACGCGTTTTCGCCCGACTGTGGCTACAATACCATCGAAGAGTATCTGGACCGCTATCCGGGCGACGAATATGTGGACATCATAGCTACGGACAACTATTGGGATTTTCGTTATGACGAGGATGATCTCGACAAGGCGCACCTCAAACTCAAGATCATATCCGACTACGCCCGTTCCACGGGGAAGGTGGCCGCGCTATCCGAAACGGGACAGGCCGGCATAGACGATGCGCAGTGGTTCACGGGCCGCTTGCTGAAAGCCATCTACGGCTACCCCGGCGAGAGTGTGGAGTTGGCTTACGTCGCTCTGTGGCGTAATAGCGTCGCCGGTTTTTGGTCGCCATATATCGGCCATCCGGCATTGGAGGATTTTCGCAAATTCACTGCCGACCCTCGCGTAATAATGGGTTCGCGTCATGACTGGCTGGGCAAATATTATCATATGGAGTAAACGATGATCTGTGCGGCTTGGAGAGAATATTCTTTGCCGAAATTGTCATAACCTGA
>BNXD01000220.1 GCA_025999315.1 Bacteroidia bacterium | reverse complement strand
TATTCGAGGATGCTTTCGATGGCTTTGCGGTTGAGGATGGTGATGCCGTCCTTGCCGATGGCTATCAGGCGACGACGCACGAGCACGTCGAGCACCCGTTGCAACGAGCTGCGCGTTACGCCGAACGATTCGGCCACGGAGGTCATGTCGTCTATCGCAACGCGGTCGCTGCCCCTCTGCAACAGCCACGTGGCCACCTTCTCCTTCAGCGAGCGGAACGAGAGGAAGTATATCTTGCGCGACCAGACATTGGCCCTGTCCGAAATGATGTCGATGAAGTTGGAGAGTATCAGTGTGTTCTGCTGCATCAACTCGAAGATGAACCCGCGGTGGAGCGTCATCAGCTCGCCGTCGCCGAGCGCCACCACATCCACCGGCAGGCGGTTGTAGCCCCCGAACAGAAAGGCCGGAGCGATGAGCTGGGGCGACTCGATCGAGTCGATGATCACCTCTGCCTTCTTGCCCGAGGCGAGAGGCATCCTGCCCTCGGCGCTCCCACAAAGGAGGATCATCAGCCCCGAGTAGGCCTGGTCGCGACGGGCGATCACCTCGCCGCGAGCGAATCTGCTCACGACATAATTCTGGCTGTCGGAGAGCGCCTCTCCGATCTGTGCCGTATCCATGCCCCTGAAGAGCGGGCAACGGGTCAGTATCTCGAATATCTCCATATCGCGTGTGTTTTGTCGTTCCGGGGCCGGGGTGATCTCCGGCGTTCGCTATCGATGTGTGAAGGTACGAAAATTTTACGGCTTTTCCAAAAACCGCCGCTTTTGAGACGACACGAAAAATGGGCCGCCGAAACTCTCGACAGCCCATATCTGTTTGACGAACAAAGCATTCCGGCGCTTCGGAACCTAAGGCGGCTACTCCTCCTCGTTGCGCACCATCTGCTCGACGTAGATGGCGTGGAGCTTTTTGACGCGCTTCTCGACCGACGGCTTGGTGAAATACTGCCGCGAGCGGAGCTCTTTCAGCACACCGGTCTTCTCGTATTTGCGTTTGAACTTTTTGAGGGCGCGCTCGATGTTTTCGCCCTCTTTGAT
>BNXD01000219.1 GCA_025999315.1 Bacteroidia bacterium | reverse complement strand
GGCAGAATCGGTACTTCGATGCCGTGTTGGGCTTGCCTGCCGCTGCAAAATGGTTGATCGGCAGTTCAAAATAATCGGCAATGCTCTGATTGGCTCTTGTGCGGGTTTTGATTTCGAGCAGGTTTTCGAGGTTCACCTCGATCTTCAGAGCTGTTGACGAGGATTAACTTCGCCGCGCTCGCTTTTCCTCTCTCGCTGCCGCGGGGGCGCTGTCAAGCTCCACTTCAGAAACCGAAAGTTGCTGCGCAACCAACGCTGCCCAAAACAAAAAAAGCCACCTTCGAGCAAGCTCGGGTGGCCTTTTTCATTTTGCCCGCCGCTGCCTTCGGCAGTTTTGGTCTCTTTCGTTCCCTTTGAGCTGTTGACGAGGATTGAACTCGTGACCTCTTCCTTACCAAGGAAGTGCTCTACCACTGAGCTACAACAGCAACATCCTGCCCGACGGACCCTCGCCCGGCGAGCGTCGATGGCAGTGGGCACAAAAGTAACTATCATTTTTGACTTGTGCAAATCATTTTTGTGCTACTTGGAATGTCGCGGCCGCAGGAAAGCAGGGAAAATAAAAAAATAGAGGCGAAAATATTTGAATATCCCCCTGTTTATGTGTAATTTTATCGCCGCAAAAATCACCCCCGCAATTTATGGAGACTCAATCGGTTGTTCTGGAGACGCTGGTCGTGGTGGGCCTTACGGTCGCCATAGGCTTCGCCGTGGCGTTGCTCATCAAGCTTATGACCCGTCTGTTCAGGTTGTTGGAGAAAAAACAGTAATTCAAGAGAGAGCAGAGCTATGGATAAGTACGATTTGGGAGCCATTTTTCAGGGGGTGTCGACGCTCTTCGATGGCGATACGGCCATCATGTATGCACGCATCGGGTTGATGCTGCTCGGGATACTGCTCGTCTACCTGGGGCGCAAGGAGATTCTCGAGCCGCTGGTCATGATCCCCATGGGGTTGGGCATGGCGGCCATCAATGCCAGCGTGCTGGTGATGCCCGACGGCACATTGGGCAACCTCTTCCTCGACCCGATGATCACCGACCACAA
>BNXD01000218.1 GCA_025999315.1 Bacteroidia bacterium | reverse complement strand
AAACAACTAAAGAATTACACTACCGAACAGGTAGAGGCGATCTTTGAAAGCGATGAAAATAATATTGTTGGAGTAAAGCTGTATGCCATTATTCAACTGACAAGAGGTTACAGTACCCGCAAGCTGGAAGAGTATTACCGGGTAACTCATAAGCAAATCTGCAATTGGGCAGACCGCTTCGACGGTGAAGGCATTGACGGGCTTCGCATGAAACAAGGCAGAGGCAGGCACCCGTTTATAACGGAGGAACAAAAAGAACAAGTGAAAAACGACTTATTGAAAAGTCCCGAAGAATTTGGGTATAACACCGCCAACTGGTCGGGTCCATTACTGCGAAAGCATTTGGTAAGTGCTTATCAGGTTGCCTACAAGCAAGCGGCAGTCTATCTGCTTCTGCACGAGCTGGGCTTCAGTTTTCAGCGTTCGCGAGGCAAATATCCCGAAAAGGACGAAACCAAGCGCGAAACAGCTAAAACAGATATAAAAAAACTTTAGAACAATGTGCTGAAAATCAGGATATGGTTGTCTTATTTCAAGACGAGTTTTCGTTAAGCAACACCGCAACTCTTTCCGCCACATGGTCACTCAAAGGCAAGCAGCCCGAGATAGACTGCAAACAAGTCAAAAGAGAGCGGGTAACAGGCTTTGGAAGCGTTAACCCTCTTAGCGGGCAACTGACGGTAAATTTTGCTCAAAAAGGAAACGCCGACTCTTTTAAAAAACACTTGCGAAAAGTTCTGCGGACTTACAAAGACAAACAAAAGATCATCATGTATGTTGATAATGTTCGTTTCCATCACGCGAAAATACTCAAACCATTTCTTGAGGCGCACCCAAAGCTCGAAATTAGATATTTACCCGCATATTCTCCCGACCTCAATCCGGTAGAAAGAGTATGGTGGTATATGCGAAAAACCATTACTCACAATCGTTATTTATCATCTCTCAAAGAACGCATTGCCAAATTCTGGCGACTATTTTCATCGGCGGACAGACCAAATGAAATCATTAAAAATATTTGTGTAATTAATTTTTAGATGTTATATAA
>BNXD01000217.1 GCA_025999315.1 Bacteroidia bacterium | reverse complement strand
CTATAACGACTGGTCGCTGGCCATCTCGGCCTACAACTGCGGCCCGGGCAACGTCAACAAGGCGTTGCGCCGCGCGGGTCCCGACGCCAAAACGTTCTGGGACATCTATCCCTACCTGCCGCGTGAGACGCGAGGCTACTTCCCGGCATTTGTGGCGGCGACCTACGCCTACAAGTACCACCAGATGCACGACATCGAGCCGATCGTCCCGCCCCTGCCCGTACGCACCGACACGGTTATGATCGACCGCATCATGCACCTCGAGCAAGTCTCGTCGACCATCGGCACCTCGATTGAGACACTGCGCCAGCTCAATCCGCAGTACAAGCTCGACGTGATCCCGGCCCTCGACCGGCAGTATGCGCTTACGCTGCCCCAAAACGACATCCCCACCTTCATCGAGCGCCAGAAAGAGATACTCTCCAAGGACAGCATGTATCTGAAGGAGTACCTGAGGCAGGATGCGGGCACGACCAAAAAGCAGATCAACCTGACCAGCGTTACCCACAAGGTCCGCTCGGGCGAGTCGCTGACGGTCATCGCCCGGAAGTATCACGTAACGGTGACTCAGATCAAGAATTGGAACCGCCTCAAATCCAGCAATCTGCGTGTGGGACAGCGGCTTGAGATATACCGGTAGGGAGTGTGCGCTTTCCGCGCCCGGTCGGCTCCCGTGCCGCGCTCCCAAGACGGAAGGCTGTTCAACGCCAATGGGTTGAACAGCCTTTTGGTGTCGCAGCCAACTGTAGCGCCGTTCAAAGCCAAGCTTTGAACGGCGCTACAGTTTTTGATCCGTACTTTTTTCGGTCTCGAAGAGATCGGCCTGACGGTAGAGCCTGACGGTAGAGCAGGGGCGGCTTAAAGTGCCGCGCCGAAAGGGTTACAGGTGCAGAGCCCGAAAAACATTGGGAAGTGGAGTTTCTGGCCACGTTTTGAGTTCTGCTCCCGACAATAGTCCCATTCCGGGTTGGGGTTGCCCCGTCAATTGGTCAATCCGCTCAATAGCCCAGACTGCGGACGAAGTCGTAGGTTTCCTGGCCGATGCGGTCG
>BNXD01000216.1 GCA_025999315.1 Bacteroidia bacterium | reverse complement strand
GCTTCTGGTCGAGCATGTCGCAGGCGATCTTGATCATCGCCGCGCCGGTGCGTTTGCCGTTGCGCGTCTGCAGCATCCACAACTTGCCGTCCTGGATGGTGAACTCGATGTCCTGCATGTCGGTGAAATACTTCTCCAGATGGGTCTGTATCTCGTCCAGCTCCTTGTAGACCTCGGGCATGACCTCCTCCAGCGAGGGATATTTGTTCTTGCGATCTTCCTCGCTGACGTTCTGAGCCTTGGCCCAGCGCTGCGAACCGATCTTGGTGATCTGCTGCGGGGTGCGGATACCGGCCACCACATCCTCGCCCTGGGCGTTGATCAGGTACTCGCCGTTGAAAATATCCTCGCCCGTGGCCGCATCGCGCGTGAAGGCGACGCCCGTAGCCGAATTGCTTCCCATATTGCCGAACACCATTGCCTGGACGTTGACCGCGGTGCCCCACTCGGCAGGTATGTTGTTGAGTTTGCGATAGAGGATGGCCCGGTCGTTCATCCAGCTGCTGAACACGGCGCATACCGCGCCCCACAACTGCTCCCACGGGTCGGTCGGGAAGTCGTGGCCCGTTTTCTCCTTGACGGCCTGTTTGAACAGCGTGGTGAGCTCCTTCAGATCGGCGGTGGTCAGGTCGGTGTCGTTCTTGACGCCCCTTTTGGCCTTCATATGGTCGATGATCTCCTCGAACGGATCTTCATCATCCTTGCTCTCGGGCTTCATGCCCAGCACCACATCGCCGTACATCTGTACGAAACGGCGGTAGGAGTCCCACGCGAAACGGTCGTTGCCGCTCTTTTTGGCGATCGCCTCCACGGCCAGATCGTTCAGCCCGAGGTTGAGGATCGTATCCATCATGCCGGGCATCGACGCCCTTGCGCCCGAACGCACCGACACCAGCAGGGGATTCTCCTTGTCGCCGAACTTCATGCCGACCATCTCCTCGACGCCCTTCATGGCCGCCTCGACCGCGGGTTTGATCATCGCAACAGCCTCCTCGCGTCCGTTCTGGTAATATTCGGTGCACACCTCGGTGGTGATGGTGAACCCCGGAGGCACCGGTATGCCGATCAGAT
>BNXD01000215.1 GCA_025999315.1 Bacteroidia bacterium | reverse complement strand
AAAGACATGCGTGCATCCTGCGACAAACAACGCAGGATCGTACGGTCTATCCTGTCTATATTCACTTTACCCATAAGAGACGTAGTTATCCTTCAAAATTAATGAAAATTTGCCACTATCGAATAATAAAAGATCAAAATTTATAACTTTGCAGTCTCAATTTATAATAATCAACCACAAAAATACCACAACTATGCAATCGATCGATTCTTACGATTTCGGGGGCAAGCGCGCCATCATCCGCGTCGACTTCAATGTGCCTCTGAACGACAAACTGGAGGTTACGGACGACACCCGTATCCGCGCCGCCATTCCGACCATCAAAAAGGTGCTCGAGAAGGGTGGCGGCGTGATCCTCATGTCGCATCTGGGGCGGCCCAAGAAGGGCCCGGAGGATAAGTTCTCGCTGCGCCACATCATCCCCGCCATCGAGAAACGCCTCGGTGTGAAGATCGATTTCGCCCCCGACTGCATGGGAGAAGAGGCCGCCCAAAAAGCGGCCGCCCTCAAGCCCGGACAGGTGTTGCTGCTCGAGAATCTGCGATTCTATGCCGAGGAGGAGGGCAAGCCCCGCGGCCTGGCCGAGGATGCCACCGACGAGCAGAAGGCCGAGGCCAAGAAGGCCATCAAGACGAGCCAGAAAGAGCTTGTCAAGAAACTGGCCTCGTACGCAGACTGTTACATCAACGATGCGTTCGGCACGGCTCACCGCGCCCACGCCTCGACGGCGCTCATCGCCGAATATTTCCCCGTCGACAAGATGTTCGGATATGTGATGGAGGGCGAGTTGAAGGCCATCGACAAGGTGATGAAGTCGCCCGCGCGGCCGTTCTGCGCCATCGTGGGCGGGTCGAAAGTGTCGTCTAAGATCGCCGTGATAGAGAACCTGATGGAGAAGGTCGACAGTCTGATCATCGGCGGCGGCATGACCTACACCTTCGTGGCGGCTCAGGGCGGCAAGATCGGCGGTTCGATCTGCGAGAGCGACATGTTCCCCACGGCGCTGGCCATCCTCGAGAAGGCCAAAGCGAAGGGTATCAAGCTGGTATTTGCCAAAGACGCCCTGTGCGCCGA
>BNXD01000214.1 GCA_025999315.1 Bacteroidia bacterium | reverse complement strand
CTCTATTTTCTGGGGGTCCCGTTCGGATTCTTCCCCATCAACCCCGACCGGAAGTCGGGATTCATCATGCCCACCTACGGCGAGGAGGCGGTCAAGGGCTTCTTCATTCGCGACGGTGGCTACTACTTCGCCTTCAACGACTGCATCGACATGACCGCCACGGGCAGCATCTACACCCTCGGCTCGTGGGACACGTCGCTCGCCTCGCGCTATATCCGCCGCTATCGCTTCAGCGGCGGGTTCAACGCTCACTTCTCCAAGGACATACTCGGCGAGAAGGGGTTGCCCGACTATGTCAACCAGAACAACTTCAGCCTCAACTGGACCCACCAGCAGGACCCGCGTTTTCGTCCCAGCTCGACCTTCGCCGCCAGCGTCAACTTCTCGACCAGCGGCTATGCCAAGTACGGGTCGACCACCATGAACGACTACCTCAACACCCAGACCAACTCGTCGATCTCCTACTCCAAAACCTGGGTGGGCACCCCGTTCTCGTTCTCGACCAACTTTCAGCACTCCCAGAACTCGCGCGACAACACCATTTCGCTCAGTCTGCCCAACGTGGTGTTCAACGTCTCGAAAATATTCCCCTTCCAGCGCAAGGAGGTGGTGGGCAAGATGCGCTGGTGGGAGAAGATCTCGATGAGCTACTCGGGCACCCTGGCCAACAACGTCAACGTCAAGGAGAAGGACCTGTTCACCAAGACCGCCATCGACAACATGCAGAACGGAGTGAACCACAACATCCCCATCTCCACCTCGCTCAACGTGTTGAAATACATCAACCTCAGCCCTTCGATCAACTATCAGGAGAGGTGGTACTTCCGGCGCATCGACAAACAGTGGGACCCCGCCGCGCAACAGGTCGCTTCGGACACGAGCTATGGCTTCTGGCGCAGCTACAACTACAACGCCTCGGTGTCGGCGTCGACCAAGGTCTACGGCACGTTCCAGTTCGGCCCGCGCTCCAAGGTGCAGGCCATCCGCCACGTCATCACGCCCAGCGTGTCGCTGGGCTATATGCCCGACTTCAGCGATCCGCGCTATGGTTTCTACCGTGCGCTGCAGAACGACTCGAC
>BNXD01000213.1 GCA_025999315.1 Bacteroidia bacterium | reverse complement strand
GATGGCCGTGCCCGACTACTGGATCAAACTGCTCAAGGAGACGCCCGACGAGCAGTGGGACATCTGGCAGATGTGGAACATGATGACCGACCGCCTGCCCGACGTGCGGACGGTGGCCTACTGCGAGTCGCACGACCAGGCGCTGGTGGGCGACAAGACCCTCGCTTTTCGACTGATGGACCGGGCGATGTACGACAGCATGGGGCTCGGCTCGCAAAACGTGGTCATCGACCGCGGCATGGCCCTGCACAAGATGATCCGCCTTTTGACCATCTCCACCGCCGGACAGGCCTACCTCAACTTCATGGGCAACGAGATGGGCCACCCCGAGTGGATCGACTTTCCGCGCGAAGGCAACGGGTGGAGCTATGCCCATGCCCGCCGCCAGTGGAGCCTGGCCTCCGATCCGAAGCTGCGCTATGGCCTTCTGGAGGCGTTCGATCGGGCGATGATCGCGCTGGTGCGCCGGGAAGGGGTGTTGCGCGACGGCTGCCCCTCGCAGCTGAACATGGATGCGGGCAACCACACCATGATCTTCGCCCACAGCGATCTGGTGTTCGTCTTCAACTGGCATCCCACCGCCTCGATCCCCGACTATATCCTGCCGGTGAAGGAGCCGGGCAAATATCTGATCGCTCTGGACACCGACGCCGTCGAGTTTGGCGGGCAGGGCCGCAACGCCCCATCCGCCGAACACTTCACCTTCGCCGTAGCCCAATCCGACGGCTCGGTGCGCCACTATATGAAGATATACAACGTCTGCCGCACGGCCATTGTGCTGCGACGGACGTAGAAGAAGCAGAGCAGGCACGATGCGGGGTGCAGGGCCACTGAACATACATTTTCATACAAACAAAAGCTTCATGTCACCCTCAAGCGAAACGAAGAGATCGAAGGGTCTTGGCAATACTGCATGAGATGCTTCGACTTCGCTCAGCATGACATGGTAAATTTCAACTCCTGATTCGCAACTCATAATTCATAACTCATAACTCAAATCATGCTTCTGATCACCCCGCCACTGCTCCAGCCCAACGCCCCCTACCCCGCCACAGCCTGTCTGAAGGGCTATCTGGAGAG
>BNXD01000212.1 GCA_025999315.1 Bacteroidia bacterium | reverse complement strand
ATCAATGACAATTTCGGCATCGTAGAGGGTCTGATGACCACCGTACACGCCACCACCGCCACCCAGAAGACCGTCGACGGCCCTTCGGCCAAGGACTGGAGGGGCGGACGCGCCGCCAGCGGCAACATCATCCCCAGCTCGACCGGCGCCGCCAAGGCTGTCGGCGTGGTGATCCCCACCCTGAAGGGCAAACTGACCGGCATGTCGTTCCGCGTTCCGACACTCGACGTATCGGTGGTCGACCTGACCTGCCGCCTGGAGAAAAGCGCAACCTACGACGAGATCAAGACCGCGATCAAAAAGGCCGCCGACGGCGATCTGAAAGGCATCCTGGGCTACACCGAGGATGAGGTGGTTTCGACCGACTTCACGGGCGACGCACGCACGTCGATCTTCGACGCCAAGGCCGGTATCGCACTGAACGCCAACTTTGTCAAGCTCGTTGCGTGGTACGACAACGAGTGGGGCTACTCCAACAAGGTCCTCGAGTTGATCCAGTACATGGCGACTGTGAAATAGTCCGCACGCACCCGGAGCGTTCGAGCCCCACGGCGACCGGACGCAACCCACAGTGCGACGCAACAACACGACCCTCCCGGCTTTCGATGAAAGCCGGGAGGGTTTATTTTGGGGAGTGGGAATCTCCTGTCGGCAGCCTGCATTTAGATTCCGCCCGCCCGTCAACTTCACGACGCCAGGCGTAAAGCATGTTCCGCGGCCCGCAGACGGCGGCGGGCTGCGGCTGCGGTTGCCGGTCTTGCATAGCAAGATCGAACAACATGCAACGTTTCGCCATAGACCTCAAGTTTGTCCATTGTCAAAAGCTTTTTGAGCCCGCCCCGCGCGCAGCCGCCTCAAAAGGCCTTTGACAACGGACAAACTTAAGGCCAAAGCAAGAACTCTGCTTGTTTTTCGACTCCCCGCCCGCCCCCCCCCAGCGGCTAAAGCCGCTGCCGGGCGAGGGAGTCGGCAGTTTTGACAGGCAAAACTGCAAGATGAGGAGTATTGCCATTGCGGCTCGTAGAGCCGCGATGGACCGCAGCCGCACTCTGCGCCTCCTGGGCGGAGGGCTGCAATCGAC
>BNXD01000211.1 GCA_025999315.1 Bacteroidia bacterium | reverse complement strand
CGCCTCTACCTGTTCGGTAGTGTAATTCTTTAGTTGTTTTACCTTACGTCCCATTGTCTTTCTGTTTAATCAGTGAGACTACAAAGATATAACTTATTTGGGTAATTTAATAATATAATTTATATAATAGATTTTATTGATACAAAAATTATTGAGTATGCAATTCCAAAAAAAGAAATTGATGAAGCAAAACAATACCTTAATGAAACAAATTCACCTTCAAAAATAGAAGCATTAAAGAAAAAAGCAAAAGAACTTTTTACTGATTTAGAAAAGACCGGGGAAGGCGGCGAAATCTTGTTGTACATTCTTATTCAGGAATTTCTCAAATTGCCTCAACTAATAAGCAAAATGACATTGAAAACGTCAGGGCAATTACATTATCAAGGTGCTGACGGAATACACGTCAAATATGATACAAGTACTGACTGCTTGAATTTATATTGGGCAGAAGCAAAAATGTATCAGGACTTAAATGCTGCAATAACAAACTGTTTTGAAAGTTTGAAAGGATTTTTATTAGACTCACAAAGTGGTACTTCCACGCAAGAAAGAGACATACAATTAATTACCTCAAACATTCAAGCGAATGTAAATGACACCGAGTTAGAAAATATGTTAGTTCGATATTTTGATAAAGACGATGACCTTTCAAACAAAATTGTATATAAAGGGGTTTGCTTTATTGGTTTTGACTATGATAAATATCCGTCAGAGAGTGATTTATCAAAAACGACAGAAGATGTTAAAAATGCCATTATTGCAGAACACGACAAATGGTATAGCACATTAAGTAGCAAAATTAAAACTCACATAAATCTCGACAGTAAGGAAATTCATATTTTCTTAATGCCATTCCGTTCTGTTTCAGAGTTTAGAAAATATTATTTAGAAACAATACGATAATGATTGCCGATAAAGTATATAATTTGGAAAGTTTCAAGCGACAATATGAAGCACTACTTGTATTATCTGTTAGCGATACAATTCCACAATTAGTTTGGGAACAAGATAAACAATTATTGTTACAAAAAACTGATTGGAACAATATGTTAAGCTTTGCGTCTGTGTTATGTTATTCT
>BNXD01000210.1 GCA_025999315.1 Bacteroidia bacterium | reverse complement strand
CATGGATGTAATACTGCAAATAACTATCCGGTGTGGGGTGGCATGTGCAAGGACTTATCAGAAATGCTACATAAAGCAGGTAAAACACGAGCAGTAGTAATAGGTCACTCGACAAAAGCAAATCCGAATATTAATGGAGTAGAAACCACAAATAAAGGACAGGATTATCGGCATGGTGAGAGGGTAATATTTCACAATGGGGAAGTTATCATGATCACAACAAAACAAGGTCGAATTACTGCGCCTGAAATAGACGCTGCATTAAAAGGTTTATTAAAATAAGATCGATCATGTTATTGTTCTGGTTACTACTTATCGCATTTTATACCTTTATGTATTTGGTCGGATATCTGATAACACGATTTCTAACCAACAGAAAATATTTTTTATGGAAATGGCTGTTAATGTCGTGGTTGGTATGGTTGATGACAATTTTTATATTTTTCCGTTTTTTTTATGTTTTTGAGCCATGGGGGCTGAATGAATGGCCCAAGTGGCGATGTATATTACAGGACATCTACATGTTTTCTTTTTTCGTGATCCCATGTCATCATATATTGGCAATTTTAGGTATTGTGATGTTGATCGTAAACCGTAAACGAAAAAGAAATGCGTCTACAAACACATATTCATAATAATATTTATCTTTGTAAAACGATGTTCTTTGACATACGACATAACCTCTTGACATGGAAGGCAACCTGAAAGGGAAGTTCAAGATTTTATTTCAGACAATTAATAAGCCACTTAGCTACAGAATAGTTAAATTCAAATACATCGACGCCAATAAAAAAGAGTATATTGTTGGCAGCACCAGTACTGGCAACTTGGATAAGGCTTATGCGCAGTTGGGTGTTGGATGGGAAAAAAGTGATTCAGAAAAAGAAACAACTATAGCCATGACTATTACCGATAGCGATATCACAATTGCGTTTGCACAATTGACTGATGCCTATAAGGGAGAAGGAAAGCGACTGCTGATAGATGTAGATACGATAAAAAAGTATCTTTCAGGAGCTTCGATCAAAGAGATTGATAAGAAAGATTTCCGGCAAGTGTTAATAAAACTATACGATAATAGTAA
>BNXD01000209.1 GCA_025999315.1 Bacteroidia bacterium | reverse complement strand
CTAAAAGGAGGAGGTTTGGCGTCGCAGCTCAATTTCCTCCATGCGAGTAGCCGAGGCGAACAGCCGGGGGTTGTTGGCTCGCAAAAAGACGCTCGCCTTACTCCTCCTTGCAGGGCATAGCCCGCGAGCGGTCTCTGCTCCTGCTTCGAGCGTCGTTTGGTTCTTTTTATAAAAAAGTAACCGCCCCGCGCGTAGCGGTACTCAAAAGACTTTTGACAATGGCCAGCCTTATGGTCTATAATAAGTTTAGCTTCTGCTTGCTTTTCGGCCTCGAAGAGGTCGGCACAGCTGCAGCCACACTCTGTGCTCCTTGGGCGCTTCTTGGGCGGAGGGCTGCAGAATATTGTCAGCACGCCCTCGCCTTGCGGCATCGGATCCGACCACCACGTTGCAGCCCACCTCCGTCTGCGGGCCGCAACGACCAATAAACGTATAAGACCGGGGAAACTGTTTTTAAGCCCCGGAACAAACAGGCGGGAGACCTTCACAAGGTCTCCCGCCTGATTTTCCCGATGCGGCCGGACTATATCGATTTGCGCAGGTTCAGCGTCCAGGGGTTCTCGATGGTGCGTATCTCGGCTCCGTTGTTGAGCATCAGCGAGGCTATGGTGCGTCCCATTTGGACAAAATCGGTGGACAGGGTGGTTATGCCGCCGGCCAGTATCTCCTTGAGCGAGGTGTCGTTGTAGGAGATGATCCCAAAGTCGCTGCCCAGTTCCAGCCCTTGCGTTGCGGCCTGCTTGAGCAAAAACACCAGGTCGCGGTCGTCCACCACCATATATACCTCGCCTTTTTCGATAGTGCGGTTTCGGGTGGTGTCTATGTAGCTGTGTTTGAAATTGTGCTGGTGACAGAAGCGGCACAGCCCGTCGTAGCGTTCCAGGGGTTCTTTCTGGTTTTTCTGCACCATTACTATGTGCTCGTATTTTTTGAGGTGCTCCTGCCCGAAAATCAGAGCGTCGCAGGTGTCCTGCGCAAAATTCTGGAACACGGCCGAATATTTTCCCTTGAGTTCGGGGTGAAAATGGTCCAAAAGGAATACCTTGCCGCCCAATTGTTGCAATTGCAGTTCGATCCCCTCGAACTTGCCCGACA
>BNXD01000208.1 GCA_025999315.1 Bacteroidia bacterium | reverse complement strand
AGACATGATTGCGCCCGACGGCTACCGGGGCCAGCGGCACACCCTGCTCGAAGGGGACCTCAATGGAGCGCGCGCCGTTAGAATCGTGGCAGTGAACCACCAGCGACGCGCCGTCGGCAGCCGAAGCCTCGTAAAGGTAGGTCGCCCCAAGCTGCGAGGTGGGGACGATCGTGGTGTTTACCACGTCCGGAGCCAGGGGCTTGGCGAAGACCACGATGCCGTAGAGGGCTTTCGTGCCCGCATAGCCGTCGGTGCGCTGCGCCGCACCGGGCAGCGTAAAGACGTTCATGCCGGTGTAGCGCAGACCATTGTAAGCGCCGGTGGTCGGGTCGAAGGCCGAGGGGAAGTAGTAGCCCGCATTGCGCGAGCGGACGGCTATGCTGTCGACGGTGAAGTTCTCCGTGGCGTTCACCACGTCGATACGCGCCACGGCGCGCAGCAGGGCGACACCCAGATTGGTCGAAGGCGAGGGAGAGCCGCTGCTGAAATCGACCTCGGTGTAGGCGCTCATAGGCAGACCCGGCCACGGGTAGTCGGCATGGCCGGCAAGACTGATGTAAGGCTGAGCGCCGCTCGCCGAAACGACGTCGCACAGGGCGTTGACTATCGCCGTCTCCTTCATAGAGCCCACGCCGCCCGGAACGACGCCGCGGTTGGCGATGAAATAGATGTGTTTGAGATTCTTGCCCGTCACCTTGATGTCGTCAGCGACATAGTCGGTGGCCACCAGCGAGGGCTTGCGGTAGGTGTAAAGCCCCTCGAGCGAGTAGTCGTCCGTGGTGCCGCCCGTCCCTCCGTTGGGGCCGAACACGTAGACATGAAGAACACTGACCTCTGACTCGGCAGCCACCGCATCGGGCACCTGCGCGTAGGTCACAACACCGGAGGCCGGAGCCTTGACCAGAAACGAGACATACATCCCGTCCCCGGCGGAAGAGCCCGGGCCTTCATTCTTCGAGCAGGAGGCGACGATCGCCGCGCTGGCTGCCAGAATCCAAAAAGTTTTTTTCATTTTGATTGGGTTTTAGTTAATAAAAAGATTGGGAAATGCTTTATTATCAATGTTCTGTCGTTTGTATCATCTCGCCTCGAATGCGACGA
>BNXD01000207.1 GCA_025999315.1 Bacteroidia bacterium | reverse complement strand
CTCGGGCGACTTACCAAAAGCCATCAAGAACTCTCTGAAGGCTATCGAGTTCAAACCCGATTATGCCGAGGCGTATTATAATCTGGGAATTGCTTATAAAAACTCGGGCGACTTACCAAAAGCCATCAAGAACTCTCTGAAGGCTATTGAGCTGAAACCTGATTATGCCGAGGCGTATAATAATCTGGGAATTGCTTATAAAAACTCGGGCGACTTACCAAAAGCCATCGAGAACTACCTGAAGGCTGTCGTGTTGAAGCCGGATTATGCCGAGGCATATTATAATCTGGGAAATACTTATGATGACTCGGGCGACTTCCCAAAAGCCATTGAAAGCTACCTTAAAGCTATCGAGCTGAAACCCGATCTTGCCGAGGCGTATAATAATCTGGGAGTTGCTTATGGTGACTCGGGCGACTTACCAAAAGCCATCAAGAACTCTCTGAAGGCTATTGAGCTGAAACCTGATTATGCCGAGGCATATTGTAATCTGGGAACTTCTTATGGCGAATCAGGCGACTATCCCAAAGCCATCGAGAGCTACCTGAAGACTATCGAGTTGAAACCCGATCTTGCCGAGGCGTATTATAATCTGGGAAATACTTATGATGACTCGGGCGACTTCCCAAAAGCCATTGAAAGCTACCTTAAAGCTATCGAGCTGAAACCCGATCTTGCCGAGGCGTATTATAATCTGGGAATTGCCTATAGCAAATCGGGCGACGGGAAAAAGGCGGCGGAGTGTCGCAGGCGGTACGAAGAGCTCACGGGCGGCGAAGGTCAGAGCGGCAAATAGGGGCAGCGAAAGCGGGCCGGAGCCAGCGGAGGGCTGCCTTGTCGGGCCTTAGCCCCGAAGCCACAGGCGAAGGGCAGAACTGCGGTGGGTGGCAGCCCGCAGCCCAAAAAGCGCAGAGTGTGGCTGCGGGCCGCCGACTTTGCTTGGCAAAATCGAACTACATGCAACGTTTTGCCATAAACATTAAGTTTGGTTCATGTTTCGAGGCCTTTCCAGCCGCTACGCGCGGGGCGGTCCTTTTTTATAAAAAGGACCAAACGACGCTCGAAGCAGGAGCAGAGGCTGCTTGCAGACTATGCCCTGCAAGGAGGAGTAAGGCGAGCGTCTTTTTGCGA
>BNXD01000206.1 GCA_025999315.1 Bacteroidia bacterium | reverse complement strand
GAGCGTGTACCAGAATATCTGCCCCAGGGCGGTGGCGTCGGGGCCCAGCGAGGGACGCACGCCCGGTGGCAGCGTCCCCTCGGGCAGTGAGGCGAGCTTCTCGAGGATGCGCGAACGGCTCCAGTAGAACTCCACATCGTCGTCGAAAATGACATAGACGAACGACATGCCCAGCATCGAGGTGCTGCGGATGGTCTTCACACCCGGGATGCCTGTCAGCGAGGCGGTGAGCGGGTAGGTGATCTGCTCCTGAACGTCCCGGGGCGAGCGGCCCATCCATTCGGTGGCTACGATCTGCTGGTTCTCGCCAATGTCGGGAATGGCGTCGACCGCCACAGGATCGCTTGGCAGCAGCCCCCCGTGCCATCCGAACGGAGCGACAGCCATGCCCCACACTATGATCGCCACGAGCAGCAGCAGGGCAAGGGGGCGGTTATGAAGAAAATACTTTGTGATTTTGTCCAGCATGGGATTTTGATTTTATGTGAAATACGAAAACAGCGCATCCGTCTCACGGTCGGGTGAGGCAGACATCGCCAATCCGGGAAATGGAAACCCGGTCACATAAAGATCAAATCCTGAACAGGGAGATCATGGCCTGCCGCTCTGAACCCGAGCGGGCGAGCGGACCGGGCGGAGCGAAAACACGCTTCGGGGCAGGAACTGCCGACAGATCGCCCGGAGTGCGAAAGTGGAAAAGCACAATGGCGGCAAGAGGGGCTCTGTCGCCGGCGACATCCTGACGAAGAGAAGAAAGATCGTCCACGCCGGTTTGCAGCCATAGCTCCGTGCAGCATGAACTGCTGCGGAGCGTGTCGCTTTGGTCGTGATGATGGCCGCCTTTGCAGCAGGAACTTTGCGAGGAGCCGGGCACCACGAGCGAGTGCAGGCGGCCGCCGCAATAGTGCAGAGCCAGCGTTGCGTGCGTCGAGGCGAACAGCGCAATGATCAGCAGCAATATGGCAAGGGGACGTTTCATCATTACGGAGGCAAAGATAGATATATTTTTTAATAATTTAATGCAAAATGTCATATCTTTGTTATATGAACACTCAGAAAACAGCGTTTGTTCTGGCAGTGGCCGTCATGCTGTTGGCCGGGTGCGGCTCGGGGGGGCGAGGATAGTTTTCCGC
>BNXD01000205.1 GCA_025999315.1 Bacteroidia bacterium | reverse complement strand
CTCTTCGTTCTGCTCAGGGTGACATAACATAAAAATTGATAAACGATAAGGTATTGATAATCAAATATAATTTTCAACTGTTAATTCGCATTGCATGTACGGTGTCATATCTGCAGCAATCCGCAACTGCGCAGGCGATCCCACTTTTTGGAGTGGAAGAGGGTCGAGAAGGGCTCCTCAGAGAGGCCTGCGTATAGCTCGGCCGCCTGAGCCATTGTGGTGTGGCGCGACAGATCGCTGCAAAGATGCACCGTTTTCATCACAAAATCGGCATCTTCGGCCTTCAGCGCAATGGTTTTGTCGCCGTCCAGTGCGCCGATGACGATCCCCTCGCCGGTGCGCTCGATGTGGCCCCCGATCCATACCAGCCGCGCCTCGGGGTTGAGCAGGCGCGCCCGGTCGGGCTTTATCAGCTGGTCGGTGACCAGGGTGGGCTCGACGGAAGTGGCTGGCGCCTTGCACTCGAACCACTTGTGGACCGCGCGCTCGAGCCCCTCGCCGGCCATGTAGCCGGCCAGAGCCGTACGCAGCCCCTCGCCTATGATGTTGATGTTGTAGCGGCGATCCTCGGCAAAATATATCTCGTTGTTGGCCAGTGGGTTTTGTCCACCGCTCTTGCGTCGCACCCCGAAACGTTCGGGCTCGAGGCCCATGGGGCTGTGGACGGTCATGGCATAGCGATGCCAATAGGCCGAGGTGAGCAGTTCGGCGCGAAACATCTGACGGAGAGCCTCCAGCGAGTCGACGCTCTCCTGCAAGCTCTCGGTGGGCAGGCCATACATCAGATAGCCGTGGGTCATGATGCCCGCGTGGTAGAAATTGCGCAGCGCGATGATCGCCTCTTCGAGCCCGACCCCCTTGCCAACCATCTCCAGCAGCCTCGGGACGGGGGCCTCGAGCCCTCCCGACACCGCCACACACCCCGCCGCAGCCATCAGCTGACACAGATCGCCGGTGAAGGCTTTCTCGAAGCGGATATTACCCCACCAGGCGAAACGCAGCCCCCGGCGCAGTATCTCGAGCGACATGTCGCGCAACAGCCGCGGCGGGGCGGCCTCGTCGGTGAAGTGAAAGCCTCGCGATCCGCTCTGGCGAGCCGCCTGCTCCATGCGATCGACCGCTTCGACGGCGTCCAGCGCATCGTAG
>BNXD01000204.1 GCA_025999315.1 Bacteroidia bacterium | reverse complement strand
AAGGGCAATCCGAAAAGATTGCCCAGGCGTATCCTATGTTTTACAAAGATACAAAATATCTGAAAAAATACCGCTTTCGGTCCAAAAATTTTATAATCCGTACTCGGCCGGGATAAATTTGCTGCTGTCGACCAGCGGCAGCATCATCTCGATGAAGGCGCTCTCGCTGTCGGGAATCGAGGCAAGCTCCTCGCGCAACAGCGGCAGGTAGGCGTTTTCGGCCTCGGCCAGACGCAACTTGCCCGAGGAGATGGCCTCCTCGATCAAATCGAGGGCCTCCAGCGCGCCGTTGCGGGCGTTGGCCACGTAGCTGTCGCCCTTGACCAGAGCGCGCGATATGCGGATCACGCTCTCGGGGGCAAGTATCAACGCCTGCGGATCGGTGTAGATGTCCGAGGAGACCATCAGCCCCTGCAGCGTGTGACTCGCGGCGTCGCCCGCCTTGAGGGCTTCGTTCATCAGGCGCACGTCATACTCCAGCTGCTCGAGGTAGACCGTCGGGGCCATTCCCGACAACAGCTTGATATTCTGCACCGATTCGTTGCTCCACAGGTCGGCGCAGGCCGAGGCGATGTTGCCCACGGGACTCAGATGAGCGCAGGCGGCCGTCTTGCCCTCCATCGAGATGGGTATGCCGGTGATGGCCTTGACGTAGACGCCCTCGTAGCCGCAATCCTTGTGCGGCCCGACAGCCCCCTCCTCGATGGCGACAATCGAACGTACGGCGGTGATAACGCGCACGACAGCCGCAAAGACACGCGGAATGTAACGCTGCTCGGCCAGCACCATCGCCGTATTGGCAAATCCGCAGGCCGTGTCGCCGCCGGCGATCTTTCCGTGGCGGGCCGCCAGGTCGGCGATACGGCGCCAGAGGAACCGCATGTCCCTGACGGCCAGCACCGATATGGCGAACATCAACTGTTTGATGTCGCACATCATCAGCGCCTCGTCCGAGACCTCCTTGCCGCCGGTGCTCTCGATCGAAAGCATGTCGCCCCCGGCCAGCATCCCCTCCTCGAAGAGCTCCATCATCGGGTCGAGCAAACGGGTGGTACGCTGACGGGCCGGACGCTCAAACTCGCGCAAATCATTGGGCGTGAGGCGTATCTCTGAAGGCAGGCCATACTTTTGATAGAAATTCTCGCACGCTTCGTTCAGA
>BNXD01000203.1 GCA_025999315.1 Bacteroidia bacterium | reverse complement strand
ATGGCGTATTTGGCCCCGGCGGTCTTGTGATAACGCAACAGTTCCACCCTCTCGAGAGCCCCGGCTCCCCTGACCGCCTCGAGTACGGCCTGCATATTCTCGACGCCGTCATTGACCCCGGGGATCAACGGCAGGCGGACGATAAACTTCGTGTCGTTTTTGCGCAGCCACTCCAGATTGGCCAATATTTTGGCATTGTCGACACCCGTATAGAGCTTGTGGCGTTCGGGGTCCATGCTTTTCAGATCGAACAGCACCAGATCGACCATCGAGACAACAGCCTTAAACACCTCTGGCGATGCAAAACCGCTTGTCTCGATGGCGGTATGTACCGGTTTGAGCAGCGGCAGCAACTCGAGCAGAAATTCGGGCTGCGACAGCGGTTCGCCTCCGGTGATCGTTATTCCGCCGCCCGTCATGGCAAAAAAATCCCTGTTCTTGAGGAGCCTTGCCGCCATCTCTTGCGCCGTATAAACCTCGCCGCATATACGGTCGCCATCTTTGGTCTTGAGCATCTGCGGTTTAAATGAGATGCCCTCGGGATTGTGGCACCACGCGCAACGCAACGGACACCCCTTGAGAAATAGCGTGGTGCGTATGCCCGGCCCGTCGTTCAGGGCGAACTCCTCGATGCTGAATATGGTCCCGGTTATCATTTTTAGAGCTCGTCTGGTATTTTCCATACAAATGTAAAAAATAATTTTGAAACTGGTACCGACTGGTATGTTTTTTTATATTTTTTGTTGCCGAACTATATACATAAATGCGTATATTTGCACCGTGAAAAGCAAAAATGAGAGATGAGAGGCAATGAATCCAAATACAAGTCCGTTGTAAATCACATAATAAACGGCATTCGCGACGGCGTTTACGACAAGGGAGACTGGATCCCCTCGGTCAATGAATTCCGGGCCATGTACCACCTCTCACGCAGCACGGTCTTTACCGGTCTGAATGAGTTGCGATCCAAAGGCGTCATCGACTCCGCACCGGGAGTGGGCTACTTCATAGCCAGCACCCAGACCGGCATGGAACACAAGATATTCCTGCTGTTCAACGAGTTGAATATATTCAAGGAGGACCTCTACAACTCGTTCATGGAGGCTGTCGGCGGACGGGCGACAGTGGATATATATTTCCACAACTACAACCGCCACGTGTTCG
>BNXD01000202.1 GCA_025999315.1 Bacteroidia bacterium | reverse complement strand
GGACAATACGGCTTTATGCAAATCAAAGTATATGTCACCCTGAGCGGAACGAAGAGATCGCAGGGTCTCGGCAAGAGTGTTAAATCAGCCTTTTTGAGATGCTTCGACTTCGCTCAGCATGACATATCATGAGTCCCACTTCACTTCACTTCACTTCACTTCACTTAACTTAACTTAACTTCGGCTATGCCGTCGCTTCGCTCAGCATGACATTTTATATTTCATCCGCATATTTCATCCGCTATTCGCATTAACCATGAATATCATTGCCAAATACGCCTCGCTGGTCAAATTTTCGCACACGGTTTTCGCCATGCCTTTCGCGCTGATGAGCTATGCGGCGGCAACGATGGGAGCGGACGGTGGCGGGGCGGCGGGCCTCAGGTGGACGACGCTGCTGATGGTGTTGCTGTGCCTGGTCGCGGCGCGCAATGCCGCCATGAGCTTCAACCGCATAGCAGACAGAGACATAGATGGCCGCAATCCGCGCACCACACAACGCGAGATACCCTCCGGCCAATTGTCGTTGCGCGCCGCCAGGTGGTTCTGCATGGCGAACAGCGTGATCTTTGTGGCGGCGGCGGCTCTGATCAACCCTCTGGCCGGATGGCTCTCGCCGGTGGCGCTCGCGCTGCTGCTGGGCTACAGCTACACCAAGCGTTTCACCTGGGCGTCGCACCTGGCGCTGGGGCTCGCGCTGGCCATCGCGCCGGTGGGGGCGTGGATCGCCGTCAGGGGCGCGTTCGGGCTCTTTCCGATCGTGCTGGCAGGGGTGGTGTTGACGTGGGTCGGAGGGTTCGACATTATCTACTCGCTGCAGGATGTCGATTTCGACCGGCGCGAAGGGTTGCACTCGGCTCCGGCGCGATTCACTGTCGCCGGGGCGATCGCCATCAGCATGGCGTTGCACGTGTTGTCGCTGGCGGGGGTCGTCGTCGTGGGGATGCTCTTTTTCAGCGGGTTTGTCTACTGGATCGGCGCGCTGCTCTTCGCCTCGACACTCGTTGCGCAGCACCTGATCGCCACGCCCAAGCGCTTCGCACGCATCGGCCCCACCTTTACGCTGGTCAACGGCGCGGCGTCGATCTGCTACTGCCTGTGCGCGATGGTGGCGATGTGGATATGATTTTCGGTCGAACTGTTGCCTGTCATAAAGGTTAACCGCTGT
>BNXD01000201.1 GCA_025999315.1 Bacteroidia bacterium | reverse complement strand
ACATACGCAAACGCGCCCAGATCGGACTGATCGTCGAGAGCGCCGAGCCGCGCGAGGTGATGCACTTCGCTCTGCTGATGGGTTTCGGAGCCAGCGCGGTGAATCCCTACCTGGCTTTCGCCTCGATCGAGCAGCTGATCAAAAGCGGCGAGATACGTCTGGACTTCGAGACGGCCGAGAAACACTATATCAAAGCCGTGGACAAGGGATTGCTGAAGGTGCTCTCGACGATCAGTCCGATCTGGGCGCGTTTGCGTATGTCGAGCAGGTGATGGTGCACCGCCGACAGCGCCAGAAGCGACGGTATGGGCGCCTTGTCCGGGCCGATACCCCTGTCGCTCAGTATGATATAGTTGAACCCCTCGTCCACGGCCTTGGCCGCCTTCGAGCAGATGCTCTTCAGGGCTGTCTCCAGCCCTTTGGTCCCGGTGGCCGGGTCGTAGAGCATCGGTATGGAGTGCGAGCGGAAGCCCTTGTACTCGATATTGCGCAGTATGTCCATCTCCCTGTCGGTCAGCACCGGACTGCGCATCTTGATCATCTTGCAATGTTCGGGAGCGGGCGCCAGCAGGTTGTGCTCCACCGTGCCGATGTAACTGGTCAGCGACATTACCAGCTCCTCACGGATGGGATCGATCGGTGGGTTGGTCACCTGGGCGAACTGCTGGCGAAAGTAGCGGAAAAGGCTCTGCGGCTGGCGCGAGAGCACCGCCACGGGCGTATCGTTGCCCATCGAACCCACCGGTTCCTTGCCGTCGACGGTCATCGGGACGATCAGTTTTTCCAGATCCTCCTTCGTATAGTTGAAAGCGCACAGATGTTCCTCGAACTTCTCCACACGGTGCGCAACGCTGCGCCCCGAGGTGATCCGCCCCAGTTCGATGCGGTTGGCGTCGAGCCAGTCGCCGTAGGGGTACTCGGCCGCCAGAGAGTCTTTGATCTGCTGATCATGGAGTATGCGTCCGCTGGCCATATCGACCAGCAATATCTTGCCCGGTTTGAGCTTGCCGCGCTCTTTGACCTGTCCGGCCTCGAACTCGAGCACGCCCGTCTCGGAGGCCATCACCAGCATGTTGTCCGTGGTGATCAGGTAGCGCATCGGACGCAAACCGTTGCGGTCGAGCATGCCCCCGGCATACACTCCGTCCGAGAACAGCAACGCCGCGGGACCGTCCCAC
>BNXD01000200.1 GCA_025999315.1 Bacteroidia bacterium | reverse complement strand
CCCGGAGTAACGATCAGGAGCGTCGATGTTCCTGAGCCGTGGCTGGCGACCTTCCGCACCGGAGCGTTCGCGGCCATACCATTCGGGCTGTCGGTCCATATAAACTGCGCGCGGATGTCGTCGCCCGGGGCGATGCGGTTCTTGCCCTCGTTCACGACCTGCGTCATGTCGAAGACTATCGACGAGCCGCCCGGAGCCACGATGAACGAGTTGGCGCCGGAGTCGACCGTCGTCGCGGTGATGTCCAGAGCCTGCCGGATGGTGAATATCACGTGCTTGTCGGCATTGTAGATGTCGAGTGTCGCCTCGCGGTCGTCGATGTCGGAGTTGTCCGTCACCGTCACTGTCATCTTGCCGGTGTAGGCCCCCGCAGCGGCGTAGGTGTTGACCTTCGTGTTGACGATGCTGATCCACGGGAGATTGGTAGTGCCGTCGTTCACGGCGGTGATGGTCTGGCTCACGGGCGAGGTCGAGGAGTAGAGCATATCGAAGCTGTAGCTCTTGCCCGCAAGCTCGGCAAGCCCGCCGGTGGCGGGGTTGAGGTTGGGCGTGTAGCCGATGATGTTCAGCCCGTCGGGCACGGGCGCGGCGACGCTCAGGGACGTGGTGGTCAGGTTGCCGCCCATGGTGTAGGCGTCCTCCCACGGCGTAACCTCCGTTACGGGTATCTTCGGCATCTCGATGGTCTGCTGCGTCAGCCGGACGTTGTAGCGGTAGTTGCGCTCGACGGGGATCGTCGTGCCGTTCGCGTTTTTGAACACCACCGTCGCGCTCTTGCTGGCGCCCTTGTATTTATAGACCAGGTCGACCGTCGTGGCGTTGGCCGCCGCGGCGTTGGTGTTGGGGTAGGTGTAGACCTGCGCCCACATCTTGTCCATGTCGTCCGACGGGTCGCCCGTGCCGGCCATATCGTTCGCGCCGAGACCCCGGTTGGTCATCACGTCGAGGTCGACATACGACGCCGGTTGGGCGGCAGGGCTGGGCAGGGCCAGGAATGAGGTCGCAGCGGCCTTGCGCACCCGCGCGCTGATGATCTCCAGGTCGGCGCCGAGCTCGTTGGTGATGTCGATGCGGGCGGCCAGGCGGGTCAGCACAACGCTGGCCGTGGTGCTCTGCGAGAGCGGCATGATGGTGACGCCCGTCTCGCCGTACATGATGAACGGCTTGATGTCAGCGGTGGCGGTGATGG
>BNXD01000199.1 GCA_025999315.1 Bacteroidia bacterium | reverse complement strand
CTCGCTGCAAAAGCATCTCGACAACACAGACCCGTCCAGGTTGCTCGCGCCTCTCTTATCGCCCTGTCTCTCGCTCCTCCAATTTATCTATCCACTCTCCGATTTATCTCTTACATCTTCTCTCGCCTCTCACAGCTTCGCCTCCCGCTCCATCTCTCCCCCCTCTGTTTCGTCGCACTCTCCCACTCACCCCCTTGATCCGACTCGGCTACTTTGGTCGATTGCAGTCGATCCGGGCGAGCTACTTCGAGAAATTGCCGCCGTCATAGGCCCATTTGACATAGGCCGCACCCCAGGTATATCCTCCGCCGAAGGCCGCCAGGATCAGATTGTCGCCCTTTTTGAGGCGTGTCTCGTAGTCCCACAAACACAGCGGCAACGTGGCGGCGGTGGTGTTGCCGAACTTCTCGATATTGATCATGCACTTCTCGGCGGGCAGCCCCATGCGGTGCGCCGTAGCGGCAATGATGCGCATATTGGCCTGATGCGGAACAAGATAGGCTATATCTTCCGGGGCGATGCGATTGCGCTCCATGACATTCAACGCCACATCCGACATGTTCGACACGGCAGCCTTGAAGACCGCCTGCCCGTCCTGATGGATATAATGCTCTCTGTTCTCGACAGTCTCATACGTGGCCGGATAAGCCGAGCCGCCCGCCTTGACATAGAGGTGAACCGCTCCACCCACATCGGCAACCCGGCCCGTGAAAATATCTTTGCCTTCGACGTTACCCACAAAGTTGAAGTGATCGCCCGAGGTCATCAGCTCGTGTGCGGTGCGAGCGGTCTGGTCGCCCTTTTCGCTCTCCTCGCCGATGTTGAGCAGCGCCACGCGCGGCCTCGCCACCCCCATGACATGGTTGGCATAGAGGCTGCCAAGAATATGGTGTTGCAAACCGAGAGGATGGCCCGGGCCGACATCGGCGCCCGCATCAGAGAGGCGTTTGCAAGTATCGCACCGCAAAAACAATAATCAAAATGGCAAAGCTAACAGCGGCGATCACGGGGGTGGGCGGATATTTGCCCGACTATGTGCTTGACAATAACGAGCTAAGCCGCATGGTCGACACCTCGGACGAGTGGATCATGTCGCGCATCGGCATCAAAACCCGACATATACTAAAGGGCGAGGGCCTCGGAACGTCGTTCATGGGCGAAAGGGCTGTCAGGGAGTTGCTCGAGAAGACAAGCGTCGATCC
>BNXD01000198.1 GCA_025999315.1 Bacteroidia bacterium | reverse complement strand
CAACCGATTCGGCTAAAGGATGCTGGATGCCCTCGGCGAGGCTCTCGGCAAGAGCGACATGCGCAACCTTCACGGAAAATAACTACCTTTGCTCCGGTATAAACTTTACGGAAAATGAAACTGCTGCTTGCTGCCATCTTTGCTCTACTGCTCGCTTCGGCATCCGTTTGCGCAGGGCAGGAGGGACTGTACGTCAATCCACTGACAGAGGAGAGCCTGCCTGACCCCACCGTTATGAGCGATGGTCACGGGATTTTCTGGCTCTACGCGACGGAGGACATCTCCGGCGTGCCGATATTCCGCTCGACCGACCTCGTCCACTGGACGCCGGCCGGACGCGCCTTCACCTCCGAAAATCGCCCGAAATTTCTACACAATGGGCACGTCTGGGCGCCGGACATCAACCGTATCGGCGACCGCTACGTGCTCTATTATACCCTTTCGCGCTGGGGCGAAGTGCGGGGCAACGGCATCGGGGTGGCCATAGCCGACCGTCCCGACGGGAAGTTCGAAGATATCGGCGCACTGTTCACCAGCTCGTCGATAGGCGTAACGAACTCCATCGACCAGTGCTACATCGAGGACAACGGGCGCAAATGGCTATTCTGGGGCAGTTTTCACGGCATATACGCCATCGAACTCTCCGCCGACGGCCTCTCTCTTGCTTCCGGATCGGAGAAAGTTCGTATCGCCGGCAACGCCTACGAGGCAAGCTACGTCCACCATCGAGGCGATTATTATTACCTGTTTGCCTCGGTCGGCTCGTGCTGCGCGGGGGTGAACAGCACCTACCGCGTGGTTGTCGGCCGTTCGCGCTCGCTGCTTGGGCCCTACGAGGCGCGCGACGGCACAAAGATGCTTGACAACCGTCACGAGACGATACTCAGAGGCAACGACCGCTTCGCCGGGCCAGGTCACAATGCACGAATCATAACCGACAGCTACGGCAACGACTGGATGCTCTACCACGCATACGACTGCACATCGCCCAAAGGCCGCCGCTTGATGCTCGACCGTGTAGACTGGCGCAATGACTGGCCTGTCATCGGCAACGGAACCCCATCCGCACAGGCCGAAAGTCCGGTGTTTTAACGCAAGTTTCAGCGCATATTGGAAAAAACGGCTAAACTGACCCCTTCAGGACGGTGGAAGATAACTCCCTAAAGTTGCGATGGCAAAAAGATAAAAAGTTGTTTGCCGGAATGTGGTCTAAAAGGTG
>BNXD01000197.1 GCA_025999315.1 Bacteroidia bacterium | reverse complement strand
CTTTTGAGATTGTCATGAAATTTTCACAAAATAACCTCTCTGAGCGATATTCGACAACTCTAAACCGACGAACACTCCCGTTTTCCCGACCGGTCGGGAAAAAAGCAAGGTTGCCGGGGCGGGTTCGTGCGCCGATCACACACCGGCAACACTTCCGCTTCGACAGAGCAGACGATCGTAGAGAATGATTATTTTACGAAGAGAGGATTTTTTTCTCGCGAAGAGAAATTTAAACCCAAAAAGACAAAAACTGCAACCGACCGGGAGCCATCCGAACTCGCCCGGAAATGGCCGGGGCGCAACAGGGCAGATTTATCTTGTATGCCCTCAACCCTTAAGCGCACAACTGGTTAAGTCAGCCAAGCCTTTACTGCTCATACCCGAACCGGCGCAACTGTCCGGGGTCGTTGCGCCAGTCGCCACCTGTCTTGACATGCAGCTGTAGAAAGACCTTCTTGTCGAGGAATTTCTCGAGTTCCAGCCTCGCCGCGGTGCCCACCTTCTTGAGCATCTCGCCCTTGTGGCCGATGACGATGCCCTTCTGCGACTCGCGCGACACATATATGATCGCCGTAATGCGATCGATGGCAGCCTCTTCGCGATACTCCTCGATGGACACTTCGACACTGTAGGGTATCTCCTTGCTGTAGTTGAGAAATATCTTCTCGCGGATGATTTCCGAGGCAAAAAATCGCAACGTCTTGTCGGTCAGCGTATCTTTGGGATAATATGGCTCGCCCTCGGGCAGGTGGGCCAGCACGCGCGCCAGCACCCCTTCGATGTTGAACCCCTCCCGTGCCGAAACCGGCACCACCTCAGCACGCGGCAATCTGCGACGCCACATGTCGGAGAGCATCTCCACCGCCTCGGGGGTAGACAGGTCTATCTTGTTGATGATCACCACCACCGGAACATCTCCCGCGGCCAGCCGCTCGACATACTCCTCCGACCGGTCGCCATGCTCGACCGTGTCGGTAATATAGAGGATCACGTCGGCATCTCGTAGCGCCCCCCCCACAAAACGCATCATCGACTCCTGCAGCTTGTAGTTGGGCTTGAGGATGCCGGGCGTATCGGAGTAGACGATCTGAAAATCATCGCCATTGACGATGCCCATTATGCGGTGGCGGGTGGTCTGCGCCTTCGAGGTGATGATCGACAGCCGCTCGCCCACCAGCGCGTTCATCAGCGTCGACTTGCCGACGTTGGGGCTGCCTATGATATTT
>BNXD01000196.1 GCA_025999315.1 Bacteroidia bacterium | reverse complement strand
CTGGGCGACCACCTCGCCCAATCTCGGCGCGGAGTTCCGCCTTGCGCCGCGCTGGAGCATGGATGTCGGAATCGGATGGAACACATGGGATTTTTCCAAACACGCCTCGTTGCGCCACTGGCTCGTCCTGCCTGAGGCGCGTTACTGGTTCTGCCGTGCGTTCGAGGGGCATTTCGTCGGCTTGCACGCTCTTTACGGCAAGTACGACCTCGGCAACTGGCGGCGGCTCGAAGGCAGGGAGATATACGGCCACATGTACAACGGCTGGGGCGTTGGCGCGGGATTGAGCTACGGCTATCACTTTCCGCTGGGCAAACGCTGGGGGCTGGAGCTGTCCGTCGGCGCGGGTTACGTCTACCTGAAATACGACAAGTACCGGTGCGAGAGGTGTAGCGAGTATGAGAGCAGCCACGACCGTCGTTATCTCGGCCCGACGAAGGCCGCCGTCAACCTTGTGTATATGATCCATTGATAATAGTAATTTCTGATTACTTATGTGGACAAGATATATTTCAGTATTTGTGGCGGTTGCGTTTTGCGCGATGAGTGCGCGGGCTGCAAAGAGGCCTGCGCCGGAGGCCGTGGCGGTGCGGTTCGACAGCGTTTTCGTACGCGGCGACAGCCTGCTGGTCGGACTGCGCGTGGAGGCACGCGGCCTGAGGGTCGGGGGATTGCAGGCCCTGTCGCTCGTTCCCGTGATCCGCTCGCGGCAGGGGATGCAGGAGCAGCGCCTCCCGCCGGTGGTCTGGACGGGGCGTAAACGCGCCCGCATGGATCGCCGGGCTGAGACGGTCGCTCCGTCGGGAGGCAAAACCGTTCCGTATGCGACGTACATATCTTCGGGGAAAACGACGACCGGCGTCATCGAATACCGCGTGCGCACTCTTTACGAGGCCTGGATGAACGGGGGCGCCGTCGAGGCCGAACTGTGGTGGCACGACTGCTGCAACGATCGCGCGCTGGAGAGCGACGAACAGCCACAGACCGCCATACCCTCCCCGCGGCAGGGATCGCCGAATGGAACCGCTCTCGCCGCGAACTCTGCGGCGGGAGAGTCGACGCAACAGGCACAAACGCAGGCGCCGTCTCCTCTGCCGGTCGTCGCGCCGCTCGGCATTACGCCCGTAGCCAGGCTCGAACCCAAAATTGGAGGCGTCCGCCCCGCACCTGTTCCCTCAGCGGATGCAGATGCAACGGCTACCGCCCCCGCGCGCCGGGTTCCCGATCCC
>BNXD01000195.1 GCA_025999315.1 Bacteroidia bacterium | reverse complement strand
ATTTCGACCTGCTCCTGCTCAAATATTATAAAATCTGTCCCCAGGAAGAGAAAGACGCGATACTCGCACAGGCAAAAACGCTATACACATGGATGTGCAATACGCTTCGCGATACGGATTATCTCGTTATGAACGCCATCTGGGACACCGGCTTCATAGAAACCGGGAAAGATCCGGGAGTTACCGCTCTCGTGATCATGTGCGGCACGATGCTCTATGAGATCACCGGAGAGGCACATTATCTTGACGATGCCAAAAAAAGCGCAGACGCCTCGTTCAGTTATTTTGTCACATACCGCGACGGGATATTGCAGTTCCCCCATTGGGAACCATGGTCCAATCCCAAACTTTTGCAAGCCTATCTGTTGTTGCTGCCGCATTACGCCAAGATGGATATGTATATCGAAACTTACGCTAAATTCATTGACTGGGTCTATAAGAATAAGAGAACAGAGGACGGTTATTTCTATGAGTACCTGATCGGCGACAACCCGGGCCGGACAGAATGGATAATGACCCAGAACGCCTACTTCGAGTCGTACGCAGCCATTGCGCTCTATAAGAAGAACAAAGCGACCCCCTAACGCGACGCAGGATGAAGCTGACCAAAGTCATACTGCTATTGCTTGTAACAAGCATTTCGACGCTGTGCACAAATGCTCCGCAGAGCGAATGTTCGCCTTATATGGACAGGGCGGAACAGATGTTCTCAAAGACATGGACACTTTATCGCGTCCCGCAGTATTCGCTATTTTCGGAGTATTATCCATCATCGCACCATCCCGATCTGACCTACTTCAATGATGGCGCAAAAAACGCGCAACAGACATCTTTCCTGTGGCCGATGAGCGGCATGTTCTCATCGACCGTTTATCTTACCGGGCTCGACAGGCAGAAATACGAGCCGTATCTCGATTCGATGGTCATGGCGGTAGAGATGTATTATGACGACACGCGAGTTCCTGCCGGTTATCAGGCATATCCTGTGCAATTCGGTGCAGTGGATCGCTATTATGACGACAACGGGCTCGTCGGCATTGACTATGCACAGGCATATATGGCTACGGGGAACGCGCTCTATCTGGAACGCGCCAAACACGTTATGACCTTTATCCTTAGCGGCTGGCGTCCCGATCACGACGGCGCCGTGTCGTGGGTCGAAGGCGCCCAGGATCAAAAACCCTGTTGTGCGAACGGCAAAGCCATGGTCCTTGCACTGAAACTGTACGAAGCGACGAAAG
>BNXD01000194.1 GCA_025999315.1 Bacteroidia bacterium | reverse complement strand
CTCGCTCAGGTTGCGGGGGAAGAGCTCACTCCTGTACAGGCACGAATAGAACGTGCGCAGATGGTCCGTGTTGTCGTCTTCCACGACGATCCTCCCCAATACCTCGTTCCAGCGGTCGCGGCCCCGTTGCGCCACACGGTCAAAACTGTCGCCTCCCAACTCGCGGAGGTTCAGCTCGGCCTGTTCGAGGCTGACAAATGACGAGGCCACTCGCGCATGAACCCTCTCGCCCCTGACGGTCTTGAAACCGATAATGGCTCCCGTATGGTTTTCCTGCGCCTGCATCTGCGAGGGCACTATCTCGCCATTCACGGCCACGGCGGTGTAAGTGAACGGCTTGTCGAACTCCACGACGAAATAGTTGCGGAAATTCGCCGGAACCCCGCCGCTGTTGCGGGTCGTGTAGCCTGTGATCCTGTTCGCGGAGGGGATAATGGCCACGCTCGACCCCTTGTCGAACGCATCCACCACCACATACGAGTCGTCGCTTTGGGGAAAGGTGAACCGGAACATCGCCGCCCTCTCCGTGGGCGCCATTTCGACCGTTACGTCGTGGTCGGCCAGATAGACTTTGTAGTAGTGGGGCAAAGCGGTCTCCGCCTTGTGCGAGAACCAGCTGGCACGTTTATTCTGGTCGAAGACCGCCCCCCCCGTTATGGGCATGATCGAGAACTGGCCGTAATCGTTGATCCACGGACTGGGCTGGTGGGTCTGTTTGAAACCCCTGATCTTGTCGTCCGTATAGACATACGCCCAGCCGTTGCCCATGTTTCCGGTCTGGGGCGTCCAGAAGTTCATGCCCCACGGCATGGCTATCGCAGGATATGTGTTGCCCGTTGAGAGCGCCCCCTTCGACAGCGTCCCCACCAGTGGATTTACATAGTCGACAAGCTGCTTCTCCCCTGCAAAAAGAGCCGTCCCGCAAAATGACAATGCAAGAAATGACGTTAATACCCTGTACATTACCGATAAATTATCTGATTTTTATTTTCGTCGCTTGCCAGCCATTGCTGATACTCTTCCCATTTCGATTCGATGCTCGCCTGCGGGCCATATAGCAGTTTGATGGCGTCGTCCCAACTCCACACATCCAGTTCGCGAGCCGTTTTATGAAACTTGCGGATCGCATCGGGATCGTCGCGCGTCATCCACTGTATGAAAAATCCGGTGGTGCGGTAGCCGCTAAGCCAGTTTCCGCCGGGCTTGCGGGTGGTCATGTCGAAATGTCCGGCCTCAGCGCGCACGGCATCGGCCACCCCTTCGA
>BNXD01000193.1 GCA_025999315.1 Bacteroidia bacterium | reverse complement strand
GAAGGCGCAGCAATTCGCACAGGGGAGTGTCGTTCTGCTGTCGGGCCAGGTCGAATAGCTGCAGGTAGAGTGGCGATCGTCCCTCGAGGATCGCCTCAGGGTCGAACAGCACGCCATAGTCGATGCCTCGGCGCAGATAGAGCGACGGGTCGCGCGCGAGCAGCATCAATGTAGTCAGGATCAGTGCGATGGGGTAGTGGTCGCGTTCCTTGCCGGGGGTTAGATGATCGCGCAGCGGATGTTGATAACCGGGAGTACCCACCTCGCACGAGCCGCCGGGCACGATGCCGGGGAACCACAGCGCGTCATAGTCGATCAGTTTCATCGTGCCCCGGGGTGTTACGATAATGTTCTCCGGTTTCAGGTCGCCGTGCGACCACTCCGCCCTGTCGAGCTCCACGGCCAGTTGCATGAAGCTGTGTGTCAGAGCCAAAAGAGCCGAGTGGTTGTTGCTGCGCACCGCCAGCGCGATCTCCCGATAGAGGGTACGGCCCTCGGTCCACTCGCCTGCGAGAACATCGACCCATCGTCCGTTGCCGTTGTTGTCGTAGACGTAGAGCTCCTCTGGCAGCAGATCCACCTGCGAAAGCAGCGGTGAGGGGTGTTCCCTGAGGTAGTCGTAGATCTGTCGGGCGCCGTCGTTGGGTTTGAACCAGCACTTGAGCAGCATCCTGCGTCCGAGGTGCATCACATTGAAAACTACCGCTTTGTTGCCCGCCACCGAGACCACTTGCTCGTAGATGTCCCGCTGGGGTTCGATGCCGCCGAGCGTGCGCATCAAACCGTGCGGAGCGTCGAGCGCATCGCGGTATTGTTCGATGGTGGGGAGCACGTTTGGCGGGTTATGAGAGTTAAGGGTTGAGATTCGGGTTGTTGACGGAACTAAAAACAGGGTGTCTGCCGGGTGTGCATTTAAAAAGTTGGGTCTTGGCTTTAATGACTTATTTGGTTGTGTTTAGCGGCCCGCAGACGGCGGTGGGCTGCTCTGTGGTGGTCGGACCCGATGCCGTCAGGCGAGGGCGTGCTGACAAAGAGTTGCAGCCCGCAGCCCAAAAAGCGCAGAGTGTGGCTGCGGCTGTGCCGGTCTTGCCATGCAAGACCGAACGACATACAACGTTTCTCCATAGACTTTAACGTTGTCAAAGGTCTTTTGAATCCGCTACGCGCGGGGCGGTTACTTTTTTATAAAAAGTAACCAAACGACGCTCGAAGCAGGAGCAGAGGCTGCTTGCAGACTATGCCCTGCAATCGACGACAAACCGAGCGCAGAGTCGAGCTTGCTCGAAAAC
>BNXD01000192.1 GCA_025999315.1 Bacteroidia bacterium | reverse complement strand
CTTGCCGCTTCTGAGTTTTTCGGAGATAGAAGAGAGGGCCCCCGGGGTGCCCATGCGCATATCTATGGGAAAGGTCAACTCCCGGTTGCTGTGGCGGGGGATGACCACCTTTTTGGCCAGCGACAGGGTGATCAGGTTGGCGCTCCCGTCGGCGAGGGAGAGGTTGGCGCGTTTGATGGCGATGTTGTTGCCGTTCTGGTTTTCGATCTTGATCGCCACCTCCAAACGGTTTTCGTCGACCATGAACAACTCGCCCACATCCAATATCCTGACCTTGTCGGGCGAGCCGCACGAGGCGAGGCATATCGCCGCCAGGATGCCGAAAAGCATAAAAAGTTTTTTCATCCCTTTTGTCTTGAAATCATTTACCTGCGAACGACCCGGAGCTGCATTTACTCTCTTGCGCCTTGGATTTGCCCCCAACAACAGAGAGATGCCCGACGGCATCCCCCGCTTGGCTCCAGGCCAAAACAAACATGGCGCCGGGTCAAAAACAGGGGGACTGGCCGCTGTTAATGGTTCATCGTTACCAGCAGTTCCTCGTTGTTGCGCGTGCTCTCCATGTGTTTTTTGATCTCCTCCATCGCCTCCACCGAGGTCATCTCGGAGAAGTAGCGGCGCATGATCCATATCTTCTTGAGTACCTCCTTGCTCAACAGCAGATCCTCGCGGCGCGTGCCCGAAGCCATGATGTCGACCGCCGGATAGATGCGCTTGTTGGAGAGTTTGCGGTCGAGCTGCAACTCCATGTTGCCCGTACCCTTGAACTCCTCGAAGATCACCTCGTCCATCTTCGAGCCGGTCTCGATCAGGGCGGTGGCGATGATGGTCAGCGACCCCTTCTCCTCGGTGTTGCGGGCCGCTCCGAGAAAACGTTTGGGTTTGTGCAGGGCGTTGGCGTCGACGCCGCCCGAGAGCACCCTGCCCGAAGCGGGCTGTACCGTGTTGTAGGCGCGGGCCAGGCGAGTGATCGAGTCGAGCAGTATCACCACGTCGTGCCCACACTCCACCAGGCGTTTGGCCTTGTCGATCACCATCTCGGCCACACGAACGTGGCGCGTAGCCTGCTCGTCGAAGGTCGAGGCGATCACCTCGGCGCGAACGTTTCGCTCCATCTCTGTAACCTCCTCGGGCCGTTCGTCGATCAGCAGCACGATCATGTAAACCTCGGGGTTATTGTCCGATATGGCGTTGGCGATCGACTGCAGCAGCATCGTCTTACCCGTCTTGGGCGGAGCGACGATCAGAGCGCGCTGCCCTTTGCCGATGGGCGAGAAGAGGTCTACAACTCT
>BNXD01000191.1 GCA_025999315.1 Bacteroidia bacterium | reverse complement strand
AGGCGGCACTCTTGCCACTTATCTCATGCCGCTCTATAGTTTCACCGGGGTACCTTTCCCGACGGTTCCCACTGCCGCGCCGTCCAAATACAAATACGACTGGCAGCACCCCATCACGGTGGGAGTGCAGCTCTCGATACCGATCTTCGCCGGACGTTCGCTCGATTTTCAGTCGCGACAGGTCAAAAACTACATCAACCAGATGGAGTTGCAGACGCAATATGCCACCGAGGGGACCATGCTGCAGGTCAACAGCGCCATCAGCAGCATGGTGGCTGCGAACGAAAAGATGCTTTCGACCGAAAAGACCGTCGAGCAGGCCAGAAAAGGTTACTCGATCTCGCGTACGCGCTACGACGCCGGAGCAGGCACGATGCTCGAGCTCAACGCCTCGGAACAGGCGATGACCCAGGCGCAGCTCAATTATACGCAGTCGATCAACGACTTTTTGGTGGCGATGGCCGATTATGAGAAGATCACAGGCAAAGAAAAATAATTAAAAACATACGAAAGAGATGAAAAAGAACATTATCGCGGCGCTGTTGCTCTCGGCGGCAGTCATTATGACGGGATGCTCGGGCAGCGGCAAAAAGTCGGCCGCCGGCGCAGCGGATTCACTGTCCGGCAAGGTGCTGATCTCCACTTCGCAGGTCGAAGCGGAGTCTGTCGAGCAGAGCGTCAGCTTCACCAGCAACATAGAGGCCAACCAGAAGAACAACATCTCGGGTATCTCCGGGCGCATCAGCCGGATACTGGTCAGGGTCGGCGACAGGGTGCAGCGCGGACAGCTGCTGGTGGTGATGGATCAGACGCAGTATACGCAGACTGCGGTGCAGTTGAGCAATCTCGAGCAGGACTACAACCGTCTGAAGACGGTCTACGACGCCGGTGGCGTGTCGCGCCAGCAACTCGATCAGATCGAGGTCCAGCTCAAGGTGTTGCGCGAGAGCGTTCGCAGCCTGCAGGAGAACACCGAGTTGCGCAGCCCTCTGTCGGGGGTGGTTACGGCGCGCAATTTCGATCCGGGCGACCAGGTGGCCGGCATGTCGATACTCCAGGTAATGGAGATCAGCCCGGTGAAGGTCACCATGAACATGTCGGAGCAATATTTCTCGCTGGTCAAGCTCGGCACGCCGGTCGGCATAACCGTCGACGTGCTGCCCGGCAAGGATTTCCGCGGCAAGGTGTCGCTGATCTACCCGACGATCGACCCCACCAGCCGCACCTTCACCATCGAGGTGAGCATCCCCAACGCGGGAGGCGTGCTGCGTCCGGGGATGTTCTCGCGTGCAAGCATCA
>BNXD01000190.1 GCA_025999315.1 Bacteroidia bacterium | reverse complement strand
CTGCGGTTGTAGTCGAGGGCAAACTGCGCCGTGATCAGCGAGCCCCCTTTGGGCGGCGTCTCGACCACCAGCGTACCCATGCTCATACCCGCCACGACGCGGTTGCGCTGGGCGAAAGAGTATTGCCGGGTCTCGCTGCGCGAATGGTTCTCGGCGACCAGAGCCCCGCCCGAGGCTACGATCTGGCGGGCTACCTCGGCGTGAAACGAGGGATAGATCCTGCCCAGCGGCGTCCCCATGACGGCGATGGTGGCAAGTCCGCAACGCAGGGCCGCACGGTGGGCCGCCACATCGATGCCGAAGGCCAAACCACTGACGATCACAAGATCGGGAACCATCTCGGCCAGCCCTTCGATCAGTTTGTCGCACATCTGCACGCCATAGGCGGTTACCTCGCGCGTGCCGATGACCGACAGCATGGGGCGCAGGAACACCTCCGTCGAGCCCTCAACATAAAGCACATGGGGGTTGTCGGGGCACTCTGCGAGCAGCGGCGGATAGCTCTCGCCGGTGGCGGCCACGGCGTGGTAATTGCGCTCGGAGAGCCAGGCCAGCTCTTCACGGGCCCGGTCGTAACGCGCCCGCGAGGCGATCAGTCTGGCTACGTCCGGGCGCAACTCCGCCTCGCGGACCAAAGCGGCCTCCCCTTCCTCGAAGACCGCCCGGGCCGTGGAGAAACACTCTGTCAAGTGTTTGGCCACGCGCGGCTCGACACACAGACTCAGGGCTATATCGTCGACAGTCATTCGGCTTTAGGGGTTGGGCCTGTTTTCGGGGTTACGAAATATGGCATTTATGTGACTAAAAACGATAACAGAAAAATTTTAACAATCGCTCAACTTTTTCGGCCTTGACGAGGTGGCACCACGGGCAAACACCAGATCAAAGGCATCTTTTGCGGCCCGCAGGCAGCGGCGAGGGGGATGCCTCCGAGCCTCGATGCTAATAATGCGAATTAACAGCTGAAATTTACCCTGTCATGCTGAGCGAAGTCTACCCGACGCTGCGAGTGAGGGCAGAGTCGAACTTGTTCGAGCCATGCCGAGCCGCGAGGAGGAAGCCGAAGGCAACCATCTATACCTCTCCTGTCATGCTGAGCGAAGTCGAAGCATCTCATGCAGCATCGCCGAGACCCTTCGACTACACTTTGTTCCGCTCAGGGTGACATTAGAGATAAAAGAGATTGAAATATAATATGTCATGCTGAGCGAAGTCGAAGCATCTCACACATAGTATTGCCGAGACCCTTCGACTTCGCTCAGGGTGACATGAAAAGAGTTTGGTTAAGGGCGCATGACATAGAAATTGATGGC
>BNXD01000189.1 GCA_025999315.1 Bacteroidia bacterium | reverse complement strand
GTATTCCCCCGCGCTGTGGTATGACATTGGCCCCGAAACCGTCGAGGCCCGAAACTGGCTCTATGGCTTCCGCTCTCAACTCTTTGCCCGGGGGTACATCAAACGTGTGAACGACTGGAGCCGCCTTCGCGGCATATACGCCACCGGTCACCTCGACAATGAAGAGATCATAAACGCGGTGGGCACCTCCGGCGACTACATGAAGGCGTTCCGGTATCTCGACATTCCCGGCATCGACAAGATCGGAGGACGGCGGCCGACCGAGAAATTCTATAAACTGACCACCTCGGCCGCCTACAACTGGGATCACTCCCACGTGATGTCGGAGAGTTACGGCAACATGGGGAACATAAACTGGAACACCATCTTCGACATTGCCATGGACCAATACGCCAAGGGGATCAACATATTGATCCCCCACGCCGTATGGTACGACGTGGACAAGGTCACCTTTAGGCCCGAACTCTCCCTGCGCAATCCCATTTACGCCGACTCGCTGCCCGTGTTCAACCGATACCTGTCGCGGCTGAACGTGATGATGAAAAACGAAGGGCGCTGGATGGGCGATGTGGCCATACTCTACCCCATTCACACCATGCAAAGCGGACACTACATGGACGGTCCGCTGGGGTACTACAAAGGCGGGGTCGCCCTGCCTGAACTCGATTACGCCGATCTGAGCGCCACCCTGTCCGATGGCCTCGGCGTCGATCACCTGTTTCTCCACCCCGAGGTGCTTGACGAGCGGTGCGTGGTCGAGAAGGGGAAGTTGAGACTGAAAAACAAGGTCCAACACAACGATTTTTCCGTGCTGATCCTGCCTTCGTGCGGGACAATATCGTTGAGCAATCTGGAAAAGGCAGCGGCTTTCGCCCGGTCCGGCGGAGTGGTCGTCCTGACCACGCAATTGCCCTTTCGGGCGACGCATAGACAGGAAGATGATGTGGTAAAGGCGCTTACGGCCGAGTTGACCACCATGCCGAACGTCTGTTTCATCGAACATCCGACTGTCGGGAACATGCGAAGTCTTATGGATAAAATATCCGGTAAATTCGCGTTGAGATTCATCAACGCCCCGGTCCGCAATATCCATAAATACCATGAGGGCAGACACTTCTGGTTTCTGGCCAATCCCGGCTCCGAAGACCTCAGCCCTGAACTCGCGCTCAAGGGAAAGCACCGCCTCCTGGCGTGGGACCCCCACACCGGAAGCATCTCTTCCCAACCGCTGAACGTGCAATACATCAACGGGGAAACCCACGTAAAAATACATATTCCGGCACACAAGTCCATATTTTTAATAACATGACCAT
>BNXD01000188.1 GCA_025999315.1 Bacteroidia bacterium | reverse complement strand
GGCGAACTGAGCGTTGCGCAGGCCGTCCTGTTGCATGTAGGTCTTCATGTTGCTCAGCGAGTCGATGTCGAGCATTGCCAGACCGTTCTCGGTGGAGATGCACAGCCGGTCGCCGTAGGGGATGATCTGCGATATTATATCATTCGGCAGCGAGAGATCGCTGTGGCGAACGAAACAGTCGGCTCCCTCGTCGTAGCTGCACACGCCGTAGCCATCCGTCCCGATCCACATCCGGTTTCGATTGTCTACGGCCAGAGCGCTAATGGTGTTGGCCGGGATGGAGGTTGCGCTCAGAGGGTCGTGCAGATAGTGCCTGTAGCTGTCGAGCGCAGGGTCGTAGAGGTAAAGTCCGTTCTCGGCGGTGGCGATCCAGAGTTTTCCGCGCGCGTCTTCGGCCAGGGTCATGATGCGACAATCGAGCCGCATCTTGACGAAATCGTCCTTCGCCGCGTCGTAAACATGCAGCCCGTCGGCCGCCCCGGCATAGATGCGTCCGCTGCGGCTGCGCAGCAGGGCGAACACCCGCGCAGAGATCTGCGACTGCTCGCTTCCGGCATCGTACAGATAGCTCCTCACACGCCTCGTGGCGAGGTTGGTGACCTCTATCCCGCGCTGGTATACCCCACACCAGAGCCGGTCGCCGTCGACGAAGAGCGATGTTATGTAGTAGGATATTATCCCGATGTCGGAGGCGGTGCGGTAGGGGCGGACGCTGCCGCTGCGGGCGTCGAAGAGCATGATGCCGTTGTCTTTCGTGCCTATATAATAACGGTCGCCCTCGCCCTGGCATATGGCGGCCACACCATGGCTCTTGCGGGCGCCATTTTCGGGCGTTATATCGTAAAAGGTGAAATTTTTGTGGGCCGGATAGAACTCTATGCCGTTGTAGAGCGACCCGAACCACAGGTTGCCTTCGCGATCTTTGAGGTAGGAGTAGACGAACTTGCTCGCGGTGTTGCGAAATCCGCTATGGGTGTCGCTGTTCGGCTCCCGGCCGCTGCCTGTCATCCGGTATAACGACGCCCCCTGGTCGGCGCAGACAACCAGCTCGCCCGGCGACAGTTCTAAAAGGCGATGGATGTGGTAGAGCCATCCGTCCGCTCCCGTGTCGTTGAAGTTGACAAAGCGGCCTGTCGAGCGATCAAGGCGGTCGAGGCCTTTGCGCACCGTGCCGAGCCACAGATAGCCGAAAGCGTCTTCGAGGATGGCGTTGATCGAGTTGTCGGATATGCTGTTGTAGCTTGCCTGATGGCGGTACCGGGTGAACTTGTCGCTGTTTTTGGACAACGAGCACAGCCCCATGCTGTATGTGCC
>BNXD01000187.1 GCA_025999315.1 Bacteroidia bacterium | reverse complement strand
AGGATGTCGATGCCGTTCTCCCCGCCGATCCACACGTTCTGCCGATCGTCGAACTCGATCGCCCGCACGATGCCTGTCCTCAGGCCGTCGATGGTCTTCAGCGTGCCCTTCGAGGGGTCATAAACGCTCACCCCACCCCAGCCTCCGTACCATATTCTCTGCATATGGTCGCGCACTATGGTCAGCACGGACAGCTGTTTGCCGTTGCCGGACACAGTTGCTCGCGGCATGTCGACCGCCTCCCGGGTGGCGAGGTTGAAGTGGTAGAGCCCCCTGTTCGTAGCCAGCCACAGAGTGTCTGCGCCCTGTTCGATCATGTCATAGATCTCATTTGGAATTGGCGATCGCTGGCCCAGCCCGATCAGAGGCACAAACTCCATGCTCTGCTCGTCCAGCCTGAACAGGCCGCGCGAGGTGGCCATATACAGCGCTCCGCTTCGGGTCTCCAGAAAACCGTTGGCCGTATAGTTGCCGCCCGCATCCGATCTCAGGCGCACAAAACGGTCGTGATCGCGATCGTAAAGGGCCTCCGATGACTCCGTGCCGATCCACAGACGGTTGTGCGAGTCCTCGAATATCTTTCTTACGGCGTTGTGCGGGATGGAGTTAGGGACGTCCACCTCGTGGCGGTACACCTTCATGTCGTATCCGTCGAAAGAGCACAATCCTTCGCGGGTGGCGATCCACATGAAGCCCTTGCGATCGTGCAATATGTCGTATACGCCGTTATTGGACAGGCCGTTGTAGACAGTGATGTTTGAAAAGCGCACATTGTCGGCATTGGCCGCAGAGAGCCCCGAAACGGAGAGGGACAGAAGCAGGCAGAACATTGCCCGAAGATTTCTCGACATGTCGATTCTTTTTTTATTATGCGAATTAATAGTTTGAAAATAATATTTGATATTCAGCGATTTACAACAGTACGGCTTTGTGCAAGCAGAGTATTATGTCACCCTCAAGCGAAACGAAGAGATCGAAGGGTCTCAGCAATGCTGTTAAATTTATCATTTTGAGATGCTTCTACTTCGCTCAGCATGACATTTAAATTTCAACCCTCAATTCGCATTTATTATAAATGTATAACCGGAGCCGGAGACAATATAGCATTTTTTTGCGAAAAACCGGGACATTTGTTTACAACGGCCAAAACCGGGACACCTTTAAACATCTATACGGTCATTTGAAACATCCGTAAAACTATTGCCCGAAGCTTTATCTGTACTTTTATATCCGAAGAACGTTGGCTTAAAATAATCAGCCTGTTCAGAAAGCGCGGAGCCCGGCCGCCATTGGCTCGCAAAAAGATGCTTGCCTTACTCC
>BNXD01000186.1 GCA_025999315.1 Bacteroidia bacterium | reverse complement strand
ATGCGTTACATGGATACCTACAACGCCTCGGAGGGCTTCTTCGCCATCGAGGACGCTCCGGGTGCGGGCGACATGCTGCTCATGCTCGACTATGGGCAGTTTTACGAATTTCTGCCCTTGGAGTCGCTCGCCGACCCCACCTGCGCGGTGCCACTGGAGGGGGTGCGGTGCGGGGTCAACTACGCGATGATCATCACCTCGTGCAACGGCCTGTGGCGCTACATGATAGGCGACACGGTGTGTTTCACCTCCACGTCGCCCCACCGCATTCGTATCACGGGGCGCACCAAGCACTATATCAACGCTTTCGGCGAGGAGGTGATGATCGACAACGTCGAGCAGGCCATCGTCGCCGCCGCCGAAGCCACCGGCGCACGCATCGCCGAGTACACCGTCGCCCCCATATACATGAGCGGCGGGCACAAGGGAGCCCACCAGTGGGTGGTCGAGTTTGCCGGCGAACCCGACTCTCGCCAGAGATTCATCGACAGGGTCGACAGCCGGCTGCAGGAGCTCAACTCGGACTACCGGGCCAAGCGTTTTGCAGACACCACGTTGACCGCCCCCCGGCTGATCGTAGCCCCCCCCGGCACATTCATGGCGTGGCTCGCCTCGCAGGACAAAGTAGGAGGCCAGAACAAAGTGCCCCGTCTGGGCAACGACCGCCATGTGGTGGAACAGATCTTGTCGATGCTGTCTTACGAAAAAATATAAAACTCTAATGTATATAGCGATAGCGGGAAACATAGGCAGCGGCAAGAGCACGCTTACGGAGTTGCTGGCCAAACGATTCGGGGCAAGGGCCTACTTCGAGGAGGGGGCTAACCCCTATATCGGCGATTTTTATGAGGATATGGAACGGTGGTCGTTCAATCTGCAGGTCTATTTCCTGGGCAGCCGCATCCGTAACGCGGCGGAGTATCTGACCGGCGGACGCAACCTGGTGCAGGATCGCACAGTCTATGAAGACGCCTACATATTTGCCGACAACCTCCACAGTATGGGGCTGATGACCACGCGCGATCTGGAGACCTACATGAGCATCTTCGACATCGCCAGCAAACTGATCCCCCCCCCAGACGTGTTGATCTATCTGAAGGCGAGCGTGGACACGCTGCTCAAACAGATCGGCAAACGCGGACGCGCCTACGAGGCGGGCATCATGGAGGACTATCTCGAGCGGCTCAACCTCAAGTATCAGAACTGGATCGACAACATCTACCAGGGACGGGTCATCACGGTCGACGTCGACAACACCGACTTCACAGCCCAGCCCGAAAAGCTCGACGCCCTGGTCGAACAGATCAAACGCCTCAAGGG
>BNXD01000185.1 GCA_025999315.1 Bacteroidia bacterium | reverse complement strand
CTGTAAATTTGTCTAATATAGAGGCGATTTCGCGCTGCACAGCGAGGGGCGGGAATGGAATTTGAAGAGATTTTATTTTTTCTCTATTCAATCCCGGAATACCTGCGCCGTGCTTTGATTCCATAATTTTCTGCTCATTGCTTTTCAAGAAGAAATACAAATAACGATTATTAAGTTCTTCACTTTTCGGGCGAACAACATAACAATGCGCACCTGCCCAAAATTTACTTAAAATCCAATTTACAAAACCCGCAGACGCGCCGCCTTGCGAAATGGTTATCGTATTTTCTGGCTCATTCCATTTGTCAGAATATCCAGACGCACCGATTCCGCCATTCATACAAGGATAATCGCCAATTTCCTGCATTTCGCTTTTATTGAATTGCGTACCTGTATAAATTTCAATCACTTCGCCCAAAGTTTTGAACGGCACCCCATTTGGGCAATGCTGGCTGATTAGGGATTCTATTTTATTCATTGTTACCTCCTTCTTTCGGTAATTTCTTTGTAGATTGCTCTATTTTTTTTACATCGCTTGCCACACGGCGTTCCATCTTTTTAATGTCTTCGGCAGGCGGCAGTTCTTCGGGTTTTATGTCTCGTTTGCCAAGCATTTCACGAACGGTTTTATTGTTCTGAACGTGTTCGGTGGTTATGGAATTTTCTCCATACAGGTTTTTTTCGCTTACATTATGATTGGTCATTTCGGTAGCCAAATTCTTTGCGGCAATGGTCAGTGTTGGCAGGAAGTCAGCAAGCGGTCGGGTAGATTTTATACCAAGACGGCGTTTCATATCTTCGGTAGTGTGTCCTCCAAACAAAGCAGTATCGCCTTTTGAACGAATACGTCCAAAACCCTTGTCATCAACGCCGCGTTCATAAATATTTTGCGAGAGTTGCTTTTCGGCAGCCCGCAGTTTATCCCGCGTTTCCAAACGTGATTTAAGGTTCAAACGTTCTTCGATAAGTTCTATTTTGCGGGTTTGAATGGCAAAATAACTTTGTGCAAAGGCAATTTCTTCTTTTTTCGGGTCGCCGTTTTGCGCAATCAGATAACAGGCAAAACGGGTAAGCATATAATCTTCTACTTCGCGTTTTGCACCACTGCCGAGTTCGACCATTTTCGTGACCTCACGAAAATGGTCATCAACGTTAATATTCTGTGTTTTAAACGATTCTACCGCACGGTTAATCGCCACAACAAAGTTTTCCCAGCGGGCATAGCCCAACACCGTTTGCAGTTCGCGTGCGAACCAAATCTCCACCTGCTCTTTCTGCTCGTTTTCAATATATTGAGCAATCCTGTCAAACGAGGTTTTGTATTGATTG
>BNXD01000184.1 GCA_025999315.1 Bacteroidia bacterium | reverse complement strand
CCAGCCTCGGCAAAGCCCATACAGCCTCGGGCAACATCCTGAATGCCACGACTATGCCAAGATCGGGGTGGAGCTGCTGCAGTTGCGCCAGAAATGTTTCGTCGCGCAGTTTTTCGGGTTGAAGGACGGGCAGCCCCACCGACAGGGCGTACTCTTTGACCGCGCTGGGCTGCAAATGCAGACCGCGTCCGGCAGGTTTGTCGGGCATAGTCACCACGGCCACGATGTTGTAGCCCCCTTCGACCAGACGCCTGAGCGGCGCAACGGCAAAATCGGGGGTACCCATATATATGATTCTCAGAGGGTTTTTCTGCATCGAAGGAGGGGTTTGGGGCGTTGTACTGCTCATTTTGCCGCACAATTCCAGAATCTGTTTTTATTGCGCGGAGTGAATTGACGAGCAAGGCGGGTTGTGCGGGCCGGGAGCCAGTGAAGGGTTGCTCGAAACCGCAGGTGAGGATTTGCATCTCTTAGCTGGCTCCGGTCTGAAACTTCAGAAATATTTCTAATCTGCTTTCGAGCGCCCCACACCAAGACAGAGGCTATCGAGCCCGGACATAACCGGTCTGAACAACCGTCGTTTCACTCATCCTCTGTGCCACAGAGGCCAAGGGTGTGGCCCATCAGGCGTTCTTTGGCCTCGAGGTAGCGCAGGTTGTGGCGGTTGGGGGCGATGACGATCGGGACGATCTCGGTCACCGACAGGCCGTAACCCTCCAGACCGGCGCGTTTGAGGGGGTTGTTGGTCATCAGGCGCATCTTTTTGATGCCCAGTTCGCGGACGATGCTCGCCCCGATGCCGTAGTCGCGCTCGTCGACCTCGAAACCAAGGGCGATGTTGGCCTGGGCCGTATCGTAGCCCTCCTCCTGCAACTTGTAGGCTTTGAGCTTGTTGTGCAAGCCTATGCCGCGGCCTTCCTGATTGAGATAGATCACCGCTCCCCTGCCCTCGCGCTCGATCATCTCCAGCGAACGATGCAGTTGCGCCCCACAGTCACACCGGCACGAGCCGAAGATGTCGCCCGTAACGCACGACGAGTGTACGCGCACCAGAATGGGTTCCTGGGGGCTCCACTCGCCCTTGACTATGGCCAGATGTTCCAACCCGTTGCTGCTCTGGCGGAACGATATGGCGCGAAAATCGCCCCACGCGGTCGGCAACTCGACCGGCTCGCCCTTCTCGACGATCGATTCGCGGGCCAGACGGTAGGCGATCAGGTCGGCGATGGTGAGTATCTTCATGCCGAACTGCACGGCCAGCTCCTCGAGCTGGGGCATGCGCGCCATGGTGCCGTCCTCGTTCATGATCTCGATCAGCGCGCCTGCCGGACACATCCCCGACAAGTGCGCCAGG
>BNXD01000183.1 GCA_025999315.1 Bacteroidia bacterium | reverse complement strand
AAAGAAAGGTCTTTAGCTTGGCCTCGGTCGAGAGTACGAACACCCCCGCGCCGACAAGTCGGCCGCTCTTGAAATAATATATGTGAACCGGGCCTGCGGCATTGTTGGTCCGGTAAAAAATATCTTCATGACCGACGCCGTCCCTCTCAAAGGCTTCCCGGTCGTCGGGCTCACCCAGTTTGTTGGTTATGACGGTCTTGGAAACTCCCCACGTTACGATGGGTTCGTCATAGAGGGTCGACACCTGAGTGATGTCGCCGACGGGGTCCGGCTCGGGCGGGTTGTCTTTGTCTTTCCCGGGGCAGCCCATGCACACCAGCGCCACCGTTGCAACGGCCAAAAAGTCGCGTATTTTCATCGTTCGGTGATTATTTTATAACAAATTTACTAAAATATCCGAATAAAAATCTGTCATCCCGACATTCTTGATCGGAGATGACAGATTAGGGGTTGATCTTTAAATCGTTGCGCATTTAAAGTTGGTCAAATCGTCAACCCGGGCGAAGAGTTGGCGCGATCAAGGCGGCCCCCGCCGTCTGCGGGCCGCACAACGAAGAAATGAGTGCAGAATCAGGCTTGGCGTCGCTTCGCCGGGATCAGACCCAGTCCGGGGTCTGTCGACAGACCCTGTCTATTTCCCGGCCATCCCGGCAACTCCTCCGGTCATCTCCAAGGCCGGGAGTTCGTTGTAGAGCCGGTGTATGATGCCGTCGGCCAGGCCCAGCTTGGGGACGATGATCTGATCGATCTTGCACGCTTTGCCCACGGTGAGGAATATCTCGAGGGCAGGCATGATCACGTCGGCCCGGTAGAGGTTCATGCCATACTTGTTCATGCGTTCCTCCATGCTCATCTGGGCGAGCTGGGCATGGAGATACTTGAGCTCGACGTAGTGAAGCGGCTCCTTATCCTTCCTGGAGAGGAGTTTATGGACTTTGTTGATGTTGCCTCCCGAGCCGACGATGGCCGTCGGTTCATATTGCGAGGCCGTCCGGCGCAGCCACTCGCGAAAACGTTCCATCTCGCCGCTTCCGACCGCGCCGCTGATCATGCGCACCGTCCCCAGCGGGAACGATGCGCTGCACACCCGCCGGTGGTTGCCATAGATGGTTACCTCGGTGCTGCCGCCCCCCACATCGACGTAGAGATAGCTGCGGTCGCTGCCCATCAGTCCGGCAATGTCGCCCGCCTCGAAGATCGTCTCGGCCTCCTCCTCGCCCGAGATGATCTCCACGCGGATGCCGCTCGCGGCGAGGATATGCTCCACAACCCCGGGGCCATTGACCGCCTCGCGCATGGCGCTGGTGGCGCATGCGCGCCAGGCCCGGACGTTGAAAACCGATATGAGGTGTGCAAAAC
>BNXD01000182.1 GCA_025999315.1 Bacteroidia bacterium | reverse complement strand
CATTGAGGCTTTGCAGCGTCTCTTTTTTGTGTTTGGTCTCCACCAGGATGGCGATGCTGCGATGGCTGGCTCCGTAGGAGATCATCTTGACGGGGATGCGTGTAAGACTGTCCATCACCTTGGCTGCCAGGCCGCTGCGCTCATGGCCCAAATGGCCCACGACGCAGACGATCGTGTTGGCCTGCGAGATTTCGATGCGCCCCAATTTCTTAAGCTCGGCTACGATCTCCTCGATGTGGCAGTCGCTGTCGATGGTCAGCGATACGGCCACCTCCGAGGTTGTGATCATGTCGATCGGAGTGCGATACTGCTCGAAGATCTCGAACACCTTGCGCAAAAAGCCGTAGGCCATCAGCATCCTCGCCGAACAGATGCGTATGACGGTGATGCCATCCTTGGCCGCCACGGCGTGAAAGTCGCCCGGGCTGTCCTCCGAGTTGGAGATTATGGTGCCCGGCGCTTTGGGGTCCATCGTGTTTTTGAGCAGCACAGGGATACCCGCATCCTTGCACGGGGTGATGGTGGACGGGTGGAGTATCTTGGCGCCGAAATAGGCCAGCTCGGCCGCCTCGTCGAAGCTCATGTGGCGGATGGGGTAGGTGTTGGTCACAAAGCGCGGGTCGTTGTTGTGCATCCCGTCGATGTCGGTCCATATCTGAACCTCCTTCGCGCCGATGGCCGCGCCCATCAGCGCCGCGCTGTAGTCGCTCCCCCCGCGGCCGAGGTTGTCGATCTGCCCGCTATGGCCGGTGCAGATGAAGCCTTGGGTTACATAATAGGTCTCATCGTCCTGTGTCATAGCGCGCAGCCTCTCGCGCAGCAGGTCGGTGCGCACTTTGTGCTCCTCGTCCGCGACCATGAAGTCGGGGGCGTGGAGCAACACCGCTTTCAACCCCTCCTCGATGAGATACATGGCGAAAATGGCCGAGGTGAGCAGCTCGCCCTGCGAGATGATCGCCCGTTCGGAGAGATGATCCTCAAAGTGGGCGACATGGTGGCGTATCTCGCTCAGAGTGCTCTCTATACGGGCTTGCGCCTGGTCGCGATGGCTCTTGAGCAGCTGGTCGATGCAGGTCGAGTATTTGTCGCGCAGCATCTCCAGTTGCTGATCGGCCGTGCGCAAGTCGTTCTCTTTGATGGCTTTGACGATCCGCACCAGCGCGTCGGTGGTGCCCGACATGGCCGAGAGGACCGTTACGCGCGCCCCTTCGCTGCGAATGATCGCCGCCACCTTCCTCATGTTCTCGGCAGAGCCCACCGAGGTGCCGCCGAATTTAAGTACCTTATCCATTGGAGTTGTGATTTTCAGGTCGCGAAATTAATACGTGTTGTTTGTTTTTTCGGCATAAATTTGATTATTTTGCAAAAAATAATCATTTTGTCAAAATCTTAACA
>BNXD01000181.1 GCA_025999315.1 Bacteroidia bacterium | reverse complement strand
GAGCTATTTTGGCCTCTGACAACTTGCCGACGCGGAGCATAGCTCCCGCTATGCGACAAGGAGGCAAGGCAGGCAGAGGACGAAAGAGCCGCAAAGAACGAGAGTGGAGAAGTTTAAACAACCTCAACGTAGCCCCGCAGCACAGGTGGCGATTGTTGGCTCGCAAAAAGACGCTCGCCTTACTCCAAAGTTGGCGGGCAAAGGAACGCCCGCCCTTCTCCTCCTTGCAGGGCATAGTCCGCGAGCGGCCTCTGCTCCTGCTTCGAGCGTCGATTCGCGCCTCGGCAGAGAGTTCGAGCGAGCTCGACTCTGCGCTCGGCTTGGCGTCGTTTGGCTCTTTTTCTAAAAAAGAGCCGCCCCGCGCGTAGCGGTCTCAGTAGACCTTCGACAAAGGCCGAACCTACGGTCTGTGCGCAGACAAAGCACGGAGATCAAGTCAATAGACCGCATGTTTGGTCCAAATGCAAGGTCTTTTCAGCCGCTTGCCGCTGGGGCCTCGCCACTTGTTGGCTCGCAAAGGAACGCCCGCGAAGGAAAGCAAGCAGAGGGACGCTTGCCTTCCTCGCGCTACCTCGGCCGTAGCCCGCGAGTGGTCTCTGCTCTCGCTTCGGTCGTCGGTCGTAGCCCGCCGCCCAAAAAGCGCAGAGTGTGGCTGCGGCTGTGCCGGTCTTGCCATGCAAGACCGGCCGGCACGCAACGTTTCACCATAGACCTTAAGTTTGTTCGTTGTCAAAAGTCTTCTGAGTTCCGCTACGCGCGGGGCGGTTACTTTTTTATAAAAAGTAACCAAAAACACTCGGCTGTTCGCCTCGGCTACTCGCCTGGAGAAAATCGAGCTGCGACGCCAAAACTCCGACTTTTAGGCCCCTTCAGGGCCTAACGTCGTCAAACAAGTGGCGTCGCTTGACGCTCAATTTTCTCCGCTCGCTTAACGCCTCGGCTCAATGCCGGGGATGCTTCGCCCCTGCGGGGCGATTGGGGGAGGGTCGTTGCGCTCAGTTGTTCAGAAAGCGCGATGCCAGGCCGCTGTTGGCGGGCAAAAAAACGCCCGCGAAGGAAAGCGAGCAGAGAGACGCTCGGAAAGTTAACTCAATCAAAAAGAGGATCCGTTTTACTCCTGATGTTGGCGGGCAAAGAGACGCCCGCCTTCCTCTTTCGCGCCTCGACGGAGTTTCAAGCAAGCTTGACTCTGCTCTCGGCTTGTCGTTGGTTGCGGCTCGGAGCCAGCGGAGGGCTGCCGCAAAAGGCTGCCCCCGATGCCGCAAGGCGAGGGTGCGACAACTAAAGAGTTGCAGCCCGTAGCCCGGGGTGGCTCCGGGCCGCCGGCCTCGAAGAGGCCGAGGTTTATTTATTATAGGCCTTAAGTTATCTCTATCGATAGCCTGCCGAGACTGCTACGCG
>BNXD01000180.1 GCA_025999315.1 Bacteroidia bacterium | reverse complement strand
CAGCGCCGAGGTTGCTTAGACTTCTCCGCCGAAGTTATTTGTGAGCTATTTTGGCCTCTGACAACTTGCCGACGCGGAGCATAGCTTCAGCTATGCGACAAGGAGGCAAGGCAGGCAGAGGTCGAAATAGCCGCAAAGAACGAGAGTGGAGAAGTTTAAACAACCTCAAAGTAGCCCCGCAGCACAGGCGGCGATTGTTGGCTCGCAAAAAGACGCTCGCCTTACTCCTCCTTGCAGGGCATAGTCTGCAAGCAGCCTCTGCTCCTGCTTCGAGCGTCGTTTGGTCCTTTTTATAAAAAAGTTCCGCCCCGCGCGCAGCGGAACTCAGAAGACTTTTGACAACGGACAAACTTAAGGTTTATAAGATACTGCTTTTCGGCCTCGAAAAGGTCGGCAGCCCACCGCCGTCCGCGGGCCGCCTTGATCGTGTTAACCCTTTTCTAAGAATGACAGTTTTCAACCAACATTTTATATAGACAGCGAGCAAGCAAAGCTCTATGCCTATCTGTACTCCAGCCATGTCGTAACCCGGGCGTCGGTGTCCGATACGAACCTTATCCAGTGTGCCTGAAGATCGTCGGGCAGCTCGAGCGTAAACTCTCTGTCGGGAGTTATCCTGTGAGTGGCCAGTCTCATCCAGTCGCCGTTGCCTGTGGGATCCATCTCGATACGCAGGGCGAGGGGTTTGTCCGAGGTTGCGCTGAGGGTTCGCTTGTCGTAGAATCCGAACAGATAGGGGTCGGAGGGGACGCCCGCGATGACCTGCGTCAGGTGCCACGGGCCACCCCGACCGACGGGTTTGCCCATCGTCCACAGGTCGTCTATGGCGCCCGCCCATACGGCGGCCTTTTTGTCCCCGGAGACAATGACGTGGGGGTTACGCCCCGCCTCGGAGAGGGCGATACCGGTCATCACCAACATGCCGCGGTAGGAGGCATAGTCGTTTATCCTGAAGTTGTGGCTGGCAATGGGGCGTATCTTGGCAAATCCGTCGGCATTCTCGGCCGGAAGCTCATAGAAGGTCCCCATGCAGTTGAAAAGGTCGCGCTCGGTCGCCACCTCGCGGCAGATGCGAAGCAGCCCCCCGTCGGTCGGCGCGGCGAACTCGGGATCGCCGACCGGCAGACGCCAGCGACGGCCCTTATCGTCCACTACCAGCGCCGACCCCGGTTCGAGCGTTACCACGTTTTTGGGGATAGCAAACCTCTCGCGGATGAACCGGGCGGTGGCCGCGTCGTCTTTGCGCTCGAGCTTCAAACCGGCATCGAGCTCATAATACCCCTCGTCGGTGGCGACGCCCAAAGCCCTGCGGTTGTCGCCCAGGCCGTATAGCAGCCCGCCGAGAGAACTTTGCTGCCCGACAGAGGCCAGGCCTTTGAAAATCTCGCTGCCTGCGCTCGTCCTGTCATCTGCGTTTTTGCATGTGAACGATGCGGTGGCGA
>BNXD01000179.1 GCA_025999315.1 Bacteroidia bacterium | reverse complement strand
CATCTACGGAAGCCGTGCGGCCAACGGTGTCATTCTCGTTACTACCAAGCGTGCGGACAAAGGCAAGTTTGCCGTCTCCTATCGTGGATATGTGGGCTGGCAAACACCTGTGGTTTATCCGAACGTGGTCGATGCCGGGCAGTATATGACCCTGTCGCGCAGGGCTTCGGAGAACGACGGCGCCGTCTCCCTATACACTAACGAGTATATCGCCAACTACGACAGGAACAACTACCTCGACCCGGACGCTTTCCCCATCATCGACTGGCAGGAGAGGCTTATGACCGGCAACGGATTCACTCACAACCACATCCTCAATATGAACGCCGGCAGCGAGCGAATTCGTGTGATGACCTCACTGGGCTACCTCGACCAGAACGGTATTATCAAGGATGCCGATTTCAAGCGCTACAACCTGCGCAACAATATGGACATCAAGATGAACGAGCGGCTCAATTTCCGTCTCGACATCGCAGGCACATATTCACGCAGGGCAACCAACCCCTACCAGAGCAACATATTCGGATTTATGAACTCCAAGGACCCTCTGATGCTTGCGCAGTGGTCGGACGGCAGCTATGCCTCGTTCACCGGAGGTACGGTCAATCCTCTTCCCATGATCGAGCAGGGCGTCGGCGGCAACAACATCCGTCAGACGGGCGACCTCAAAGCCTCTGCCGCCCTCGAATACAAGCCCGCCAAGTGGCTTGATCTCGAAGTGAAGGCCGCCCCTCAGCTTGCGACCGTCAAGACCCACCGGTTCGTGGACCTGGTGGAATATCACTCCGATGCTTACGGCTCGGTCTCAAAGACATCCAATGCGGAGTACAACTCTCTCGATGAAAGCGTTACCGCAGCCTATAACGGCTATTATCATGCGACTGCAACAGCCTCCCGGAAATTCGGCGGACACAGTCTCAAACTGCTCGCCGGCGCATCATACGAGAACTACGACTACTACAGTCTGGGCGCGTACAGACAACAGTTCGCATATCCCGACTATGAAGTTATCAACGCCGGTGGCGACAACGAGTTCAAGAACAATAGCGGAACCCGTACACAGATGGCGCTGTCCTCATTCTTCGGCAGGATCAACTACAACTTCAAGGAGCGTTACCTCTTCGAGGCCAACCTGCGTCATGACGGCTCTTCCCGCTTTACCGACAAGAACAGATGGAGCACATTCCCTTCATTTTCCGCTGCATGGCGCGTTAGCGAAGAGCCGTTCATGGCTTCTGTCAAGAGCACGCTATCCCAGTTCAAGATCAGGGCCTCCTGGGGTAGTCTCGGGAACCAGAACATCAACAACTCCTACTACCCAACACAGCAGTTGTTGACGATCAGTTCCATCTCCGCCAACAATAACATATATCCTATCGTGGCCCAAAATTCGCTTGCCAACAAGGACATCACCTGGGAGACCACGTACATGAGCGATCTGGGTT
>BNXD01000178.1 GCA_025999315.1 Bacteroidia bacterium | reverse complement strand
GGCTGTTCTGCAAGATCGCCTCGCACCGCGACACCCATTGGTTGTACCCCTTCAACCCGTCGGCCATGCGGGGATTGCGCCACGAAATCTCGGGCACGATGGCCACGTGGGTCGCGTCGTGCCAGGTGCCGTGGGGCAACAAACGGTTGATGCCCCGCGCGTAGACGTCAATACCGGCCCGGTAGAGCATCCTCGTGTCGTTAAGACTGTCAGGACGGAAATTCCCGTAAATCTCGCAGATCAGCTCTCCCTTGTCGTAGTTGTATGCCGCCGAAGCCGGAACGTTGTACCCGTCGATCCCGTTGCGGATATAATGAATGTAATCGCACAGCGGCACGTCCTGGTACTTGAAATACTTGATCCCGTCGCCCATGTTCTGAACCGGATTGGCCCGATAGGTATTGGCCGGGTGGCCCGAACACTTCACCCGGTGGGCGGCCGCCCACTCCGATAAAACCTTGGGGAAGCCCTCTGCGTTGAGCAGATCGCGGGTCGAGAAAAGTCTGATCCTGTCCACGCCGGTCTGCGGGCCCGCATCCTCGAACAGGGAGGGGTACAACGCCTCCGGGCTGACACCGTACTCGGCCTTGAAACGCTCGTTGAAACGCTCGGTCCAGGCCCTGCCCCCGGGCACATGCCAGAAGGCCGGATCATCATAGAACGTGGTACGTATGGTGGTTCCGAAATGTTCCGGGAACTGCTGGTAATAGCGGTCGTAGGTCATCTCCGTGAAAGTCTTCATCGCCTCGGGATCCAATCCGTCCACCCGGATCATCCGCGGGTCGACCACGCAAAGGAACAATTGAACCCGCCATTGCCCCTTGGGCAGATCGAACGCCGCCACCGCCCTGCCCGTTACATCGGGGATCGAGGCGTTGTTCTGAGCCGGTTTCGCCACCGGGGCTTTTTGCGCGCGTTCGCCGTTCAAGATCACTTTTTTTGTAAAGACGGTCTGCTGTTGGCTGCCGGGCTTGCTCATGCAGGCGCTCATCAGTTTGCCCGCGGGCACGTTGAGGCTCACGCCGCGCCCGCCCTGCAGGACGGTGTCGATGCGGTGGAGGTATTTGGCCATTTTTTCGGGGTGCTCTTTGGCCAGCCGTCCGCCCGCCGTGCCGGAGGGGTAGTCGCAATCGTCATAAAAGATCAGCTCCATGCCCTGCCGGCGCAGCTCGTCGAGCATTTCGCCATACAATTTGAGGTAATCCTCGCTGAGATAGGTCGGGCTGACGGGCGGTTTCATCTTCGACAACGGCAGAGGCGAGATCCCGGTGAACCCATCGCGCTTCAACAGCCCGATGTGGTTGTAGAGCGTGTCGCGGCTGATGGGCCCGTTGAGCCAATAGAGCGTAACGCTCCCCTGATGTTGGTCCCGCGCGGTGAAGCGCTGCTTTAATTCATCGGCGCGGATCGTACCCGCCGCCGCTATCGTCAAAATAAGGCAAACTATTTTTTTCATCTGAAAAGTTCTATTGTGGATAATCTATTAA
>BNXD01000177.1 GCA_025999315.1 Bacteroidia bacterium | reverse complement strand
GTGGTAGGATCCGATGCCGTAAGGCGAGGGCGTGCTGGCAATATTCCGCAGCCCTCCGCCCAAAAAGCGCAGAGTGTGGCTGCGGCTGTGCCGACCTCTCCGAGGCCGAAAAACAGGTAGCGTTTTGCCATAAACCTTAAGTTTAGTTCATGTTTCGTGGCATATTGAGTACCGCTACGCGCGGGGCGGTCCTTTTTTATAAAAAGGACCAAAAACTTCCGGCTGTTCGCCTCGGCTACTCGCTTGGAGAAAATTGAGCTACGACGCCAAACCTCCGACTTTTAGTCTCCTTCAGAGCCTAACGTCGTCAAACAAGTGGCGTCGCTTGACGCTCAATTTCCTCCGCTCGCTTAACGCCTCGGCTCAATGCCGGGGATGTTTCGCCGCTACGCGGCGATCAGGAAAGCGCGAAGCCCGGCCGCCGTTGCGAGGAGGCGTAAAACGGAGCGCGTCGAGAGTGAGGCGGTTGGGACGAAAGTCCCAAGCGAGCCGCTGTTCGAGGGCGTTAGGCGCGTAAGCGACTAAAAGCCCGAGTTTGGCGCAGCAGCCTCGCGAACAGCGCCGAGGTTGCTTAGACTTCTCCGCCGAAGTTATTTGTGAGCTATTTTGGCCTCTGACAACTTGACGACGCGGAGCATAGCTCCAGCTATGCGACAAGGAGGCAAGGCAGGCAGAGGGCGAAAGAGCCGCAAAGAACGAGAGTGGAGAAGTCTAAACAACCTCAAAGTAGCCCCGCAGCTCAGGCGGCGATTGTTGGCTCGCAAAAAGACGCTCGCCTTACTCCTTCGCGCCTCGGCCATTTCGGGCGAGCCCGATGGCTCTCGGCTTGGCGTCGTTTGGTTACTTTTTATAAAAAAGTAACCGCCCCGCGCGTAGCGGATTCAATGGACATTTGACAACGACCAAACCTACGGTCTGTGCGCAGACAAAGCACGGAGATCAAGTCAATAGGCCGCATGTTTGGTCCAAATTCAAGGTCTTTTCAGCCGCTTGCCGCTGGGGCCTCGCTACTTGTTGGCTCGCAAAAAGACGCCTGCCTTCCTCCTGAAGTTGGCGGGCAAAGGGACGCCCGCCCTTCTCCTCCTTGCGAGGCATAGCCCGCGAGCGGTCTCTGCTCTCGCTTCGAGCGTCGATTCGCGCCTCGGCCATTACCGAGCGAGCTCGGATGGCTCTCGGCTTGGCGTCGGTTCGCTGGGGGCGGCTGCGGGCTGCGCGGCTCTCTGCGAGCCGCAACGCAACATTTTACCATAGACCTTAAGTTTGTTCGTTGTCAAAAGTCTTCGGAGTTCCGCTACGCGCGGGGCGGTCCTTTTTTATAAAAAGGACCAAAAACTTCCGGCTGTTCGCCTCGGCTACTCGCCTGGAGGAAATTGAGCTGCGACGCCAAATCTCCTCCTTTTAGTCCCCATTAGGGGACTAACGTCGTCAAACAAGTGGCGTCGTTTGACGCTCAATTTTCTCCGCTCGCTTAACGCCTCGGCTCAATGCCGGGGATG
>BNXD01000176.1 GCA_025999315.1 Bacteroidia bacterium | reverse complement strand
AGCACAAAGTGGGTCAAATTGCTTAGGTCCACGAACTTCTGTCCCATCAGGTCGAGCAGTCGCCCGGGTGTGGCCACCAGAATGTCCACCCCGCGGCCCAGTTTGTCGGTCTGGGGTTGCTGTTTGACGCCCCCGAAGATGACGCAATGACGCAGGCTCGAATATTTGCCGTAGGAGGTGAAGCACTCGTCGATCTGCATCGCCAGCTCGCGCGTGGGAGTGAGTATCAGCGCTTTGATGGCGCGCTTGGGCTCGGATTTGCTGTGGTTGCGCCCCCGGCGTTCCTTTTGCGGCGATGCCTCGCCCGGCGTCGCTTCGGGTTCGGTCGGAGCCTCGGCGGCGTGCGCCTGCTCTTTTGGGGCCTCGCGCTCGCGCATCTCCATGATGTGCTGTATGATGGGGATTGCGAAGGCGGCTGTTTTGCCGGTCCCGGTCTGTGCGATGCCGAGAATATCCTTGCCCGAAAGAGCCAGCGGAATACCCTGCTCCTGAATGGGCGTGGGAATGGTGTAACCCTTTTCATCGACCGCCCTCAGGATGGGAGCGGCGATGCCCAGTTGATCAAAATTCATTGTATGAGAACGTATTAACTGCCGACCGTGTAGCAAAATCTTACAACAGCATTGTGGGCGTGACGGTCGGCGTTAACGCGCCCTGGAACGAACGTTAGGTGTAAAATTTGCGCAAAGATACGCAATTTTATAACGCACAACACCCTCCAGGGCAAACTATTTGCAGAATTTGCCCAAAAACAGGCAAAAAGACAGCGGCTTTAGCGACAGATCGGTTAAATTTCTCGTCAAGGGAGTGAGAGTATATTGTGTGGGCTGGAGCCAGCGAATGGATGGACGACCGAGCGTAAGCGAGAGCGACCCTTCGCCCGAGGTGGCTCCGGGCCGCCAGCCTCGGAGAGGCCGAAATTACACAAGTCGAAGGCAACCGTACTTTTTTTTTGCGAACAAAGCACAGAAGGCAATCGGGCAGAGCGAAGTTAGCTTGCGGCGATTGAGATTTTTAAATAACCCCTAAAATACCATGCAATTTCATTGCAGAATTGTAAAATATTTTGTATATTTGTATCCGAGAAGGCCTTGCAACAAAAAAGGCCTGAAGATGAAATGTAAAAGATAAATCGCTTTGTGGCGATTTTTAATCCTTGTAAATTTTAAAATATGAACATTCTATTTTGAATTGTCGTTGGATGATCTATTGGTCATCTCCTCGATTATTTATTAAAAAAACTGGGGGGACTCCAATAGTTTTTTTTAGCTTACCTCTCCTTTGCTAATGTAGCGAAGGAGAGGTCTCATTTTAAGAAAACATCGATTTATGTATGGGATAGAGATTGGAACTCTATTAATAATATGCTTTATTTTCAGGGAGTTAAAAATGAGGTTCAAACTCATGTGCAGAGAAGGCTCTCGTGAATTGTTTTTACACCACCGCCCCTGCCAAAATGAAGATGTCAGGGGCGCCGATTCGAGTGCCAAAACTGCAACAAAAAAGCCCCTCCATCAACCTGAGGA
>BNXD01000175.1 GCA_025999315.1 Bacteroidia bacterium | reverse complement strand
GAACCCATCAACATCCTGCCCGATCTGGCCCCCCGCCTACGGGGACGCTACGTGGGCGAGAGCTATGCCGAAGAGATCGAAGCGCCCGTATGCAATTGGGACGGAAACAAATGGAGCTACATGGCCTCGAACTGCAATCTCGCTTTCGACAGCAGCTACGACTATGCCGAAGATTTCGTGGCGGGGCGCACCGTGGTCTGTCTGGGCGAGAAATTCGGCGTGATCGACATGCGCGGCCGGGCGGTGATCCCCATCACGTTCGAGGAGGCACGATGGTATCCGCGCGAGGAGGTGATAATCGCCTCGTACGAAGGCCATTCGGCGCTCTACGACCGGTCGGGCGCACGCATAGGTCGCGGCGAATGGGAGTGGCTGGGCGACGTGGAGCAGGGGCTGATAGCGGCCCAGCGCGGCGATCGCTTCGGTTACATCACCCCGCAGGGCCACACCGCCATCGACTTTCACTTCGACAACGCCTACGATTTCCGCGACGGAGTGGCCATCGTCGAACTCGGCGGCCGCGAGCTGACCATCGATCGCTCAGGCAACTTCGTATAAATCAACTGAAAAATATTTCCCCCGTCGCGACTCAAGGCAATAGAGCCGCAGCGGGGGAAAATTATGCCGATAAAGCGCGGTAAGATCGCGCCCGTTACTTGAAATACCCCACTGGGTGGTTGATCACGGGATGACGACCATCGGGCAAACGCAGACCTTCGGCGACCTCTTTCCTGTTCATGCTTGTACGACAGACCGTTGCCAGGCCTACCCCCGAGCAGAACAGCGAGACGTTTTGCGAGACTATGCCGGCGTCGATGCCCGTCGAGGTGTCGTCGGTGTCGGCCACGATGAACAGGTGAATGGGGGCCAGCTTGTCGCCACGGCAATCTGTATCGCTCACCTTCTCGAGGTTATGATCCTTGGGATTGTAGAGGTAGCTGCCATCGGCGCGGCTGATATAGATGTAAATATCCTGGCGGTTGCGCGAGCTGGGTGCCGTGCGCAACCCCTTCTCGGGACGGTTGATGCCATCGGCCGCCCACAGCAGGTCCGAAAGATCGGCCCCCGTAAGTTCACGATCCGAGAACTGCCTGGTCGACTGACGTTTGGCCAGCGCCTGCATGATCGTCTCACCGCGCTGGAGGTTGGGCTTGTTAAGTACGATGATGTTGCGGATGGCTGCATCCGTGGCCAGAACCGCCACAGGTTGCGCCGGTTGCTGAGCAGCGACAATCGAGGCGGCCGCTACTGCCAAAACTGTAAGAATTGTTTTTTTCATGATTGAAAGGTGAAGGTGAAAGAAAAGTTGTCGTATGGGACGCTCGGGACGGGATATGTGCTGTTGTTTTCTTTCAACTAATGAATATATTTGTAGCAAGATAACGGTGATTTTTCCGGGTTACAACTGGCAAAGTTACCTTAATATTCTTGGAAAAGCAAATTGTGATGATTTTGAAAGTCAATTTTTCAGTAGGGGGCATCTATGTCAAGAATATTAGTTATCGATTCGCAGGACGGATTCAGAAACTC
>BNXD01000174.1 GCA_025999315.1 Bacteroidia bacterium | reverse complement strand
TGAGATGGTCCGACTTCGCTCTGCATGACATGGTAAATTTGAACCCTTAATTTGCATAAATAAGTAAAAAACATAAAACAATGAAAAGATTCTCTCTGATCACAGCTTTTGTCCTCTGCCTGTCGGCGGCGTGGGGACAGCGCACCAGCGACATCCGTTTTGATTTGGGCAAGGGGCTGAACATTTCGTTTGAAAACGGCGCCCATAACATCCGTCTGGGAGGCTACGCACAGTCCGACCTGCTGTTTCGCTCGATCAAGGACGAGGGCGAGACATTCACCGGCGGCATCAAACGGGCCTACTTCTCGCTCGGAGGCGACTTCTACAACCAACGGCTCAGCTTCATGCTCAGGATGAACTACGTCGACTCCTATCCGCTGCTCGACGCATGGATCGGCTACCGTCCCGTCAAGTGGCTCAACCTCACCGTCGGGCAAAAACAATCCTTCTCGGGGCCGCTCTCGATGTCGATGGACGACTGCGCTCTTGCTCTGGGCGATCGCAGCCTTAGCGATGGCGTATTTTTTGCCTCGGGGCGCGAGTTCGGCCTCTTCGCCGAGAGCCGCCTGCCGGTGGGTACGCTCGGTTTCGACCTCGGGCTGGCAGCGACCAGCGGCGACGGACGCAACGCTTTCGGCTCGAACTCCGCCAGCTATGATCAGGGTGGATTGAAATATAGCGGTCGCGTGAGTTTCTACCCCCTCGGGTTCTTTGCAACGGGCAACGAGCTGACAGATGTCGACTTTGCCCGCGAGAAAAAAGTTAAGGCGGTCATCGGCGCCACATACAGCTACAACAACGGGGCGAGCGCCCGCAACGGCGAGGGCCAGGGTGAGTTCACGATGTACAATCTCGATGGCAAGACAGCCTACCCCGGCTACCAAAAGATCTCTGTCGACGCAATGATCAAATACCGCGGTCTGACCCTGCTGGCCGAGTATATCAACGCCACGGCCGACGATTTGCAGAAGCTCTATCTCCTCCCCTCGCCGAGTTCGAAGCTGCGCCCGCGCGAGATCGCCGACTACCTCTGTCTGGGTAGCGGATACACCGTGCAGGCGGGCTACCTGCTGCCGAGCAACTGGGCGGTGGATTTCCGCTACAGCGCTGTAGTTCCCGAATGGAAAGACCGTCAGACGCTTATGCCTGCCACGTCGGCCTTCACACTGGGTGTGGCGCGTTATGTGATCGACAACCGCCTCAAACTGCAGCTGCTCGGTTCGTATCAGGACCATCCCGACATGAGCTCTCACAACAAAATGGTCGTTGCCGAATTTATCGCACATATTGTCTTCTGACCTCTGTGCCGTGTCGAAAAATTTACGGATATGATAAAGCTAAAATGGCTGTTGTCGGTCGCGCTGCTTGGAGGTTCTCTTGCAGGGTGCTGGAAGAGTGAGGATAACGTCGGCCCCGAACCCGAACATTTCAAGGGCAAGCAGGGGGTGGTAACGTTCGACTCCTATGCGCCGCTCAGCGCCAAGCCGGTGAAGGTCTACTATAACATCCCCACCGGCAAGTCGCGGATCTCGATGC
>BNXD01000173.1 GCA_025999315.1 Bacteroidia bacterium | reverse complement strand
CCCCGCGCACGGCCGGTTTACCAACTCGTTCAAATCCCGTTCAAACTCTGCCGCATCGGTTTCCATTTTCCAGTGAATGTTGCCGGCGATCTGCTCGAAAGCTTTGCGTTGCGCTTCGACGGCTCGAATATCCGACAGCCGGGGATTGTCGCTTTTGGTTTCGACCACAAAGTGCAGGGCAATATCGTCCGGGCTCTCGCGGCGAATCGCATAGACGAAATCGGGGCTTGTCGTGCCGCCGGTGTAGGTCGGCAGCATGACGCTGCGCCGGGGCAACTTGCCATAAACCACCACTTTTGCAGGCGGATCGACCCGCAATATCTCGTGTTCCGGTTCGGAATCATAGAGGTATCTGTCATACAGATGCGTCGATTTGTCGCGCGTGATGTCCCGCGCCTCTTCCGTGCCGACCAGTCCCTGCGCCAATTCGGCCACGAATTGGCCATCGTCGGCAAATATGTTCGTTCGGGCGGTGAAGTCGAGCGCCCGATATGAGAACCGTTGGGCGAAAAGTTCGGCGAATTTCATCTCGAACGCCTTGACGATCTTCGCAAGCGAGGCGATATTGAACAGACGGTGCGGCGTATCCATGCCATCTCTCGCCTCGGCTATGCTGCGATGCAAAAGACTGAGCGGCAAATCGGTTTGCCGGTTCAGCCGTTTGAGAAATTCGCCGTAAGGCATAACACCCAACTCCGACTGCGCCGACCGGTCGCCGCCCTGCAACAATTCCACCGCGCTTTCGCCTCTGCCGGTCTGCTGTTGAACTATCTGAACTGTCGGCATGGAAAAAACATCTTCGCCACACAGAACCTCGCGCAAAACTCTCTGTAACTCCGTCTGTTCGATCCGCTCGAAGTGCAGCAGATAAAACAGATACTCCTTTTATACGGAGAGATAATCAGTTTATAGGAAATGACCCATCTAATTCTTTTTTGTTAAATACGCACAATAAATCCGACATATAAATAGTCGTCCCTTAAAAAGTTTTCAAATCGGCAAGTAAATGTAATTTAAGTCGGGAGAAATGGTAAAAGAACTCTCTAAGAAACAGGTCAAAAGATGATTTCCATTTGTTGATCATCCTTTTGAAGTTATAAGCGGCGGCAGCAAGCATGACATTGATGCTGTCGCCTGTTATTCCTTTGTAGAAATTACGTCCCAGTCTGCGATCTGATTTCACATGTCCGATGGTTGGCTCTACGGCTGCTCTGCGCCGGAAGTGTTTTCTGAGTTTGTTTTGCCGGTACTTGCTTATTTTCTTGCTGAATGGTTTTGGTACTTGAATAATGCTCTCCTTAACCTTGCTTTTCCCTTTGTATCCCCTGTCGGCTGTTACCGTTTTTGCCTGTTTACCCACCAAACGTTCGTATTGTTCCAGTGCATCATCCAGGGTGTGTCCATCGTAAGGATTGCGAAAACTCATTGCCCCAACAATCACTCCTGTAGTTTGTGTACAAAGAATGGATACTTTATTGCCAAACTCATATTTCTTGTGTTCTTTTCCTTTACTGATACATTCTACGGCTGGCTCGTGAAGACTAT
>BNXD01000172.1 GCA_025999315.1 Bacteroidia bacterium | reverse complement strand
TGGAGCCCTGCCCAATGTGCGCCGGGGCGCTCTTTTGGAGTCAGGTGGGGCGGGTGGTCTACGGCGCGGACGATCCCAAGGCGGGTTACCTGCGTTTCGGACAAGGGATGATGCACCCCAAAACCATGGTCGAGGGTGGACTGCTGGCGGAGGAGTGCGCGGCGCTGATGCGCGATTTTTTCCGCCACAAACGACAGTAGATCAGGCGTATCACTCTCTACCCATACCTCTTGGAGGCAGACCTGAAAACAACTGCCGGGCTCGAAATGGCGTTTAACGCTCAACCTTATCCCGTTGTGCTTTTAAACGTTGGTTAGAAATAGTCATCTCAAGCGAAGAGTTGGCGCGATCAAGGCGGCCCGCAGCCGGCGGCGGGATGTCTTTCTGAGCCAAAGGCGAAAGAATGGCAGCCCTCCGCCCAATAAGCGCAGAGTGTGGCTGCGGGCTGCCGGCCTCTCCGAGGCCGAAAAACAAAAACGACATCTGCACTATGGATAACAAACCGTTCGGGGAGCGACGATCACAGTGATCGTCGCTCCCCGAACGGTTTGTTTGCGGTCAAGCTACTTCGCCGGGCGGGTGTAGCCGTCGGCCGTGGCGCGGGCCGAGATGTTCTTGACGCGATCGGAGGTGTCGGGATGCGACGCGAAAAGCTTCTGGATGCTGCTTGCGGTGGCTCCCGAGCCTTGCTCGAGGCTCTCCAGCTTCTCGAAAGCCATGGCCAGCGCCCAGGGGTTGACCTTGTTGCTCTTCAGAAAATCGTAGCCGAAGTTGTCGGCCTCGGTCTCCTCCTTGCGCGAGAATTTGGCGCTGAGGAACGATTCGCCGATGTCGCCCAGCTGCGAATCGGTGAGGGTGGCTATGGTAGCGCTCGAGGCGCCTATCGCATCGCGGGCCGCCGAGACCATCAGGGCGTGTTTGAACGCCTCCTTGGTGTGTTTGCATTTGTAGTGGCCGATCTCGTGGCCCAGCACGCCGAGCACCTCCTGGTCGGTCATCAGGTCCATCAGACCGGCGTAGACCCGCACGCTGCCGTCGGCGCATGCAAAAGCGTTGACATCCTTGGTAACGTAAACCTTGAAGTTCAGCCCCTGGGTGTCGACCCCCTTGAGCAGGTTGTTGAGACGGACGGTGTAGGGGCTGTTGGCCGGAGCTACGGTGTTGGTCCTGTCGCTCTCGTCGATGAACTGTTTGGTGTAGTCGACGATCTGAGCGTCGGAGAGGGTGAAGGCCTGCAGGGCCTTGGTGGTGGCCGAAGCCAAGTGTGCGTTACCGGTCGTACCGCACGAAGCCAACGCCAGGGCAGATACGACGACAAGCAGGAAACCGACCTTTTTCATAAATTTATATAATAATTAATAGTGCGAATTAACAGTTGAAAATTATTTCTGCGAAAAGGTGCATTGAAAAGTATATTGTTATAAAGCATTTATTTTCAACTTTTTCTTCGGCCTCGCAGAGGCCGGCCCAGCCGCAGCCACACTCTGCGCTTTTTGGGCGAAGGGCCGCAACCGACGACAAACCGAGGGCAGAGTCAAGCTCGCTTGAAACTCTGCCGAGGTGCGAG
>BNXD01000171.1 GCA_025999315.1 Bacteroidia bacterium | reverse complement strand
AATAATATTTTATGCCCTCGTCGGAATGCCTGCTCCAGTCTGTCAGCTCGGCAAATTCGACCGATTTGGGTCCTCCCCATGCGGGATCGAAATTGACGGTCCACGGGCCGGTTATATCTTTCACAGCTACATAATCGGGATAATTTTTCGCTGCCGTTCCCTGCCGGTCTCTGCCGATCTGCTCATTAAAGACGACAAAAACAGAGCCGTAAGGCTCCAGTGTCAACGGCACGGTGGTCATCCCTTCTTTTTGCATAAAAGCGTCGGCCGCCCTTGTCGTACCTGAAAGAGCGTCCCATAATTCAGGCTTGAAACCGGAGATACGGAAAGTGCAATTCATATCTCTCCTCTCCTCGGTCTGGTTAGTTACAAAGTAGACCTCTTTTCCCGCCACGACATAGTGAATATAGTCGTAACTGCTTGTATTGTCGTTATTCGCGACCCTAAAATCCGACTTTATCCCTTTACCTGAAAGATGATCGCGAGCCGAAACGCCCCATGCTATGGAACCTTTGCCATAGTTCTTTTCTCCTTTTTTCGATGCGGGGCCCCATATCTTATCTGCAAGCTGATGGAACCGGCCCTGGGCCTTTTCCCCTCCCGACAAACTTACAAGGCGTTCCGGCTTGTATCCGATAACGCGGGCGCCATTCTTTAGAAGTTCTTCGACTTTTTCCAGCGCTTTGAGCGATAACACCTTATGGTCGGGAAGAACTAAAACTTCGTATCCGATACCGCTCGGAACATATATTTTACCCTTTTTCACTTTAAGCTCCAAAAGTATATCCTCGTTGGTCGCGTCATAATCGAAACCGGGCATGGCGCCGGCCGGGTCGGAATGTTTGAAAGGAAAAACATTAGGCACATGGTCTCCGTAGTAATAAAGGACATCGGCGACAAATCGTCCATTCTGAACGATGAACTGAGTACGGTGAAGATAATCGATAAACGGCCCCGACTCGTTCCACCACGTAAGCCGCGGGTTTACGTGCGTTCCGGCGAAATATTCCTGACCGGGAAGCCCCATCTCCCTGGGAGAGCTGGTGAACGTGTGGAAATACAGACGGTTGAGTCCCGCGCAAATCTCATGGTCGAACGAAGATTTCTGATCGCGCCACAACTCGTCGTTCCAGTGCGGGCCGATGGTGGTGAATGATTCTGCTCCGACGATCCTTTTGCCATAAATATGCGCCGCAGAAGAGGCCTGTTTCAAAAAGAACCGATTTTGGGGAGCGGGGCGGTGCGGCGAGGGCGACCAGAATTCACTCATCACAATATCGCTCAACCCGTAATTCTTTATTCCGTCGAGCGGTCCTGCGTGAGGCCCTGCCGATTCGGGCTGTATGCCCATATTGTATTTGCGGGCATGGCTCGCGAACTGTCCGTAATGATTGACCGCGACCAGCTCGCCTATCGTTTTTCTGAAATCGGCCAGAAAAGCGTTCGACACGTCGATATTCTCCACCACATATCCTCCGATCACAGGCAAATACTTCAGCAGATCATATCCGCAGTATGACTTGAACTGATCGGGGAAATCGCTCGTCCAGTTCATTCCGCCGCACTCCCAGCTGTCGGTTTCCATATATTTGAGCGTCGTGCCGACATGATCTCCGGCCACATGCAGAACAGG
>BNXD01000170.1 GCA_025999315.1 Bacteroidia bacterium | reverse complement strand
ACCGAGATCAACATACCCTCGACCATGCTCTCTTCGAGCATCTTAAGGTTTTTGCGTTCGATCTCGGGTGAGTTGTTCGACTGGGTGATCAGCACGTTGAACCCCTCTTTCTCGAAGACCTCCTGTATCTGAATGATTATGCGGGGAAAGAAAGAGTTGAGAAATTCGGGCACCACCACCCCGACGACCTTGGTGCGGCGATTGATCAGATTCAGCGCATATGGATTGGGTTTGTAGTTCATATTCCGGGCCATGGACAGAACCGCCTCACGGGTTTCGGGCTTGACGTCGAAGCGATCGGCGAGCGCACGCGAAACTGTCGACTTGGATATGCCTAAAGCCTGAGCGATGTCCTTGATCGTAGCATACTTTTGCATGACGAGTTTTTTATGTTTGCAATTTAGTGAATTTATCGAAACATTGCGCTATCGCTTAATCAATTTTCATGTTATGTTACCCTCAAGCGAAACGAAGAGATCGAAGGGTCTCGGCAATGCTGCATGAGATGCTTCGACTTCGCTCGGCATGACATGAAAAAAACTTCCTTTCATGTGTCACCCTGAGCGGAGCATAAGCGCAGTCGAAGGGTCTCGGCAATGCTGCATGAGTGCTTCGACTTCGCTCGGCATGACATGAAAAAAACTTCCTTTCATGTCACCCTGAGCGGAGCATAAGCGCAGTCGAAGGGTCTCGGCAAGGCTGCATGAGATGCTTCGACTTCGCTCGGCATGACATTTGGAGTTTAAACTAACTGATCCGCATTATTTATTTCACCACAGGACGGCATCGGGAGCGGTTGCATAAATCGGAATCGTTCCCGACATCGTTCCCGCAAAAATTGTCGGGCCATCGGGTCGGGGAAACGATCTGCACGATATATCTTTGTTAAAGGTTAAGAAAAAAGAGATGGGAAAACTCGATTACATCACCATCCTGATCTTTGTGGTCGGGGTCATGGCTGCCGGCATGTCGTTCTCCTCGACAGGCAAGAACATGAAAGGGTTCTTCGCCGGCGGCGGCAATGTGCCCTGGTGGATCAGCGGGCTGTCGCTGTTCATGGGATTTTTCTCGGCCGGAACATTCGTGGTATGGGGATCGATCGCCTACTCTCTGGGGTGGGTGGCCGTAACGATCCAGTTGACGATGGCCCTGGCCGGTTTTGCCGTCGGAGCAGCCATTGCTCCACGCTGGAACCGCACGGGATGTCTGACGGCAGCCGAATATATAACAAAACGTTTTGGCGCCGGAACGCAGAAGATATACACCTATATCTTTCTGTTCATCTCGCTGTTCACCACCGGGGCGTTCCTCTATCCGATAGCCAAGATAATCGAGGTCTCGACCGGTCTCCCCCTGCAGGCAAGCATTCTGCTGCTGGGAGTTTTCTGCATACTGTATGTCAGCATAGGCGGCCTGAGGGCTGTCGTGGTGACGGACGTGCTGCAGTTTCTGATACTGCTTGCGGCTGTGATAATCGTCATTCCGCTGGCGCTGGAGAGGATCGGCGGGGTGGGCAATTTTCTGGACAAGGCCCCTGCCGGGTTTTTCGATATTTTGTCCGGCGAGTACAGCTGGGTGTTTATCGTAGCGTTCATGTTCTACAATCTGTTCTTTCTGGGTGGCAACTGGGCATA
>BNXD01000169.1 GCA_025999315.1 Bacteroidia bacterium | reverse complement strand
ATATGATGTTGCTCCAATGCTTGTCCTTCTCCAGTATGCCGGCCCGGTAACCTATCACGTTCGACTCGATGTAGGTCTGAAAGATCGGATCGATCACCCCGATGCGGTTGTCGCGGCACAGTATGTCGCCTATGCTGGCCACATCCTCCTTGGTCCCCTCGCTGATGAATATCTCATCCTCGGCCAGACGGATGCCGTAACTTTTGGAGTAGTCCTTCACTATGGCGTCGATCAGAAAGGAGTATCCCCGCTCGGGCCCGCGCCCCTTGAAGGTGCTGCGGTGGCTGAGCTCCTCCACACTGGCCTGCATCGCCTCCACTGCACTTCGGGGCAGGGGGAGCACCACCTCGCCACTGTCGAGCCCGATGGGTTCGATGCCGGGAGTGGTCACGGAGAATTGCCTGATGCGACCCTCCGTCTCCCTGGCGACGGCATCCTGCGATACTTTCAGAAATTGCGAATTGATCAATGCCATCTTTTCATCCTCCTTTGCGATACAAAAGTAGACAATCGCCCCCCGCGGGGCAACAATTTGCACCGAAAAATTAATTTATAAAACATGGCAACTTTCTTTTTGCAACAAAAACGTCGCTAAAAATCACATTTCGCAACCAACCGGGCAAAAAAAATCATCCAAATCGAACCAGCCCTTCCTTTACTATCCTTCCACACATCACGACCGCCTATGGGGATATGCAATTATTATTCTATTTTTGTGCAACCATTAAAGAATAATTGCAACCCTGTTGCGTTTCAAACAAAGATGGAGCAGATCAAACACGAATGCGGCATAGCGCTGATCGTCCTGCGCAAGGGACGCGAACATTTCGACGCGCGTTACGGCAAGGGATACGCCCTGAGCAAACTCTACCTGCTGATGCAGAAGCAGCACAACCGCGGCCAGGAGGGCGCCGGGGTGGTGTGCATCGATCCGGGACGGCCGTCTGGCCACGAATTCATGTTCCGCGAGAGGGCCGAAGGCAGCGACGCCATCCCAAAGGTCTTCTCGCAGATCGAACGGCAGCGGGCCACGGCGACCAAAGAGGGCGGCGAGCCCTTTGCCGGTTCCATATATATGGGCCATCTGCGCTACAGCACCACCGGACGCTCGGGCATCTCGTTCGTCCATCCGTTCCTGCGGCGCAGCACCTACATGGCGCGCAATCTGGCCCTGTGCGGCAACTTCAACCTGACGAACGTCGAGGGGATGCTCGATCGCATGGCCCGTTCGGGACAACATCCGCGCAGCTCGGCCGACACGTTCCTCATCCTCGAGCAGATCGGCGAGACGGTAGACGCCTGCTGGCTGAGCAACAACGGCACGATCGACACCGCCGCCGTACTGCGCAGCGTGAGCCCCGCCTGGGACGGGGGTTATGTCATCTGCGGGGCGCTCGGCGCGGGCGAGAGTTTCACCCTGCGCGACCCGTGGGGCATCCGCACCGCCTTTGTCTATGCCGACAGTGAGGTGATCGCCATCGCCTCGGAACGGCCCGTGCTGCAGACCGCCTTCAACGCCCCCCTCGAGGCCATCCGCGAGATAGCTCCGGGACAGGCGGCGATCGCCTCGTCCGACGGGGTGCGTTTCGAGCAGATACTCGAGCCCAAACGCTTCTCGGCATGTTCGTTCGAGCGCATCTACTTCTCGCGCGGCAG
>BNXD01000168.1 GCA_025999315.1 Bacteroidia bacterium | reverse complement strand
AGGTCTGCGCCCGGGCTCTTTTTAGGCTCCATCGTCGTCTTTTCTTCCCTTTGCAGAGTTTACGACAACAAATATAACGATAAAATCGATAAATAGCGTGGTCCCGTCTAAATTTTCTCCGCGACCGGAGTTTGTCGCTCGACAAGGGCGACGGCCCAGGCGGCAATGCCCTCCTCGCGTCCGACAAAGCCGAGCCGCTCGGTGGTGGTCGCCTTGACGGAGACCTCCCCCACCCCGACGCCCAGCGCCGAGGCGATCCTCTCGCGCATCAGATCGACGTAGGGACCTATGCGTGGCTGCTCGGCCGCGATGGTCAGGTCGACATTGCACACCGAGTAACCCTCGCGGCCGAGCAATCCGGCCACATGGCGCAACAACTCGAGGCTGTCTATGCCCCTGTAACGTGGGTCGCTGTCGGGAAAGTGAACTCCGATGTCGCCCAGGGCGACGGCCCCCAACAGTGCGTCGCACAGCGCATGAACCGGCACATCACCGTCGGAATGGGCCACGCATCCCTTCCGGTGAGGGATCCTAACCCCCCCCAGCACCAGCGGCAACCCCTCGTCCAGCGCATGTACGTCGTATCCGTGCCCGATTCTCGGCATATATGAAACCCTTTATCTATAACCCTTATGTTGCAAAGTAACGTAAAATGTGTTAACTTTACAAAAATTCCCCGACATCATGTCCGACATATCACAACTGAAGCCCGAGGGGGTGTGGCGCAATTTCGACGCCATAACCCGCATCCCGCGCCCCTCGAAAAAGGAGGAGAAGATCGCCCGGTTCCTCATCGACTTTGCCAAAAGCCACTCGCTGCCCCACAAACGCGACGGCGCAGGCAATGTGGTCATCTTTCGTCCCGCCGCTCCCTCGCGCGAGGGAGCGCCTGTGGTCGTGTTGCAGAGCCACATGGACATGGTGACCGAGAAGAACGCCAACGTAGCCTTCGACTTCGACAAGGACCCCATCAGGACACTGGTCGACAACGGTTGGGTACGCGCCGAGGGGACTACGCTGGGCGCCGACGACGGCATAGGCATGGCGGCGGCGCTGGCCGTGCTGGAGTCTGAGGATCAGCTGCCGGCCATCGAGGCGCTCTTCACGGTCGACGAAGAGACGGGCCTCACCGGGGCGGCAAACATGGGCGGCGACATGATCAAGGGCAGCTATCTGATCAACCTCGACTCGGAGGAGGAGGGCGAGTTGTTTATCGGGTGCGCCGGAGGGGTAACCACCTCCGCCACATTTCAATACGACGAGATCGAGACACCCCGCGGCCATGTCTTCTTCCGCATCGACGTATCGGGTCTCAAGGGGGGCCACTCGGGCTGCGACATCGAAAAGGGGCGCGGCAACGCCAATCGTATCCTGGCGCGTCTGCTGACGCAGATCGAACAACATACCGAACTGGCGCTCAGTTATTTCGATGGAGGGGACAAGCACAACGCCATTCCGCGCGAATCATACTGCATCGTGGGCGTGCCCGTCAAAAAGGTGAAGACGCTCGTGGAGATTTACGAACGGTTCGCCGAAGAGATACGTTTCGAGTATCGCATCACCGATCCTGCTCTGGAGCTGTCGCTCAGCGAGATGCCTCCAACCCAGACGGTGATCGACCCGGCCGTTCAGCGCTCGCTGCTCGTGGCGTTGCTCGGCGTTCCGGACGGT
>BNXD01000167.1 GCA_025999315.1 Bacteroidia bacterium | reverse complement strand
GGCGTCAGCGTGGGAGCGACAAGCACGCTCCCACAGGTGCCAATCCGAGTAGCCCAACCGTGCTCGATATGCCCACTTCCGCAGGCCATCGAACAGCGTGACGTTCCTCCCCTCCCCCACCGCTTCCAGTCGTGCGATACGCAGCGGCAGACGGTCGCCAAGGTAGTCACGTAACTCCCCCAGCTCGTAGGGGTCAGGGCGCTCCCAAAATGTGCGCCAGGTGGGATGGTCGGGGGTCTTGGTCAGCCGGTGGGTGTAGGCCCTGTCCGCATCGAGGGCCATGGTCAGGCCGTGCTGAATGCGAGCCAAGAACCGTTGAGGGGTCGCCCGTGCTTTCAGTGTCCTGGACACCGGAGAGGCCAGCACGTAGCCCAGATGCGCATGACCGTTCCGGGGGTTCTGGGTGACCCAGTTGGGCCGAGGGCACTCCGTAGGGGCATCCTGCCACGCTGTAGCGGCCTCTGGGCGGTCCACGTCGAACACCATGGCCCAAACCAGCGCCGAGGGGTTGGGGTCGATGTAGGCACGTTTGAGGGCCTTCTGGCGTGGGTGGTGCTGGATGCCGGCAGCCAGTTCATCGGTGCAGGCCAGCCATTTTGGAAGGCTGGACTCAAACAGGGCGGGTTGGTAGGGTGGTGACATGCGGAACCTCTCTAACAGGTGACGCCATAGCCCCGGACGCCTGCCAGCGTTGCGGGGTTTTTTTTGGCCTTCTCCCAACCTAACTCATCCGTTCAGGTTGTCAAGTAGGCATTGAACCATATCCGGTATAGAGCGCTCTTGGGGGTCCCCCGGTGTAGGGAAAACCTTACCCCCTCCCCCAGCCCCGAAGGGGGCTTTTCCGGGGTTGAGGAAAGCCATACCCGCTTTTGGGTGTAGGCAAACCAAAATCGGGCGCATCACGAAAAATGGCGGCTGCAGGACGCACTAGGGCACTGCTTACGCATCGCCCTGGTGCTGATTGTTCCCCTTGGTTCCCATCAAGGCTTCCCAGTTGGCCAGCACTCGACTGATGAAATATTTCCGTTGCTCAGCGGTCAGAGCGGCTACCCGGTCGCCGGGTGGTTCCAGCATTGCGCCTACTTCGATGAGCCGCCGTGTTCGTTGCTTGCGTTCGTCGGCCTTGGCTCTTGCTAACTTCGCTTCGAGCAGGGCAATGCGTTGGCTTGGTGTTTTAGTCGTCATGGATTTTTTTCCTCGTTGTGATGTTCCCTAACGAGTAACAAAAAATCCGACGCTGGCAAGACTGCATTGACGAAATCGCAAAGCCTGCTTGAATGAAAGAGGGGCGCAAGCGAGCGAAGCGAGCAGCCCAAAATCTATTGCGCAGAGCGAAGCGAAGCACCAGCAATAGCGCACTTATACATCGCTTCGCGATGTGTGCGCCCTGCGGGGCTAAGAGCAAAGCAAAAACCACAACAGGAGCAACAGCAAAACATGGCAATCTTCCACCTCCACGCACAGGTGATAAAGCGCAGCGAAGGACGTTCGTCCGTTGCTGCTGCTGCCTATCGCCTTGGCGTTGCGTTGGAAGATCCTCGCACCGGCCTGCGCCATGATTTCAGCCGCAAGGGTGGCGTGTCTGGCTCGCTGACGCTTGCCCCCGACAACGCTCCGGCTTGGGCATCGGACCCGGCTCAGTTGTGGGCCAATGTGGAGACCATCGAGAAGCGCAAAGACGCTCAAC
>BNXD01000166.1 GCA_025999315.1 Bacteroidia bacterium | reverse complement strand
AGGTTGGGGGCTGTGCGCCGTCCCTGGGGCAAGGTTGTGCTCTACTTCCTGAGCTATTTCCGCAGTATGTGTGTGTCTGTTACCCTCTTTTTTTGCCGCCTTGCCAAGGTTGGGGGCTGTGCGCCGTCCTTGGGGCAAGGTTGTGCTCTATGTTGCTGAGCTATTTCTGCAGAATGTTGGTATAGTCCATTTTACGTGTCGCTAATAGCATGAAAACGCCCTGCTCCGAGCCATTATGTAACACATTATGTATGACATTTCATTCGGTCAGAATTGCCTGTCCTGTTAGTTTAACTGATGGATTATTAGCTGTTTAATGACCTGCAACAATCGCTTTTTGCGTGTTTTACATTAACTCGTCTCTTTCATAGCGGCAAGATTTAGATTATTTACATAAAAACCAACGTCTTAGCCGTCTATTCCCTTATTCTGTTTTTCAAGTCCATGCAGCTGTGCAGAATCCTTATGACCTCTATCGTGTCGGGTGATATTATCCGGTAGAAAATCACGTGTTTGCCAGCTCTCAATCCGTAAATATCTTCTGCGATTTCCTCGTAACTCCTGCCAGACGAGGGATTGTCGGCAATATCCTGACACGTGCAGATAATCATTTCATAATACAGGTCAGCCTGCCTCTCAGACCATGTTTCTACCGTGTAATTCCAGATGTCGGACAAATCTTCAACAGCCTTGTTGGTGAAACGATACTTAGCCACGTCTTCCTGCCTTTAGGGATTTCAGATGCGCTTTCGGATTGAAGCCTGTTGCCACGCCACTGTCCAACCCCTCCCGAATGGCAACTCTCAAGGCGGCTATCCTGTTCTCCTCCTCCTCCAGCAGTCGCAACCCGGAACGAATCACCTCGCTGGCATTTTTATACCGTCCCTGCGAGATTCTGCTCTCGACAAATCGCTCGAAATAATCTCCGAGTGCGATAGATGTGTTCTTTCTCATGACCATCAATTTTCCTCAAAGTTACCAATTATTGGTAAAACAGCAAGAATTTTGGCTGTATGTTTTTTATGATGCGTTGATACTCGGATAATATGCGGCTTGTCTGCTCCTTTAGCTGTTCTTCGATTCGATAGCGTATCACTTGGTAATCGGGACACTCTTCCGAAACCGTTTTACGTTCGTTGTCCCAATGTCGGGGATTGATTGAAATACAGAGGCTGACGTATTTGCTTTTGCGATTATGAGTAAAACGGAGGAACAATGGTGATACATTGTTTTGATAAATGACGTCTTTTCTGCATACAACATTGATATTCATGGCTTTTGTCTGTTACGCAGACATTCAGCCCAAATGCTTTATGTAAAACATCATGTAAAACATTTTGCTCTCAGAGGCCGATTTTAGCCCTCAAAAGAGCAAATCCCGCCCTTTTCCTCAACCAGCCACTCCAACAAAAGACGCCCCGCACAAGCACCATGCACGGGACGTAACTCGCTGAAAAGCAAAAACACCCACATTGCTGTGAGTGTTTTTGCTGTGAGCGGAAAACGAGACTCGAACTCGCGACCCCAACCTTGGCAAGGTTGTGCTCTACCAACTGAGCTATTTCCGCAGTATGTTTTTTGTTTCTTGCCAAGGTTGGGGCTGTGCGCCGTCCCTGGGGCAAGGTTGTGCTCTACTTCCTGAGCTATTTCCGGGAATGATAAATTTGCTTATCTTTGTTTAGTTGTTT
>BNXD01000165.1 GCA_025999315.1 Bacteroidia bacterium | reverse complement strand
GCTTCACTGCGTTGCGCTTCGCTCAGCATGACATCTCTCTTCTCTCTTCTTCATTGTTTATGTCACCCTGAGCTTGTCGAAGGGTCTCGGCAAGGCTGTTGAACCTATCTTTTTGAGTTGCTTCGACTGCGCTCAGCATGACATCTCTCTTTCCACTTTTTACATTATGCCACCCTGAGCGGAACGAAGAGATCGAAGGGCCTATTGAGTCCGCTACGCGCGGGGCGGTCCTTTTTTTATAAAAAGGACCAAAAATCGCCGCCGGTGCTGCGGTGCTACTCGGCGCTGTCGCTCGCTACTCCTCGGGTTCCTTAACCCTCGTCGCTTGACGCTCGCGACCCACGCGCCTCGCTTTACGCCTCCTCGCAATGGCGGCCTTAGCTTCGCGCTTTCCTGATCGCCGCGTAGCGGCGAAACATCCCCGGCATTGAGCCGAGGCGTTAAGCGAGCGGAGGAAATTGAGCGCCCGGCGACGCCACTTGTTTGACGACGTTAGGCCCCTAATGGGGACTAAAAGTCGGAGATTTGGCGTCGTAGCTCAGTTTTCTCCAGGCGAGTAGCCGAGGCGAACAGCCGGGCGGTTTTTGTGCTACTTTTTGCCGCCAAAAAGTAGCGAAGCCCCAGCGGCAAGCGGCTGAAAAGACCCTAAAACAACGCAAAAACAAACGGTCTATCCTGTAACGATATGACGTTTTTAAACCAACCGTTAAATTGCACAACGGGTTAGTTATAATTACGTCATACTGAACGAAACGAATGGTCTCGGCAATGCTGTTGAACCGGTCTTTTTGAGATGCTTCGACTGCGCTCAGCATGACATGGAAGAGCGTCCATTCATTGTCGCCCTGAAAGAAGCGAAGGGTCTGCCGTTTTTACCTGACAGATAAATTGGCAGACCCCTTCGACTTCATTCATCATGACATGCGGGGCAGTGATGCTTCGACTGCGCTCCACTGCGTTGCGTTTCGCTCAGCATGACATCTTTTTCGCTCAGCATGACATGAACCCGGTGTGATATTAACGATCTTACTCTTTCATGCAACGGACGTTGCTGGGTTTTTGGCCCCAATTACCTGGCCCGGTGGTGCCCGTCAGCGTGGAGCTAACCGACAGAGTTGCAGGATCGTAAGTAGTAGTGGCGGAGTATCTGTTCATAGTCCACAGAAAGGCACTCGTATAATTGCCGGCGTAAGTATTTGAGACGGAAGTCATATAGCCGACACTGGAAATTCCATTAGCTAACGGGTTGATATAATTGGGCAAACCGCCGCCGGCATTCATAACTCCGCCGTTGAGCGGGAAGAAATAGCCGTTCATCTCGATGCCGTACTGGTTGGACGCTATGGTGGCTCCTCCGCTCCAGTTGTCTACAATAGCCTTGACGGCGGCATTCGTCCAGAGTTGCCATCCGACAGGACACGGGTCATAGATCGATTTGAGAGCGCCTGCTCCGGCCTCGTTGTCGTTGAGGGTGGTCGTCGGGCTGCCCCACAGCCCGCGGAACTGGTTGGCCGGCGTGTTGGAGACCCAGTGATAGGCATTGGTTGTTCCGGTCAAAAATCTATGAGGATTTTTAGTCGCCAGGTCAACCGAGGCGGTGAGCGAAGTATAATCCGAAGCGAGATTGTTACTTGCTGTCGTCGAGCTGAATATCTGACGGTCGGCTTTCACGGTGGCCGAGCCCAGTCCGTCTTTTTGCAACGCAGTGAAGT
>BNXD01000164.1 GCA_025999315.1 Bacteroidia bacterium | reverse complement strand
GTGCAACCTCCGCCGAGCCGTGAGGAGTAAGCCGAAGGTAACCATCTCTACATCTCCTGTCATGCTGAGCGAAGTCGAAGCATCTAAAAAAGACTGACATGGCAGTATCGCCGAGACCCTTCACTTCGCTCAGGGTGACATGATTTAACTAAAAATAAGAAAATGACAAAGCAGATAGATTTTGCGCCCTACACCGAGGCAGAGCGGGCCGCGTTGAACTGATGACCTTTGGGGTGTGTTAACACACCCCAACTCAAAAACACCCGGTTGAGAAATGCCTCAACCGGGTGTTTTGTTTGAGAGCTTGTTTAAAAATATTAAAATTAATGTGCTATATCCGAGTTGTTTAAGTTTTTATATTTCGAGAACTTTCCGTTCTCTTTTCCGCGTTTTTGTCCTGCCGCTCCCTCCTTACATAGCCCGCTATGCGCGGAAGACCGGCAGAACAAAATCATCGAAAAATAGAACAGAAATTTCCCCGAAATATTTTTAAACAAACTCTCAAACTCGGAAAATATTCTCAGAACGCCGATGCGATACCTCCGATGATGAAGAAGAGGATAGCCAGCGCATAGATCGACAGTACGATGATGGTCATGATGCCGACGAACTTATAGTATTTCTTCAGCCAGCCGAGCGATTCGGTCATCGTCAGCGAGTCGTCCGATATGACGGCCAACTGGGAGCGTGTCGAAAACCGGTAGAGGCAATAGACTGGATAGATATATATTGCCGCCAAGACGATCATCAGGATCCCATAAATAATGAATATCATTCCGCCCAAAGCGCCGCCAAGGCTGCTCGTGGCCATCATCGCCATGGCCGAACTGGATGCGATGAAAAATAATAGCCCGAACAGAACCATCAGCCCCAAGCCGATAAATCCCATGATCGCAAGGAACTTGGCCCATTTGGCCGTCTCGAACAGATACGATTTGGCCTGGTCGGTGATCACCAGTTGTGTGTTGTCGTTTTCCATGATAGATTAGTATTTTGGGTTAGTAATCAATTATTGCCCAAGTTATTTGCCCCTGTGGTGAGATCTGTTTTGTCTTCGGCCAAAGGAGTTTGCCTGTGCCTGCGTTGTGGCCCGATCTTATTCGGTCTCTGTCTCCGGGTCGTCATACAGATTGTTGAGCTCCAGCGATATGCTGCCTTCTTCGCGGTGCATGGCCGCCTTCAGGTCCTCCGGAGCCCCCGGTGGGAGGTTGTCGATGTTTGCCTGCGCCTGTTCGAGCTGCCGCTCGAATTCTTCTCTTCGCCCCATTTTGTCGGATGGGTTAGGATTTTTAAAAATGGTATGCAAAAAACACTCCACCCCTAATCATCAAAGATATATAAATATGAGATAAAAAGCAAGCCACGCTACAATTAGGTAATATTGCTTAACTTTGCAGTGCCAAAAATCGTACTTCACCATGGAACTTGTCGCTGCAAACAAAGAACATATACCCATCATCCATCAACCGGCTGCCGATGCCCCGGCCCTGCGCAAAAGGCATGACGTATATCTTATGTATCTTCATCCGTCGCTCCGGGCCGGAGGCGCTCTCGTAGGAGAGGTAGCCAAGATACTGATTCTCATCGCGCACCAGCTTGAAGTGGTGCCCCAGGGTGTCGAACTGCCTCTCCAGCGAACGGGCGCTGTACATCATCCGCATCATGTATTCGATCTGCGGCTGAGAGATCATACCCTCGAACGTAGCGGGCCACACCACCTGTGCAAGTTGCTGGATGATGGGTATA
>BNXD01000163.1 GCA_025999315.1 Bacteroidia bacterium | reverse complement strand
GGGTCGTACCAGTTGTTGATCCTCACCGTGGGGTTATGATAATATTCCTGTTCGTTGCGCCACACCGATTCGCCAATGGAGTGGCCGCATATGCCCAATAGCCGGCGACTGGCCCAGCGGGCGAACCGGCCCACGACCAGGGTCTTTCGACGGTTGCGGAAGACGCTGTGGAACGTGCGCACCATCCTCACGCCGGCCATCCTGCCGCAGAGGCCCAATCCCAGCCAGGTAACATATTCGGCGCGGTGCAGGTGTATCGCGTCGATGCGCTCGCGTCTGATATGGCGGAAGGCGCGATGCAGATAGAGCGCCACCCGCCACGGATTGCGCCCCGGCAGAGGCCAGTGCAACACCTCGAACCCCGCCCTGACAAATTGCGGAGCATAGTCGCCCAGCTCTGCGTTGGTGGAGACGGCCACCAGCTCGCACCCCTTCTCCCGGAACAGGTGCGCCGCCGCGACGTACATCTTCTCGGCGCCGGAGTAGCCCAAAGTGTTGAAAACGTGCAAAACTTTCATCCCTTGCCAAATTTATCCGCGTAATGATCTGCGCATCAAATCCCAATAACTGCCCATAAGTCCGCATCTTACAAACGTCCATTTTTGTCGGCATCTTGTTTTAAGCCCTCTGGCAACAGAAGGAGGCGCATATCCTCGCCGCTCGAAATCAACATTATAGCCAATGTCATGCAGATATTCGACAGCCTCTTCCCGCCACTTGCCTTTTTGAAGGCATCCTGACAGATGATAAGGTATCGGACTTTCGACATTTTCGGAGAGAGCCAGCAACCGAAGATTCATTTTATTGGCGCGTTTGGTCCCATACCACTCGGCCGTCCAGGGATTCTCGTTGGGAAGAACGATGTTGCGAAGAGCCTCCCGCTTCCAGTATGCCGCCTGAAACGAGAACATGTCGCGTGAGGGAGAGAGCACACAACTCAATTCCCGGTTATCTGCAACAGACACCATACGATAGTACGGCGATGAAGCCAGGCACAGCGAATCATAATGGCCGGAGAGAAAATATTCGTAATACCTGCGCAGTCGCCCTGCGTCTACTCTCCCCATGAAAATATAGTCGATCATGAAAAACAACACATTATCGGTCGCAACCATGTCCAGTCCCGCACGAAAAACTCTGCCGAAGGAGCTCAAACGGCCCACCTGCGTACATATGATGTTCAAACCCTCGTGCCGATAGCTCTTCTGCTCGGTATTGAGATATATAACACCATCGTAATCAGGCCAGTTCATTTTGAACAGGTCAAAAAACACCGGCCACAGATCGGCATAACTGTCCGAAGAGTTGACAAAAACGGTCAAATCTTTCATAAATATCTCCATCTGAATATTTTGTTTAAACTTTCCGCGGTCCTGTTCTCCAACGTTCTTTTCAGTTTGTTATGCCTGTGTTTGCCCCGAAAAACCGAACAGCTTCTTAAGCGGCCCTTGCGACAAAATGGTTTTAATCATCCGACGTTCCCGGCTATCGAGGCCCAAATGTAGTACAAAAACGGCAAACACAGACCAATAGACAAGTAAAACCACAAACAGTCTGACAGCCCCAACGCCCATCAGCAGGCACGGAACCAACGCCGCTCCCGTCGACATGGCCAGAACGGAGACCGAAGGCATGATGACCAGTCTGAGATAGTCCAGACCCGGCAGCCGACACTGCCTCCACGCAAAAAAGAGGGCAACGCACAGACTAATGATCGCAAAAGCGATGGTTGTCAAATACATGGCG
>BNXD01000162.1 GCA_025999315.1 Bacteroidia bacterium | reverse complement strand
CACCCAAACTGGCCGGCATGACCGGCGCCAAGACCATCGTAACACAGCAGGCCACCATCGGCGACAACTCGGGCGGTCTGCCGGTCAAATATGTGATCCAGGCGCAGAACCTCGAGGCAATGAAACGGGTGTTGCCCCGGTTTATGGATGAGGTGGGCCAGAGCGCAACCTTCTCGGTGTCGGACGTCGATCTGCGTTTCACCAAACCCGAGCTGACGGTGCAGATCAACCGCGACCGCGCTTCGCTGATGGGCGTCTCGGTGCAGAACATCGCCCAGACCCTGCAGTTGACCATGGGCGAGCAGCGCATAGGCTATTATGTGCAGAACGGCAAACAGTATCAGATCATGACAATGTTCGACCGACCCAACCGCAACAAGCCCACCGATCTGACCAACATATACGTACGCAACGACAAGGGCGAGTTGCTGCAGCTCGACAACTTTGTGTCGATAGTCGAGAGCAGCACCCCGCCGCGCCTGTACCGCTTCAACCGTTTCGTCTCGGCGACCGTCTCGGCGGGGCTGGCCAAAGGGGTTACTCTCGGCGCGGGCCTGAGCGAGATGGACCGCATAGCCGCACGGGTGCTCGACGACACCTTCAGCACCTCGCTGGCCGGACAGTCGAGAGATTACGCCGAGAGCTCGTCGAGCCTGCTTTTTGCCTTCGGACTGGCGCTGGTGCTGATCTATCTGGTATTGTCGGCTCAGTTCGAGAGCTTTGCCGACCCGCTGATCATCATGCTCACCGTGCCGCTGGCTCTGCTGGGGGCGTTGGTAACGATGGCCATCTTCGGCCAGACGATGAACATCTTCTCGCAGATAGGCATCATCATGCTCATAGGGCTGGTCTCCAAGAACGGCATCCTGATCGTCGAGTTCGCCAACCAGCGCAAAAAAGAGGGGCTGCCGGTGCGCGAAGCCGTCGAGGAGGCTGCCCGCGCACGTCTGCGTCCCATTCTGATGACCAGCCTGGCCACGATCCTCGGCATCCTGCCCATGGCCCTGGCTACGGGCTCTGGGGCCGCCAGCCGCATCGCCATGGGTACGGCGGTGGTCGGCGGGATGATCTGCGCCACGTTCCTCACGCTGTTCGTGATCCCGGCGATCTATACCTACTTTACCAAAAGCGTCAAGGCAGATGAATAGGTTCATTATATATATGGTATGCTGTCTGGGGGTGTCGGGCGTTGCCGCTCAGGAGGCGGGCAGCGCTGCGGGCGATGTAGCGGGCGGCACGGTAACCCTGCAGGATTGCATCAGGCGCGGCATCGAGGCCAACTACGACGTCAAACTGGCCCGCATACAGCGCGATGTGGCAGACAACAACGTTACCGTGGCGCAGTATCTGCCCGTGGTGGGGCTCAATGCCCGCCAGAACCAGGAGCTGCTGCGCACGCGCGACCACTACTCGGGCCAGGACGACGTGAAGCTCGACTACACGACCAATATCGCCTCGGCCGACGCCACGCTCAACTGGCGGCTGTTCGACGGGCTGGAGATGTTTGCCACGCGCAGTCGCCAGAAAGAGCTCCTGCAGCAGGGCGAGCTCAACCTGCGCAACAGCATCGAGGAGCTGGTGGCCCGGATAGCGGGCCAATATTACTATCTGGTCACCGAGCTGGACCGTCTGACCGCCCACAAACGCTATCTGGAAATATCTTCGCTGCGCTATTCGCAGGCTCAGGAGAAGTACAACATCGGTTCGATCTCGGGGCTGGAGATGAAACAGGCCAAGATCGACCTGACTGCCGACAGTTCGAC
>BNXD01000161.1 GCA_025999315.1 Bacteroidia bacterium | reverse complement strand
TCGGAGGAGAGCACCGTGGCCAAATTTCTCGAAAAGCGCGGCGAGGGTTTCCACCACATCGCCTATGCGGCCGAGAATATCGAGCAGGCCCTCGAGGAGTGCGCCGCCGCAGGCATCGAGCTGCTCGACAAAACCCCGCGCAAAGGGGCCGAAGGGTTGACCATCGCCTTTCTTCACCCCAAGTCGACGGGCGGGGTGCTGACCGAGTTGTGTGAGGACAAAAACGCCAAATAGAGGTCGGTCATGAGCAGCAACACCCAAAAGATAGAGCAGCTGATCGAGCGTCGCGACAAGGCCAAGCTGGGCGGCGGACGCAAACGCATAGACGCCCAGCACGCCAAGGACAAACTCACCGCCCGCGAGAGGATCGACCTGTTGCTCGACGAAGGCTCGTTCGAGGAGCTGGACATGTTTGTCGAGCATCGCTGCACCAACTTCGGCATGGAGAAGGAGAGTTACTATGGCGATGGGGTCGTAACGGGTTACGGCACGGTAGACGGTCGTTTGATCTATGTCTTTGCGCAGGATTTCACCGTCTTCGGAGGTTCGCTCTCGGAGAGTTTCGCTGCCAAGATATGCAAGGTGATGGATATGGCGCTGCGCAACGGCGCGCCGGTCATCGGCCTGAACGACTCGGGTGGCGCACGCATCCAGGAAGGGGTCAACGCGCTGGCCGGCTATGCCGAGATTTTCGAGCGCAACATCCTCGCCTCGGGGGTAGTGCCCCAGATCTCGGCCATCTTCGGTCCGTGTGCCGGAGGGGCGGTCTACTCGCCGGCGCTGACCGATTTCATCGTCATGCGCAAGGATGTGAGCTATATGTTCCTCACCGGGCCCAAGGTGGTCAAGACCGTTACGGGCGAGGAGGTGACCCAGGAGCAGCTGGGCGGCGCGTCGGTCCACGGCAGCAAGAGCGGCGTGTCGCACTTCACGGTGGAGAGCGAGGCCGAGGGTATAGCCCTGATCCGCAAACTGGTGAGCTATCTGCCCCAGAACAACCTCGAAGACCCCCCTCTGGTGGTGTGCACCGACCCCATCGACCGTCTCGAGGACAGCCTCAACGAGATCGTCCCCGACAACCCCAACAAGCCCTACGACATGTACGAGGTGATCGGGGCTCTTGTCGACGGGGGCGAATTTCTCGAGTCGCAGAAGAGTTTCTCGCCCAACATCATCACCTGCTTTGCGCGGTTCAACGGCCAGAGCGTGGGCATCGTCGCCAACCAGCCCAAATATATGGCCGGGGTGCTGGACATCAACGCCTCGCGCAAGGCGGCGCGTTTTGTGCGCTTCTGCGACGCCTTCAATATTCCGCTGGTGACGCTGGTCGACGTGCCGGGTTTCCTGCCGGGGACGGGTCAGGAGTACGGCGGGGTGATCGTCCATGGCGCCAAACTGCTCTACGCCTACGGCGAGGCGACGGTGCCCAAAGTAACCGTTACCCTGCGCAAATCGTACGGCGGGGCCTATTGTGTGATGAGCTCCAAGCATCTGCGTGGCGATTTCAACTATGCATGGCCCACGGCCGAGATAGCCGTCATGGGCGCCGAGGGAGCCATCGAGGTGCTGGCGGCCCGGGAACTCAAGGCCATCGAGGACCCCGAGCAACGCGCCCAGGCGCAGGCCCGGAAGGAGACCGACTATCGCGAAGCTTTCGCCAACCCCTATGTGGCAGCCCGCTATGGCTATATCGACGATGTGATCGAGCCGCGCAACACGCGCTTTCGCATCATTCGCGCGTTGCAGTCCCTGGCAACCAAAAAACTGGTCAATCCGCCCAAGAAGCACTCCAATATCCCGC
>BNXD01000160.1 GCA_025999315.1 Bacteroidia bacterium | reverse complement strand
ACCCTCAGCTTGGGAAGCTGATGCTCTACCAACTGAGCTATTTCCGCAAACATTTTTGATGCGATCCGTTTTCGGCTGGCAAACGCGGCAAACTTTAAGACAAAATCCCGGATCGCGATCACAAAAATAGTAATAAATATGGTAACGGGCAAAAAAATGATGCCCGATTTTCAAAAACTTTTCAGAGCTCGCCCGAAAAAGCCATCGACAGGCCGAGGGCATACTCGATCCTGCCCTGACACGGCTCTTGTGCACTGCGGGCCGAGGCCGGCAGAGGTATTGTCTCGAAGTCGCGATCGGATGGCTCCGGGCCGCCAACCTCTCCCGGGCCGAAAAACAGTCGATCTCTTATCGGGCGGCCGATGAGGTTTTCGTCTCGACAGTCAAGCGGGTTTCCCGGCGCGGGTGGTTGATTTCCCGGCGAATAATGCTAACTTTGCGTTGTATGGACTCCCCGGTCGGACATATCTCCCGTTTGTCGCTGCGGATGGCTGCGTGGTTTTTGCTGCTGTGCGCCACCGCACCGTGCCGCGGGGCGAACGCCGGGAGAGAGTTGCGAGGCGAGGCTCTGCTGGAGGGCGACAAATATTATTATTTCTATGGCCAACTGAAAATCTCTTTCGATCTGAGGCCGTTGCGCACCGAGGGCTCCGTCGCCGGCGAGCTGCTCGGCATACGCTCCAACAACAACCGTCGCTGCTCGCTGGTGCTCGACTGGGAGCGGGGCGATCATGGCGCGAGGCTGCTGGTCGAGGTCGACAACCGTTTCCGTCGATACGCCTTCCCTACGGTCTCGTTCGATGTCCCGAACGCCGTCTCCACGGTTCTCGATTTTCGCAACGATTTCATTCAGGTGATCATCGGCGCCGATACCGTCGTGGTCGAAGGGGCTGCGCTGTCGATCAACGACGGCTACCTCTTCTCGCTGCTGCCCGTGCTTGCCGCTCCGGGCCAAATGCTGCGGATAGAGAGGCTCACCGTGGCGGCCGAAACATCCGTCTCCTCGGGGAGGATGATCTGGTGGTATCTGTTCATCATCGCGGCCGATATCCTGGTCTTCGTCGGCATATTCATCTACCATCGCCGCCACAAGCGCGCCAAACCCGAGAGCGACGAGCTGGAAAGCGCCGACGCTCTGCGAAAGGAAGATTTGCCGCGCCGCAGCGCCATATACGTTTTTGGCGAGATGAGGATTTTCGACCGCCAGGGCGAGGAGATCTCGCACCGCCTGTCGCCCACGTTGCGCGAACTGCTCGCGCTGCTTATCATCTACTCGGGCCACAACGGCATCTCCTCGGCGCACATCGACGAGCTGCTGTGGGAAGGGGGATCGTCCGACAGCGTCCGCAACAACAGGGCGGTCTACTTTCACCGCCTGAGGATGATCCTCGACAAGGTGGGCGCGATGGAGATACACCGCAACGGCAACCTGTGGGTCATTCGCTCCGAGGAGGTATTTGTCGACTGGTTCTACTATCGCAAAGCGATCGATCGCGCCAAAACGCTCGACCGCCAGGGGGCCGAGGCGGTGATCTCCGTCGTCCACAACGGCAATATCCTCCCCGCGTCCGACTATCTGTGGCTGGACGCCGTCAAGAGCGAAGTATCCAACGAGATCATCGACCGGCTGCTGCTTCTGGCCGAGAGCGACATGGTGCGCCATGATCCCGCCGCGCTGCTCATCGTCTCGGAGACCATCTCCAAGCTCGACCGTTTGAACGAGGACGCCCTCCGCTTTCGCTGCAAGGCCTACTCGCTCTCCGGACGCCACCAATCCTCCAAGGGAGCCTACGATCGCTTCCGTCAGGAGTACCGTGCGGTA
>BNXD01000159.1 GCA_025999315.1 Bacteroidia bacterium | reverse complement strand
TGTTCGGTGCCGAAGAAGAGGACGAACTTGCCGCCCGCCACGTCGAAATCGAGCGGAGTCGAGCCGCTGCTGTCGGGCAGGGTGGCCACGATGCGATAGCCGCGGGCGCGCAACTCTGCCAGAGCGTCGTCGGTGGTGGCATGACGGTGAAGGTCGACCCATTTGTCGGTGCCGCGCACGATGTGGACGTTGGGGCGGAATCGACACAGGTTCTCGACGGTGTGGATGTCCTGCAGCCCGAAAGCCTCCACGGTGCGCACCAGCGCGCTGGCATTCTGGGGGTGGAAGGTGTTCTCGGTGCAGATGGTCAGGTAGCGCGTGCGTTGCTCGAGGCGGCTGCGCAGGGTCTCCATACGCGCGGGCAGGACGAACCCCTCGAGGTAGGCTATGCGCTCGAGGTACCATGCGGCGGGGCGACCGGCGAAGGTCTCATCTGTACTTTTCATCTCCCTGAAGCATTTTCAGATAGCTTTGATAGCGCCTCTCGGGCACCTCGCCCTGCGCCACGGCCCTGACCACGGCGCAGTCGGGTTCGTGGACGTGGGTGCAGTTGTAGTAGCGGCATCCGGGCGAGAGGCGCATCATCTCGGGAAAGTAGCGACACAACTCTTCGGGCGTGAAGTCTATCAGCCCGAAGCCTTTGATCCCCGGCGTGTCGATCAGGTAGCCGCCCCCCGAGAGAGGATGGACCTGCGAAAATGTTGTGGTGTGGCGGCCCTTGTGGTGGGCGTGCGACACCTCGCCCGTGCGCAGCTCCGCCCCGGGCTCGATCGCCCTTATGAGCGACGACTTGCCCACCCCCGAGTTGCCCGAGATGAGGGAGGTGCGGCCCGCGAGCAGCTCACGCAGAGCGTTGATGTTGTCGCCGCGGGTGGCCGAGACCCCCACCACCCGATAACCGGCCGCGGCGTAGACCCCGAGCAGCTCCTCGCGCAGCTCGGGGCGGCCCTCCAGCAGGTCGACCTTGTTGAGCGCCAGAAGGGCCGGGATATTGTAGGCCTCGCATGTGACCAACATGCGGTCGATGAACTCATAGCTGGTTGCAGGGTCGACCAGCGAAACGACGATCACCGCCCGGTCGATGTTGGCCGCAAGGATATGGCTCTCCCTGGAGAGGTTGGAGGCGCGGCGGATGATGTAGTTGCGCCGTGGATGTATGCCGGTGATGGTCGCTTCGCCGTCCGCCGTCCTTTGGTAGTCGACCACGTCGCCCACCACCACGGGATTGGTCGAGCGCACCCCTTCCAGGCGGATACGTCCCCTGAGGCGGCACTCGACAACCTCGGCGCTAAGGCTGTCCGAGACACTGTACCAGCTGCCCGTGGCGCGAAAGACGATGCCCTGATGGCTCATTGCCGGGGGGTGTTGTCATCGAACAGGCTGGTGCGGACGTTGCCGACCACCGGCAGGAGCGATTGCGAAAACTGCATCACCGGGGCGTAGAGGCGCGACGAAGAGAGACGGCTGCGCCGGACCATGTGCCAGCTGTTGTTGGCGATGTCGAAACAGACCACCACCACGCTCACAATGAGCAACATTTTGAGCGTCGAAAGCAGCATACCACCCACCGTGTCGAGCATCCCCAGCCCGGCGAATTTGAGCAGACCGCCGAGCAGTCGCCCCAGAATGGCGCATCCGACGAGCACCAGGATGACCACCACCACAAATCCGATCACTTTGGCCGTGTCGCCGCCCAGATCGAGCCATCCGCCCACCACGTTGCCGAAACGAAACCCCAGCCAGATGCCAGCCACAACCCCGGCCATGCCGGTCAGCTGCACCATAAAGCCGTTTCTAAAGCCCGTATACATGGCCCAGACGATCGG
>BNXD01000158.1 GCA_025999315.1 Bacteroidia bacterium | reverse complement strand
CCCGTTCCATGAAAAAACTCTCCAGCTGAAGGGGGTTGCGCAGGTGTTTTTTCTTCATCAGGGCGCGGCAATGGGGGCAATCGCGCCACTGCCCGGGGGCCACCTCGTCGCCGCCGACATGGATGTATTTCGACGGGAAAAGGGCGGCCACCTCGCCGAGTATCGTGCGGATCATCTTGTAGTTGTCCTCGTTGGCGGCACACCACACGTTGCGCCGGTCGTAGCCCGCCGTCGAGGCGGTGTCGACCTTGCCCGCGCACAATATCTGCGGCAGGGCCTTGGCGGCGGCGCGGCTGTGGCCCGGCAGCTCGATCTCGGGAATGATCTCCACGGCGCGCACACGGGCATACTCCACGATCTCACGCACTTGTCGTTTGGTGAAGTATCCGCCGTAACGCCGCTCCCACGCACCGTAGATGGGTCGCAGGGGCGAGTCGCCTCCGCGCCACGCCCCGACCGAGGTCAGGCGCGGGTAGGCGTCGATCTGGATGCGCCACCCTTCGTCGTCGGTCAGGTGCCAGTGCAGGACGTTGATCTTGTGGCGGGAGATGTGGTCGATGTAGCGTTTGACCCCCTCCACGTCCATGAACGTGCGCACCACGTCGAGCAAAGCCCCGCGATAGCTGTATGCCGGGTAGTCGACGATCGTCTGGGCGGGCAGGAGCACCTCTCCCCGGAGCCCCCTGGCATAGACCTCCGCGGGCAACAGCTGCAGGAAGGTCTGAATGGCGTAGAAAAGGCCGTTATAGTCGCGACCGGTGAGGATTATGCCACAGTCGACGGGGCGGGAACCCTCCGGCACCACGATGCGGTAGCCCTCGACGGGCAGATCGAGCGTCGGGTCGACGGCAAGGGTGATCGTGGACGAAGCGGTCGGAGGGTCGTTCTGCACGGCCAGCCCGAGCGCAGCGGCAAGATAAGCGGCGGCGGGAGCGCTGCCCCGGCCGGCCACGATGACCGTCGAAGGCGAAAGGCGCACACCGCCCGTTCCCACCCGGCAACTGACCACCTGCGGCAGAAAATCTCCCGCCCGCACCGCCGTCGGCCACACCCCGCACACACTCCACACGATGAGTGGCATACTCAGCCACCCTCTTCCCAAATGTCGGATCAACGATTTGATCATTATTATGTCTGTTTACTTTTTGTGCAGAAAAGGTTGGTTAAAAACTGCCATCCCAGGCTTTGGGGACTTTTGGGTCTCTTTCAGCGGGCCGGAGCCAGCGGAGGGATGCCTTCGGAACGACAAACCACAGGACCGCAGGTCCCAACGTCGACAACGATAAATAGCATCCCTTCGCGCTGGGTGGCTCCGGGCTGCCGGCCTCTTCGAGGCCGAAAAACAGCTTGTAGATTGCAGACTATACTCTGTGATCAATAACCTGTTTTTCGACTCCCCCGCCGTCTGCGGGCCTCACAACGCACCAGACAAACCCTCAAAACTCGGGATGACATTTATCGCCCCCCCTCTACCTCACTCTTCATAGAGCAGATAGGAATGGCGGAAGCGACGGAAGCGTTCGACGTCGTCGTGCCAGCGTTTGCTGATATATGCCGCCGAGTGGCCCTCGATGATCATCTTGCGCGGGTAGTCGACCCCGATCAGCTTCTCAAAAAAGGGGGTGAAAAACGTCTCGCCAATGTTCAGCGTGCGGTAGGCGTCGATCAGATAGTGCAGATCGAAACCCGTCTCCACCAGCGTCCGGTCCGAAGGGCTCGTGCGCAGATCGACCCCATAGCAGATGCGACCGCCAAGGGGCGGCCGGTGAGCTTCGGGCATCCATTGCGGCGTGAAGGCAAAATCGTAATGTTTTTTCATGGACGGA
>BNXD01000157.1 GCA_025999315.1 Bacteroidia bacterium | reverse complement strand
CACCACGGTCGAGGCGTCGGTTACGGCCATCGAGAAGTTGCCCGCCAGGGGCCGACCCGCCGCATCTGTCAAGTCGAGCGCCAAAAAGACCTTCTGACGGCGCGAGTAGCTCGTCCTGTCGGGCGTCAGAGCGCACCGGCCTTCGCCGTTGCCCCGGACAAAGACCAGACGCTCGGCCAGAGGTTCTTTGGTCTTTTTATCCACCACACTGATGCTCAGGATGCCCGGCGGAATGTGCTGCATGTCGACAGCCTTCACCGTCTCGCTCTTGTCGATCTCCTCGACGGCCACCACACGCCCTTTGGAGTGGATCACCACACCCAGACGTTTATGATCGATGTCCCCTGTAACGTCGATGCGGTAGACGATCCTGTTTTTGACCCTGTTGGTCTGTATGGTGCACCCCGAAGCGGCCACTGCGGGCAGGGCGACCTTCTTTTTGTTGGTCGAGCCGGGCGAGGATATATATCGTTTTAGATGCGCAACTTGAAAATGTGAATTTTATTATGTTGCCGTTTAATTTTTTTGACTAAATTGCATCTAATTTGACACTACCATTTTATTGAGGTGATGAAGAGACTCAGACTTAAGTCTTTGGCCCTGGCGACCGCAACCGTGCTGGCCGTGGCCGCATTTGCCCAACAGAGGGGCGGTCGCGGTGCGGGAGCAGGTCCCCGGGCCTATCAGAGCGGAGTAGACCGGTCGATAAAGGACCCTTTTGGCGATATGGACAAAAAGCCCGCCGCAGGGAACAAAAGTCAGCAGCAGCCGCAGAAAAAAGCCCCGACCAGAAAACCTCAGGCGCCCGAGCCAGTAAAACCCGACTACTCGAACCTGTCGTTCCGCGAGGCCACCTACAACGGGTTCATGGATTTCTACAAGGCGGGCATTCAGGAAAAGCTCTACCTGCACACCGACAAACCATACTATTGCGCGGGCGAGAAGATATGGCTCAAGGGCTATCTGGTCAACGCCATCACCAACGCCCCGATAGATGTGTCGAAGTATATATACGTCGAGCTGGTCGACTTTCGCAACAAACCGGTCAGCCGCATCAAACTCAAATACGACGGACGCGGTTTCGACAACTGCATCTCGCTGGCCAACAACATCGCCCCGGGCGAATATTGCCTGAGGGGCTACACCGCCTGGATGCGCAACTGGTCGGAGGATTTTTTCTTCTCGAAGATCATACGCATAGTCAACCCGCTGGACGACAGCTACTCGGTCGATGCGGCCTATGGCAAGGCCGACGAGAAGGGCAATATAGCCATGACCCTCAGTTTCGTCGATCTCTATCGCGAGCCCATTGCCAACCAGCGATTCTCCTATTCGACCCTCATCGACGGCAAGCCCAAAGAGTATAACGGGCGAACGAACGCCTCGGGTCAGGTTACCATCACCATCCCCCAGCCGCAGGACGATCTGGCCGACAACATTGTGAACGTGGTGATCTCCGACGGCAAGGCTATCGGCAAAAGGACCATCGCCCTGCCGGCGTTCGGCGAGGATTTCGACGTGCAGTTCTTCCCCGAGAGCGGCCACCTGCTGGCCGGCTCGCTGCAGAACGTCGCCTTCAAGGCCATAGGGATGAACGGTCTGGGGGTGGACGTGAGCATGAAGATCTTCCGCGAAGACGGCGAGCAGTTGCTCGATGCGGTATCGACGCACCGGGGCATGGGCCGCTTCAGCATGATCCCCGCCAGGGGCGAGAGCTACTACGCCGAGATCACCTCGCCCGCCTCGACCATCAAAAAGAAGGTCGCCCTGCCCGCAGTGGCCGCTTCGGGGTGCACCATACAGACCAACAGGGTCAAAAACAGGATCGT
>BNXD01000156.1 GCA_025999315.1 Bacteroidia bacterium | reverse complement strand
ATGGACGCAGCGGCAGCGGCGGAACGCTAAGGACATTCTCCATCAACGGGTCGCTGTCGGCCAATTAATGCACAAACGATGCTGATTCTCGGAGCCATACTGTCGTTGCAGTTCATCGTGCTGACCGCATGGTGGCTGTACAAAAAGTACAACCCGCAGGCGGTGCTGCTCGTTACGGGGCTGATGATGCTCACCCTCGCCTCGGTGATCGGCATATCGCCCGCGCCTGTGAGCGAACCGACGGGCACGCTGACCTTCGACCTGTTTCGGATCGTCAAGGAGACCTTCTCGACGAACATCCTGCGGGTGGGGCTGATGATAATGACCATCGGCGGCTATGTGGCCTACATGAAGCACATCAAGGCGAGCGACGCGCTGGTCTATGTCTCGATGCAGCCACTGTCGCTGCTGCGCAAATATCCCTACGCCGCCTCGATAGCCATCATACCCATCGGGCAGATACTGTTCATCTGCACCCCTTCGGCCGCCGGGCTGGGGCTGTTGCTGGTGGTGTCGATTCTGCCGGTGCTCGTCTCGCTCGGGGTGAGCCGCCTGACGGCCGTATCGGTCATCTCGGCCTGCACGGTCTTCGACATGGGGCCCAGCTCGGCCAACACGGCAAAGGCGGCCGAACTGGTGGGTATCAACAACGTCTCCTACTTCATAGAGCATCAGCTGCCGCTGGCCATACCGATGACCATCCTGCTGATGATCCTCTACTACTTCTCCAACCGCTACTGCGACCGGCGCGATGTGGCCCGTGGCAAGAGTACGTTCGTCGCCACGACCACCCGCGAGGAGCTCAAGGTGGACGTGCCGCTGATCTACGCCATCCTGCCGGTGCTGCCGCTGGCCCTGCTGATCATCTTCTCGAAATATCTGCAACTGTTCAACCCCGCCATCGAGCTCGACACGACGACGGCCATGCTGCTCTCGCTCATGGTGGCGATGATCTTCGAGCTGGTACGCAAGCGGAGCCTCTCGCATTTCTTCAACGGGCTGAAAACATTCTGGGGCGGCATGGGCAAGGTGTTTGCCGATGTTGTTACGCTGATCGTCTGCGCCGAGGTGTTTGCGTGCGGACTGATCAGCCTCGGATTCATCAACGCGCTGGTCGAGGGGTCGATGCACCTCGGGCTGTCGGGCATGGTGGTCGGGGTGATCATCACCGTGCTGATCTTCCTCGCGGCGATGCTTATGGGCAGCGGCAACGCCTCGTTCTTCTCGTTCGGTCCGCTGGTGCCCGACATTGCCGGCCGTTTCGGACTGCAGCCGGCCGATATTATCGTCCCGATGCAACTCTCCTCGTCCATGGGGCGCGCCACGAGTCCCATTGCGGGGGTCATAATCGCCATCGCCGAGATCGCGGGCGTGCCTCCAATGGAGCTGGCCCGAAGGAACCTTGTGCCGCTCGGCGTTACGCTGATATTCATGTTGACATATAACTATCTGATAATATGATGAAACTGATTCGCCATGCCCGTCGCTTCGACACCGGAGCGCTGTGCGACATACTTTTGGCAGGCGAGCGCATTGCCGTCATCGAGGAGCATATCGACCTGCGCGGAGTGGAGCTCGAGGAGTTCGACGCCGAAGGAAGAATGGTTACCCCCGGACTGATAGACATTCATGTTCATTCGATCGGCGGCGGCGGCCAGATGGGCTTCGCATCGCTGGTTCCCGAGATCAGGGTGGCCTCGCTGGTGGAGTGCGGAACGACGACCATCGTGGGGACGCTCGGCACCGACGGCTTTGTCAAACAGTTGCCGCAACTCTATGCCAGGACCATGGCCTTGCGTCAGAACTCCATCTCGGCCTACATGCTCACGGGCTTTTATGGGTTGCCGACGCCCACCC
>BNXD01000155.1 GCA_025999315.1 Bacteroidia bacterium | reverse complement strand
TTGATCGAGACGCAATTGTCATGCTCGAAAAGCGTGTTGAGCAGCGTTCTGTCCGAGTTGCCGCACGAGTGGCCCATCACATATATCTGATCTTCCATCTTAAATTTCACCAACTCATCTTTAGGTGCAACATTAATAGAACCTATCATTTCCTCTTGTGCAGAGACTGTTTTCAACATAAAACCCTGCCAATAATCCGCCATAAAATCTCCATACCCTGTCTCCAGTCCGTGGGCCAGGTCGAAGCCGTTGCCGATAAGTACAATCCTGTTCATAATGTGTGCGCGGGTAACTATAAAAACAATCGAAAATAGTCGTAAAAATAATATTGCCGTTTTCTGCGTCCGGGGTTCAGTTCTTTCAGGATTTTCAATCCGACAAGATCGTTGATGAGATTATAGCCCGAAGCCTGGCTCTTGCCCATAATTTCGGTTACCTCATCTGCATTGATAAACGGATGTTGATAAAGTCGCTCGACCACCCTCCCGGCATCCAGCGCCTTACCCTTCAATGTCAACAATTTGGCATCTACCTCATCCTTTAGTTTCGTGATCTTTTTGAATGTTTCGATCGAACTGTTGGAAACCTCGATAACACCTACAAGGAAAAACTTGATCCACTGGATAAGGTCGTTATCCGTCCGTACGCGCATAAGATTGTTGTAATACAGCTCTCTGTTCTTCTCGAAGAAATCGGACAGGTACAGTGCGGGCTTTTTTAAAATTCCCTTATGTTCCAAATAGACCGGGATCAATATTCGGCCCACACGACCGTTCCCGTCGAGAAACGGGTGTATGGTTTCAAACTGATAATGAATGATCGCGATACGGACAAGATCGGGAACGTGTATCGCAGCATTATTGGCAAACATTTCGAGATCTCCCATCAACTCAGCTATTTCGGTGTGAACGGGCGGGATAAATTTCGCGTCGTTGATCGTTGCGCCGCCTATCCAATTTTGACTCGTTCGGAATTCTCCGGGCAGTTTATGCTCGCCCCTGACCCCCTTGATCAGCTCCTTATGGATATTGCGCACCAAACGGCTCGAAAACGGGAATTTATCCATCTCTTTAGCCGCAAAATCGAGAGCTTTGATATAGTTCTGAACCTCGTCCCAATCGTCCCGTTTTTCTTTCGGCAAACTGTTCCGATCCTGTAGAACATCTTCCATATTGGTCTGTGTTCCCTCGATCCTGGTACTTTGCATCGCCTCTTTTGCCACGTGCATCGAGATAAAAAGATCGATATTGGGAATGAAGTCGGAAAACGCATCCAATCTGCCTATCGCCTGATCTGCCTTGGAGAGTAAATCGCTGACGGAGGGATCGCCTATAGACCACTCCTGATTTATTTTGTTGGGAATAAAACACTTATAGTATGCTTGCTGCACATGTCTCCCTGCTATAAACTCTTTCATCTTCTCAAATTCTTAGTTTATTTAGACAAATATAAATCAATTTCTAATGAAATTGCGTTTTCTTAGAAATTAAATCATTTGTTTCTAATATTTCTGAGAATAAATAAATTTAAACTCGGCCGTGCTCCTCATCGAGAAATTTGGTCAAATCGTCGGTGTTCCCGTAGTGCCAGCCGAAGTAGAGGTTATAGCCCACAACGTCTGGTATGTCGGTCAGGCGGTATTTGTTGTAGGTCAGATCGGTGGGTATTTCGAGGGGAAACAACGAAGACAGAGGCCACAACAGTGTTGAAGACTGGTGTGCCGGTTTGTGTGAACACGCCCTAATCTCTCAAACAAATTCTAAATCAGCTCCAACTGTGTCTGCCGGGCGAGAGGTTTGTTTTCGAGCCACTCAATGGTCTCGACATCGAGCGCGCTTGTGAAGAGGGGGTCGAGCGAGGGGGTGCGC
>BNXD01000154.1 GCA_025999315.1 Bacteroidia bacterium | reverse complement strand
ATAACCGATAAAAATGTCTTGCCGTTCCGCATTGATTATGTTAGCTCAATGCGCGAGCAGGAAGATATTAAAGACGAAAAAGTATGGAATATCGACAGGGAAAAAGCATTGGCAGCCCCTGAAAGAATTAGCAATATTGTAAACTACATTCGGCAGCATTTTGACCAAAAAACCAAACGAAACTCGTTCTATCAACTCAACGAAAGGCGGTTAAACGGCTTCAATTCCATTTTTGCAACAACTTCGATTGATGTTTGCAAACTGTATTACAACGAGTTCCAAAAGCAGCAAAAGGATTTACCCGAAGCGCAACGGTTGAAGATTGCGACAATATTTTCATACGGTGCGAATGACGAAATGGAGGATGGATTGATAGACGAAAATTCCGAAGACACAAGTAACCTTTCCGTTAGCCACCGCGATTTTTTAGAAAAAGCAATAATAGATTACAACGCTATTTTCAAAACAAATTACAATACTTCGAGCGACAAATTTCAAAACTACTATAAAGACGTGTCGCAACGAGTAAAAAACCGCGAAATCGACTTACTCATTGTAGTAAATATGTTCCTCACAGGTTTCGATGCAACTACGCTGAATACGCTTTGGGTGGACAAAAACCTGCGCCTGCACGGACTTTTACAGGCATATAGCCGCACTAACCGTATTCTCAATTCCATAAAAACATTCGGCAATATCGTTTGTTTCCGCAACCTCGAACAGGAAACCAACGAAAGTATCGCCCTTTTCGGCGACAAGGAAGCGGGCGGTGTGGTTTTGCTGAAATCATATAACGATTATTACTATGGCTACGAAACCGAAAACGGCAAACAGCACAAAGGGTACGAAGAACTTATCGCCGAACTGCTACAAAAATATCCAATCGGCGAACAAATTGCGAGCGAACAGGCGCAAAAAGAATTTATTAAACTTTACGGCGGAATCCTGAAAGTAAAAAATATCCTTTCTTCGTTTGATGAATTTGCAGGCAACGAAATTCTGTCCGAGCGCGATGTACAGGATTACCACAGTATTTATATCGACCTTTACAATGAGTTTCGCAATAAAAACAAAGGAGACAGCGAAAATGTGAATGATGATATTGTTTTCGAGATGGAACTTATCAAACAGGTAGAAATCAATATCGACTACATTTTAGAACTGATTCGCAAATATCACGAAAGTCATTTGCAGGACAAGGAAATTGTCGTGTCAATCGGCAAGGCGATAGATTCGAGCGTGGAACTCCGCAATAAGAAAGATTTGATTGAAAATTTCATTGCCTCTCTTGATGCAAATTCACTGATTGATGATGATTGGCGTAAATTTGTGGAAGAAAACAGGCAAAAAGAACTTGAAAAAATTATCGCCGACGAAAATCTGAATAAAGCAGAAACAGAAATATTCGTCAAAAACGCTTTCCGCGATGGTTTTATTCCCGAAACAGGCACAGCAATAACTAAACTTTTGCCGCCTCTCAATCCCTTTGCTGCCGATAATCAATATGTAACAAAAAAACAAACGGTGATTGAAAAACTGAAATCTTTCCTTGAAAGATTTTTGGGGATATAATGACAGATAAAATTAAACAAGAGATACAATGAATAGATTAGATGAAGCATTAGACAGATTATTTATTCAATCAAGAGGGGAAATCAATTCTCGCATTGAGCAAGTTGCTTTTGGTGTCGACATTTTAGAAACACAAGCAAAAGCACATTGTTATTGTCTTAAAATTGATGCTAATGGCAATCTACGTCTTAAAGACTTATATAACATCTAAAAATTAATTACACAAATATTTTTAATGATTTCATTTGGTCTGTCCGCCGATGAAAATAGTCGCCAGAATTTGGCAATGCGTTCTTTGAGAGATGATAAATAACGATTGTGA
>BNXD01000153.1 GCA_025999315.1 Bacteroidia bacterium | reverse complement strand
GGCGCAAAATCTATCTGCTTTGTCATTTTCTTATTTTTAGTTAAATCATGTCACCCTGAGCGAAGTGAAGGGGCTCGGCGATACTGCCATGTCAGTCTTTTTTAGATGCTTCGACTTCGCTCAGCATGACAGGAGATGTAGAGATGATTACCTTCGGCTTACTCCTCGCGGCTCGGCATAGCTCGAACAAGTTTGGCGAGAGCCTCGGCGAGCGAGGTCTTGTTGAAGTCCACCTTGAGTTTGGTCTGCATGCTCAGGAGCACGTTGCGCAGCGCGGTGCCCGCCTCGGCCCCCTTGAGGTTGTTCATGGCGAGCGTCTCTGTGGCCCCGGCCACGTCCTCGACCCGAAGCCCCGCCGCGTTGGCCGCCGCGCCGGCCACCTTGAACGACATGGCCAGGTCGTTGACCTCGGCGGCGCCGAACTTGGAACCGGCGGCCATGACGTTGATCACACGGTTGGCCTCCGAGGCCTGCAATCCGAACTGGTTTATGGTTCCGGCCATGGCGTTGGCCGCATCCTCCAGCGTCAGGCCGCCCGCCTGCGCCAGGGTGATGGTGCGTCGCTGGAGTTCGATCAGGCCCTCCATGCCGATCTTGTCCACGTCGATCTGCGAGGCGAGCAGTGAGAAAGCCTTTACCGCTCCCGTCGCGCCCAACCCCGAATCGATACCGGTGCGTCTGGCCGCCTGCCCCAGCATCTTCAAATCCTCGCCCACGATGCCGGTGATGCCGGAAAACTCGGACATCTGCTGCTCGAAGTCGCGATAAGGCTGGGAGAGTTTGGCAACCGTGTCGCCCATTCGCCCGAACAACTCGGAAACCTGATTGAACCGCCACATGCAATTTTGTGTGCGCGTCATAGTCTTGGTCAGCCCCGCAAACTGCCTGTCTACATTTTTCAGGCCACTTGAAGCCCTGTCTATGACATTGAAAATTACGTCTATTTGCATGGCAAAAAAATATTGACTAACTTTGAGACATGGCAACGAAGTTGATGCGTGTTATTCTGGCCTGTCTGGTGATAGGTGTGTGGCTGATTTTTGTCATCCGCCTCGCTTTTCGATGGCCATTTTACGACCTTGTCGACATCGCCGGGTACTCTGTGGTCGCCATATTTACAGCCATGATCGCATTGGCTGGCATATCTGGAGCTATGAGCTCGGAAAAAAAGAGCCGGAGTTAGCTCATGGGTGCAGTTGCATACTTATTAACCTCTTCCATAAATGCCTCCAGCTCCCCCATCCAGTAGTCAAACCTCGACAGGGGCATATTCATCACGCTTTCGTATGAGAATCTTCCTTCACGGACAAGAGCGATAACATCTCGTCCGATCCCAGCAGCCCGGCCCGCGTGAGCTCGAGCTGCAAGTCCAAAAAAATGGTCAACGGCAGTTTCTGCACATCCTCCATCGTTATCTTCTTGCCGTCGAAGGTGCATATCTGAGCGATAAGCGCCGAGGCGGCCGAAATCTCATCGCCGAACTTCCTGGCCTCCACCATGTCTTCCACCAGCGGCTCGCGAACCTCGATGGTTTTATAACGCTCGCTCTCGCTTTTTACAATCTTGATTTCCATAGTCTTGAATTTAAGGCATTTTCAAATTTCATTTTGAATTTCGGCCCGCTCTGCCTCGGTCAGGCCGAGTATCTCGCTGTCGGCGGGGAAAGAAATGTTTGTGTCGTGGTACTCGACACCGTCCACCTCGCCGCGGAGGTTGCACATGATCGAGCCGTCTTCGCCCACCCCAACGATCTCTGCCTCGGTGTAAGGCGCAAAATCTATCTGCTTTGTCATTTTCTTATTTTTAGTTAAATCATGTCACCCTGAGCGAAGTGAAGGGGCTCGGCGATACTGCCATGTCAGTCTTTTTTAGATGCTTCGACTTCGCTCAGCAT
>BNXD01000152.1 GCA_025999315.1 Bacteroidia bacterium | reverse complement strand
GTCGCTCAACCGTGAGAAGGTGGACGATCCGCAGCGCATGGTGACCGCCGCCGACCTGATCGCCGGCAAATATCTCGTGGTGCAGCAGGGCAAGAAGAACTACTACCTTGTTACGGTGGAGTAGCCTCTCGGTCGAGCCTTTTTCCAGAGCCCCTGAATTCAAACTGTGTCCCGGTCGCGCGGCGGCAACATATTAATGCGAATTAACAGTTTAAAATCACTTCTGCAAAAAGGCGCTTTGAGGGGTATCATACCCGTTGTGCATTTGGAACAGGTTGGTTTAAAAGCGTCATTTCTGTTGTTGGGGACAAATCTAAGGTGAGGAAGAGGTCTTATCGGCGGCCCGCAGACGGCGGAGGGCTGCCCGAGCCGAAGGCGAGGAGTGCAGCCCTCTGCATGGGGCGGCTGCGGGCTGCCGACTTTGCTTCGCAAAGCCGAACTCACAATATGTCATGCTGAGCGTAGTCGAAGCATCTCAAAATGATCGATCTAACAATCTTGCTGAGACCCTTCGACAAGCTCAGGGTGACATAATAGGGAACGCAATTCAGCATGACAATAGAGGTTGAGATGCTTCGGCTGCGCTCAGCATGACATATTTCGGCTTTTATATCATGCCGCTCTGAGCGTAGTTCTTTATTATGCCATCATCGGCTATCCCTCCCCGAAAATCTTTTGCATGATGGCTGTGGTGGCGCCGCGGTTCGACGCGACATAGGCGGCGGCGATGCGGCACAGACGTTCGTAGGCCTGCCGATCGTCGTGCAGCGAGCCGATCCACAGCCCGAGCTCGCCTGCGGTGGCGACACTCAGCGCACAACCCTCCTCCACCATCCGGCACGCCTCGCGGAACTTGCGATAGTTGGGCCCGAAAGCCACCGGGATGCCGTAGGTAGCCGCCTCGAGCGTGTTGTGTATGCCCACCCCGAAGCCTCCGCCGATGTAGGCCATCCAGGCGTAGCGATATATCGCCGCGAGCAGCCCTATGGCGTCGACCACCAGCGTCCGCGCCCCGGCCAGGTCGCTCTCGGGGGTGATCTGCGTATAACGCACCGCCCCGGGCAGGATGTCCATCAACCGGTCGATCCGCTCGGGGGCGATCTCGTGAGGCACGACGACCAGTTTCATCTGCGCAAACCCGCCGAGCGCCTCGGCCAGCAACGCCTCGTCCTGCGGCCAGGTACTCCCTGCCACCAGCAGCTTAGCGCCTTCGCCAAAGCGTTCGACGATCTCCACCGGCGCGGCCGCCTCGGCGATGGCCGCCACACGGTCGAAGCGGGTGTCGCCCGCTTCGACCGTGTTGACAAAGCCGATCGAAGCGAGCAGCCGCGCCGAGTCGCCCTTTTGGACGAATATGGTTTCGTAGGTGGTCAGGGCCTTGCGGTAGATGGCCCCGTAGCGGCGAAAGAAGAGCGCATCGGGCCGGAAGATGGCCGAGATGAGGAACGTGCGGCAACCGCTGCGCCGAAGGGCGGCGAGCAGGTTGAGCCAGAACTCGTATTTGATGAAAACTGCCACCCCGGGATTGACCGTCCGCAGAAAACGGCGCGCGGCGCGCGGGGTGTCTATCGGCAGGTAGAAGACCCAGTCCGCGCCGGGATAGTCTTTGCGAATCTCATAGCCCGACGGGGAGAAGAAGGTCAGCAGTATCCTGTATTGGGGATGTTGCGCCCTGAAGGCCTCGATCACGGGCCGTCCCTGCTCGAACTCGCCCAGCGATGCGGCGTGGAACCACGCCACCCGGCTGCCGGGCTCGATCGCCTCCCGCAGGCGACGCATCAGCCCCCGCCGCCCCCGCACCATCAGGCGCGCCTTGCCATTGAGCGGCGAGACCAGCCACAGCAACAGCGCGTAGGCATAGATCCCCAGATTGTATAACAGCGTGCAAAATTAACAATTTTTAGATAGAC
>BNXD01000151.1 GCA_025999315.1 Bacteroidia bacterium | reverse complement strand
TGCGGTATGTCTTCTGCGGGCGGCGGTAGATGGCGTAGGCCATGCCCGGAACCAGCAGCAGAGCCACGGCCAGCGCCCCCAGCAGGGCGTAACCCACCGTGAAGGCCATCGGCGTGAAGAGCTTCTTCTCGATGCGCTCGAAGGCGAACAGCGGCAGGTAGGCCACGATGATGATCAGCGTGGCGAAGAATATCGGTTTGGCCACCTCCCACACGCGCATCACCACCGACTGCTGCTCGAGCGGGGCGGCGGGGTCGTCCTCGCGCTTTTTGAGGATGGTCTCCATCATGACGATCGACCCGTCGACCAGGATGCCGAAATCGATGGCCCCCAGCGAGAGCAGGTTGGCCGGGATGTCGGTGGTCAGCATCAGCACAAAGGCGATGAGCAGCGACAGGGGTATCGTTATGGCCACAACGAGCGCCCCGCGCCAGCTGCCCAGAAAGATGATCAGCACGCCGATGACCAGTATCATGCCGAAAAACAGCGTGTGGGCCACCGTGTCGAGCGTTGCGTCGACCAGATCGGTGCGATCCATAAAGGTATGGATCGAAACCCCTTCGGGCAGCGCCTCCTCATTGAGCTCGCGCACTGCCAGGTGCACCTGCTCGAGCACCTGCGAGGGGTTCTCGAAGCGCAGCATCTGGATGATGCCCTCCACGGCGTCGGAGCAGTCGCGCTGGTGGTCGCTGAAGCCCAGCACCCCCTTGCGTTCGAGGTTGCCGTAGCGAATGGTCCCCAGGTCGGACAACAGAACGGGCGTCCCGTCAACCGTCTTGACCACGATGCGCCCCAGGTCGTCCAGCCCGCGGACCAGACCGATGCCGCGCACCACATAGCTCAGATCGCCGCGGTCGATCATGCTGCCCCCGGCGTTGGCGTTGTTGCGCTCGATGGTCGCCGTTACATCGGCGAGCGACAGGTCATAGCGATCGAGGCGGGCGGGATCGATCTCCACCTGAAACTGGGTGGTGATGCCGCCGAAGTTGCTCACGTCGGCGATGCCGCTGATCTGTCGCAGGCGCGGGATGATGACCCATTTGTTCAGGTCGGTCAGCTCGCGTAGCGAGTGGCCGCGCCCCTCGACGATGTAGCGGTAGATCTCGCCCGTGGGCGAGGTGAGAGGGTTGAGCTCGGGGGCGGCGCCGTAGGGCAACTCGACGCCCGCTATGCGCTCGGAGACGCGCTGACGCGCCCAATAATCATCCTGTTTATCATTGAAGACCAGCATGATGATCGACAGCCCGAAGGTATTCTTGCTGCGCATCACATGCAGGTTGGGGATGCCGTTCAGGGCACGTTCGAGCGGGATGGTGATCTGTTGCTCGACCTCTTCGGCGGCCAGGCCGGGCACCTGCGTAACCACCTGCACCGTTACGTCGGCGATGTCGGGGTAGGCGTCGACGGCAAGTTGGGTCCAGCAGTAGACACCCAGAGCGGATACGACGGCAAAGGCGGTCGCCACCAGATAGCGACGCCCGATGAGCAGAGAGATAAAGCGTTTCATATCACTCGCCCATTAGAAGTATGCCCCCACGGGTAACGATCACCTCGCCGGGCTCCAGTCCCCGCGTTACGACCGCCTCGCCCGGCCCTGCCGACACCGCCTGCACTTCGCGTCGCAGGTAGATCCCCTCGCCAGCCCGCACAAAAACATAGCTCTCGCTCTCGCCCTGCTGCAGGGCGGTCGCGGGGATGAGAACGACCTGCCGGGGCGCGCCCGAAAAGCGCACCGAGGCGAACATTCCCGGCTTGAGACGGCGGTCGCGGTTGGGGCACGTTATCATCACCTGCACCGAACGGGTCTGTTCGTCCACTATCTCACCGATATATGTTACTTTGCCCGCGATCGGGCGGGCGGGGTCCGAGTCGACGCTCACCTCCACCCTGTCGTCGGAACAGATCGAGCCCACAT
>BNXD01000150.1 GCA_025999315.1 Bacteroidia bacterium | reverse complement strand
CGCAAGGGGAGCAAGAGCGCAGTGCTGCGCAACATGAAGATGTGGCGAACAGTATTCCCCTCCAACGAACTGGTGCGCTACCTCCAGAGCGAGCGGACCGAAGGGTCGGCTCCATCGTACCTCGCAGAGATTCCAGTTCAGTTCCGTGCTGCCGGAGGCCGACCCCGCCGCCTCGTCAACGATGACAAGGAAGCTGCGGTTGACAAAGAATACCGAACGCCGGTGGGTCAGCCCGGAGTATGGGGTGTTCTGTGTTACGCAGATGTCCGTTGCGCCCTGCGAAGCGAAGAGCAGCCCGCGGCCGTTCTGTCCGGTGATGTTGGCTCCGTTCAGGGTCAGGGTGTTGTGCACCGCGGTCTGGCGGAACCATTCGCGCCCGACCGAGATCGACCCATCGCCGGAGTAGAGATAGCTACCCGAATCGGGGAAGAAGTTGCGCCCGTTGCGCCACAGTTCAAAGGTTCCGTTGTCGGGCTGGTTGTGCCAGAAGGCTTCGCCGCCGTTTTTGAGCACCATCATGGTCGAGGCTGCAGTCCAACCGCTACGTAGCACGTAGAAGCCGGAGGTGGAAAACTGCCGGGCGAGGTACGATGGAGCCGACCCTTCGGTCCGCTCGCTCTGGAGGTAGCGCACCAGTTCGTTGGAGGGGAATACTGTTCGCCACATCTTCATGTTGCGCAGCACTGCGCTCTTGCTCCCCTTGCGGTTGTCGCTGAACAGAGGCTCGGTGTAGTCGGGGAAGATGATGTTGCAGTAGATGTCGATCATCTTCTCTACCGTCTGTCCATACGCAACAGGAAATTCGCCCTCGTAGCCGTTGGCTTTGGACATGTTGTAGGCGGTGAGGAATGTTCCGATGGCCGCCAGATGGTAGCCGAAGTCGAGTTCATACTGCATTCCGTCCTCCATTATCTGCACGCCGATCTCCCTGTTGAGCAGCTCCACCCCGCGAGAACGCCATGCGGAGGCATTTTTGAACTCCTTGAAGAAAGTTCCCCCATAGACCATGCTCTGCGCTTCGTATAACAGATGGTTGGCCGCATCGGAAAAATTGTCCATCATGAAGTCGGCCGCGCGGGCGTACATGACAAGAAAACGGGTCAGATATTCGGGCGTGATGTTGGTCGACTCCTTGAAATAAAGAAATATGGCGCATTGTTCCTCCAGCCTGACGCTGATCTCCAGCGGCCGCCATGCGTAGCGCATGTTTTCATACTGGTCGTGCTTGTTCTGTGGGTTCGAGAAGTCGAGTTTCACTCCTGCCGGAGGTATGGGATTCTTTGCCATCCAGTCGTCGTAGTGTTCGATCCATGCTTTGGCATACTTTTCGTCGCCTGTGGCGCGGTAGGATTTGGCCAGCGGCAGGAACCACTTGTGGCGGTGTAGCTGCCAGCGCAACTCGTTGTCCTTCACCGGCCAGTAGGTCCAATCTATATCATTGCCATAGAAATAAGAGGGCTGGTAGCCGCTATGGGCGAAAAACTGGTGATCGAGCGACTCGTCGGCGATCTTTTTGTCGTTCGCGTTCACCGTGGCGTCGAGCAGATTAACGTCGGGATGCACCACTCCCATGCGCAGGCGATAATAGTCGAGCAACTCGCTTGCCGCCTTGGCCCAGTCGCCGTACTCGCACTGAGTACGCACCTTTTCGAGGCCAGGCATGGCCAGATCGAGCATCCGGAATATCGAGGTGTCCATTCCGACAGGCACGGTCGGCTTGGCTCCTCCGCCGTTTCCCGTGCCGGGAGCGTCGCCGGGAGAGTTCTTGCCGCATGAGCCTGCGGCAAGCAGCATTGCAAACATTATGATTGCGGGTTTCATCTTTGTCAGAGTTTTTTTGGATCGATTTTGCCGACCTCCATATAACGTTTGAACGCCTCCAGATAGTAATAGTCTGCGTAATTCAGCGGCACGT
>BNXD01000149.1 GCA_025999315.1 Bacteroidia bacterium | reverse complement strand
TTTTGATTCTGTGCAGGGATCAACAAGTGGCGGGGAAAGCAAGCACATAGCGGAAAAAGCAAATACGACAATGAAAAACGATATGGAGCATTGGGAGGATCATCATCGGGAGGAGTTCGAGGGGAGCGCGCTTGTGGTGGCGCGGGGTGTTGAAGATGCTCCGGCGGTCAATCCGTCGTTTCGACGCGTGCCGCGGCGCGAGCTCTCCACCGGGGAGTATGTCGAGGGGATAGAGCGGGGCGATGCGACCATCCTCTCGCAGGCTATCACGCTGGTGGAGAGCAACAACCCGGCGCATTATGATCAGGCGCGGCAGATCGTCGAACGCACGCTGCCCTTCAGCGGCCGTTCGCAGCGCATCGGCATCACGGGGGTGCCCGGAGCGGGCAAATCGACCTTCATAGAGGCTGTCGGCGGCATGGTTCTCTCGGAGGGACACCGGCTTGCGGTGCTGGCCGTCGATCCCAGCTCGGAGCGCAGCGGCGGGTCGATACTCGGCGACAAGACGCGCATGGAGAGCCTCGCGGCTAACCCGGCGGTATTCATACGCCCCTCTCCCTCGGCGGGCGAGCTGGGGGGTGTGGCGCGCAAGAGCCGCGAGACTATCGTGTTGTGCGAGGCGGCGGGGTTCGATGTGGTGTTTGTCGAGACGGTGGGCGTGGGACAGAGCGAGACCACGGTCCACTCGATGGTCGATCTGATGCTGATGCTGCAGATCGCGGGCGCAGGCGACGAGTTGCAGGGCATCAAACGCGGCATCATGGAGATGGCCGACCTGGTGGCTGTGACCAAGGCCGACGGGGCCAACGTCGACCGCGCCCGTCTGGCCAAAACGCAGTTTGTGAACGCTCTGTCGCTCTTTCCCACTCCCGAGTCGGGGTGGCGGGCCAGAGCCTACACCTGTTCGGCGGTAACGGGCGAAGGGTTGCGCGAGGTATGGGAGGGGATCGAGGAGTTTTTCGCCTTCACGCGCGCCAACGGATTCTTCGAGACCAACCGCAACAGCCAGAAACGTTTCTGGATGCGCGAGACCATCGATCAGGCATTGCGCGAGGAGTTCTACAAACGCCCCGACATCGCCGCCATGCTCGAAAGTTTTCAGCAGCAGGTGCTCGAAGACCAGCTAAGCCCCTTTGTCGCCGCCCGCCGGCTGCTCGATCTCTATTTTGGCGGCAAGTAGCTGTTTTTGAAGTCGGCTCCGGCTTTCCCCAACCAAAAAGGGCGGGCAAAAATCACAAGTGCTGCGCTATAATTTTGGCTATCAGCTCACTGTCCATGCCGCGACGGAGGGCGTAATCGTCCAGCTGGTCCGGGGCGATCTTGCCGACGGAGAAGTAGCGGATCTGCCTGTCGGCGAAGATCAGCCCGCAGAGCGACTCGCCCGGGTCGATCATAAAGTTGTCGGTCAGACTGGTTCCGGTGGCCTCGGCAGCGCCCAGCAGATCGAACACCTCCCCTTTGAGCGAATGGTCGGGAACGGCCGGATAACCGAACGCCATCCTCACCCCCTGATAGCGACCCGCCAACACCTGCTCTGCCGACAGCACCTCGCTCTGGAAGCCCCACAGCGAGGTGCGCACCAGCGAGTGCATCGCCTCGCCGAAAGCCTCGGTCAGGCGGTCGGCCAACAGTTTGGCCATTATGGCGTTGTAGTCGTCCCCCTCGGCTCTCAGGCGCGCGGTCAGGCTATCGAGCCCCACCCCGGCGGTCATCACGAAGGCGCCCACATAATCCTGCGCGTCGCGACACACATAATCGGCCAGCGAGAGGTTGCTCGAGGGTCTCTCCTGCTCCGTAGCCAGTTGGCTGCGCAGCTGGGGCAGGCGAACCTCGCGGCCGTTGTCGTGCAGGATGATGTCGTCGCCCTCGCGCGTGGCGGGAAATATGCCTACCACGCCATTGAGTGTCAGTAGTTTCTCTTCTGTGAT
>BNXD01000148.1 GCA_025999315.1 Bacteroidia bacterium | reverse complement strand
GAACGCGCGGCCCGATACGCTCCCCGCAAGGCACCACAGTCGCATCCGCGTACGGTTCTCGCGGGGTTGGAGCCGCTGGAGATACGCCCCGAGAGCAACTTTGTCAACATCGGCGAGCGGTGCAACGTGGCCGGTTCGGCCCTCTTCGCCCGCATGATCCGCGAGGGACGTTACCAGGAGGGGGTCGAGGTGGCGCGCCGACAGGTGGAGGCCGGGGCGCAGATCGTCGACGTGTGCATGGACGACGGCATGATTGACTCGGTGGCGGCCATGACGCGCTTTCTGTCGATGGCCATGGCCGAGCCCGAGATCGCGCGTGTGCCGCTGATGATCGACTCCTCGTCGTGGGAGACGCTCGAGGCGGGGCTGCGGTGCGTACAGGGCAAGAGCGTGGTCAACTCCATATCGCTCAAGGAGGGCGAGGCCGAGATGCTGCGCCGTGCCAGGCTGATCAGACGTTACGGCGCGGCGGGGGTGGTGATGCTCTTCGACGAGCGGGGGCAGGCCGACACCTTCGACCGCAAGATTGAGGTGGCCACGCGGGCCTACGGGCTGCTGGTGGAGGACGGTTTTCCGCCGGAGGATATAATTTTCGACCCGAACGTGCTGGCCGTTGCCACCGGCATCGAGCAGCACGACAACTATGGCGTCGACTTCATCGAGGCGTGTCGTTACATCAAGGCGAACCTGCCCCACGCCCGGGTGAGCGGCGGGGTGAGCAATCTGTCGTTCTCGTTCCGGGCAACAACACGGTGCGCGAAGCGTTGCACGCGGTGTTCCTCTACCACGCCATTGGCGCCGGGATGGATATGGGTATCGTCAATGCCGGCATGTTGCAGGTCTACTCGCAGATCGAGCCACGGCTGCTGGAATTGACCGAGGATGTGGTGCTAAACCGCCGCCGGGACGCCGCCGAGAGGCTGTCGAGCTATGCCCAGGGCCTCACCTCCGAGGGGAAGACGCCTCAGGGCTCGGGCAGCGAGGCGTGGCGAGCGGCATCGCTCGAGGAGCGCATCGATCATGCCATGCTCAAGGGAGTTACCTCGCACATCGAGCAGGATATAATGGAGGCTTATCGCGAGCTGGGCACGCCGCTGGCGGTCATCGACGCCATGCTGATGCCTGCCATGGGGCGTGTGGGCGAGCTGTTCGGCCAGGGTAAGATGTTCCTGCCCCAGGTGGTCAAGAGCGCACGTGTGATGCGCAGCGCGGTGGATGTGCTGACCCCCTACATGGCCGCGGGCGAGAGCAGCGGGCGCAGCGTGGCGACGGTGTTGCTGGCCACGGTCAAGGGCGACGTGCACGACATAGGCAAAAATATCGTCTCGGTGGTGATGAGCTGCAACGGCTACCGCATTGTCGATATGGGGGTTATGGTCTCCCCGGAGAGTATCGTCGATCGCGCCCGGCAGGGCGATATAGACATCATAGGGCTGAGCGGGCTGATCACCCCGTCGCTCGACGAGATGATCAGGGTGGTCGAGGGGCTCGGACGGGCCGGTTTGTCCATTCCGGTGGTGATCGGCGGGGCTACGACCTCCGAGATACACACCGCGGTGAAGATAGCGCCTCGTTACGAGGGTGTCGTGGTGCGCAGCAACGACGCTTCCCAGAGTGTGGGCATCCTCTCGTCGCTGCTCGGTCCCTCGTCGGAGAGTTTCATAGCCGGGGTACGTCGACGCCAGGCGGAGTTGCGGGCCGCTTTCGAGACCCGCGAGCAGAACCGCCGGCTGTTGCCGCTGGCCGAGGCGCGCAACCGGGGTTATGTCAAGGAGCCCTCGGAGGTGGTCGTACCACGACAGACAGGCAGGGTGGTGTTGAACGATTTTCCGATCGAACAGGCGGCCGGATATATCGACTGGAGTTTTCTGCTGGCGGCCTGGGGGGTGGCCGGACGCTATCCCGAGGTGCTCGACTCGCCGCTCAAGGGCGAGCAGGCGCGTGAAC
>BNXD01000147.1 GCA_025999315.1 Bacteroidia bacterium | reverse complement strand
AAGATAAACTCTAAAACAAAATTATATGATAACTCTCCGGCGGGCAACCTCGATATTTACAACTATTGGTGCAATATTGATATTTTTTGTTATTTTTGCACAAAACATACCACAATATGCCTGCCGTATTTGAACAGCCTACCGAACCCCGTCAGGGTGAGTCGTTTTTCATCGGGATTTTTCAGGATATTCTCGAGCAGAGTCACTGGCACTATCACAACAACTACGAGATCAGCTTCATAACCGAAGGGACGGGACGGCGCATCGTGGCCGATTCGATCGAGGATTTCCAGCCCGGCGACCTGGTTTTCATCGGCAGCAACCTGCCCCACGTCTGGATTGCCGACCGCGAACGTCCCGACATGTCGACGCGTACGCTGGAGACGGTTTTCCTGCAATTTACGGCCGACATACTCTCGCCGATGCAGTTGGCCCTGCCCGAGTTTCACAACGTAGCCCGCGCGCTGCAACTGGCCGAAAGCGGTATGCGAATCGAGGGTCAGACGGTCAACGACGTGAGTCGATGGATGTTGCAGATGCCGTACATGAACGGGTTCGAGCGGATGGTCCACTTTTACATGGTGATGGACGCCATAGGTCGCTGCGAGGATTTCAAGCCGCTGGCCAGCCGCGAATACATGTCCCTGCGCTTCATGCCTGGCAACAAGCGCATCGCCACCATTCACCGTTACCTGATGAACAACTACCGCGAGCAGATCGATCTGGGCCGCCTGGCCGCTGAGGTCAATATGGCCGAAGGGTCGCTGTGCCGCTTTTTCAAGGCGAGTACGGGGATGACCATATTCGAGTTTCTGAACCGCATAAAGACCGATTTTGCGTGTCGCCTGCTGATGGACCCCGAGTTGAGCATCATGGAGGTGTGTCTGGACAGCGGTTACAACAACCTGAGCCACTTCAACAAACAGTTCCGTCGAATTCGCGGTCAAACCCCGTCGGAGTTCCGCCGAAAATTCTGCGGACTGTTTTAGGGCGTGTTCACATAGATCGGCACACCCGTCTTCAACACTGTTGCAGCTTCTGTCTTCGTTGCTTCCCCTCGAAATACCCACCGGTATTACTTCGGAAAAGCGCCTTGACAACAATCCACAACAGCATTAAATCCGAATATCCCCATTTATGTGAACACGCCCTGTATTGTCGATCATCATAAAACGTCCGATGCCGCCACGCAAAAACGTGGCGGCATCGGACGTTTGCTCTCCAACTGTGTTGGTCCGGCAATCTGCCTTACGGGCGCCTTACGGAGCGTATCTGCCCGCAAACCATCCCTCAGGCCGGCGGACGGCTACTGAGCGGCAGCGGGATCGACCGCAGGAGTGGACGATTGCTGCATCTCGTCCAGGATTTGCTTGTACTTGTTGTACTTGTCCTGCATCCCGTCCCGTTCGCGCAGACGGAAACAGAGACTGCGCAGGAAATCGACGCTGGTGATCTCCTTGGGGTTGATCTGATAAGCCTTCTCGAAGTAGGGAATCGCCTTGGCATATTGATCATACTGCTCGACCTGGGCCTTGGCGGCCTCCGCCGGTGTGAGGCTCTTTTGGGTATTTTCGTTCTTCAGCGCCTCGCCATATTTGAAATAGAGCAGCCCGAGGTTGAAGTTGGCATCGTAATCTTCGGGAAGCATCTGCACAACCTGCTCGAAAGCCCCCACGGCCTTGAACGGCATGTCGAGCTTGTCGTATATGCGCCCCAGCCCGCTCCACAGCACGGGATTCTTGGGATCGGCGTCGATCGCCTTCTGCGCTATCGGGATAAGATCCGTGGCATCCTCTTTAGTTTCGTTGTAGACATTGATCAGACCCTCGATGATGTTCACGTTGGCGGGATATTTGTCCAGACCCTCGAAAAGTATCTTCTTGGCGTTGTCATAATCCTTCAGCCCCAGATAGCAGTGATACATATAATAATATAGCGTTCCATCGGACTGGGTG
>BNXD01000146.1 GCA_025999315.1 Bacteroidia bacterium | reverse complement strand
TGCCTTGCCGGCGTGGTTGTGCGCCACCCCGCCGCCGCCCCAGCGCACCATGCTCTGGTCGGCCGCCCAGGTGAAGTAGTAGGAAACCACCGCCACCAGCACGAACAACCCCACGAACAGCAGCACAAAGCCGTAGACCCACCGTTGATTCTCGGTGAGCCCCGTTTGTTGCCGACCCTCGTCGCGAGGTTTTTTTGTCTGTTGTGCCATGGTTGTCAAACGACTCCTGCCAGATATGTCTCGATGTCGCTGCGAAGTTTCAGGTAGAGGAAACAGTCTTTGTAATTCTCGTTGTCGAGCAGCGTGTCGCGCACGTTACGCAGCTCGTTGCTGTAGTTGCTCATCTCGTTGCGCAGGGTCTGACCGGTCATCTGCGAGGAGGCGATGTTGTTGCCGACCATCAGCTTGAGCTGCTCGCACACGGCGTTCAGGGCTACCATCACCACGTTGTCCATCAGCGTGTGGCCCTGCATATATAGATAGGCGTTCTCGGGAGCCACCCCGCGGGCGCGCAGATCCTTCTCGAACTGCGGCAGCTGCTCGAGCAAGGAGGGATATTTGCCGGTGAGCGTGTCGATGCGTTTTTCGACCTGACGAGCGAGCCACTCGATGGTGTTGCGCCCGTTGTCGGCAAGGTCCAGATAGTTGATCTTGACGCTGGTGCGAAAATCTATCAGCGGAAAGTAGTTCTCCGTGCCGCTGAGCGCCGCATGGGCATACCACAGAAAGAGCGGGTAGACGGTTTTGGAAAATTCGGTCAGAAAATGCTCGAAATCGAAAATCCGCACGTCGTTTTTGGTGCTCTTGACGCAGACGTTGTGCAGCGAAGGGGCATAGCAGAGATAGTTCTCGAAAGCGTAGGCGTAGGTATGAAAAATGTTGGGGGCGTGGTTTACGACGTAGGACTGGCGATTGACCGAGTTGAACAGATAGTCGAAGTCGCTGTCCATGCACAGGAGCACATCCTCGCGGTCTGGCTCCAGCTCCTGATACATCTTCAACAGGGTCTGTTTGCCCTTGGCCATGTCGGCGCGATAGGGAACGCCGATCTCAAAACGCAGCGTGGGGCTCTCGTAATGGTTGAATATGGTCCTCCAAAAGGCCACATCGCCGTAACCCTCGACATAAACCTTCATCAGACGTACACCCGGCCCCGGATCGATGCGCACGGGCAACGGAGGCCGCTGCCATGGCTGGTGGCGGGCTGCAGGCTGTTCGTTGCGACGACGCTCGGATCGGTTGCTCATAATCGTTTCCCGGAAATCATGATGCAAAAGTAAACATTTTTTCATATTTTTGCCCAACCTTATTAAGAACTGCGTGATGAGCAACAACGATTGGAAACAGCGGCTCAACATAGTCTACTCGACCGATCCCGACTTTCAATACAAGAACTCCGAGCCTGCCGGCGCCCAGACGCCGTCCCCTTCGCAGCAACAGCTCAGGGTGTGGATCGACCGTCACCGCAGCGCAGGCAAGCAGGCCACCATCGTGCGGGGGTTCGTGGGCAGCGACGACGATCTGTCCGAGCTGGGACGACTGCTCAAGAGCCGTTGCGGCGTGGGGGGATCGGTCAAAGAGGGCGAGATCATCATCCAGGGCGACCATCGCGACAAGATCCTCGCCATACTGCTCGGCAAAGGCTACCAGGCCAAAAAGGCGGGAGGATGAACTGTCCCGGCAAAGTCAAATGCTGTTTTCAGACCCGCAGCCACCCCTGTCGCCTCGGGAGGCGATAAGGGTTCGGGCTCTTTGCTCAAGGCCGCCGATGTCAAGGGCGCACTGTCGTACCATACGGTGGATATGACCTATTAGGGTGTGTTAACACCAATCGCCACACCCGCCTTCAATAACGGCAAACTCCGATACTATTTTATTTTACGACTTTACCCTCCGGCGAACCGAACCGAAACGATGAAAAGACTCTTTACGCTTGCATTGTTGTCCATATGCTGGCTGCATGTCGC
>BNXD01000145.1 GCA_025999315.1 Bacteroidia bacterium | reverse complement strand
GCGGGCCGAGATGTTCTTGACGCGATCGGAGGTGTCGGGATGCGACGCGAAAAGCTTCTGGATGGTGTCGGGCTTCGATCGTTATTTCCAGATCGTCAGGTGCTTCCGTGACGAAGACCTGCGCGCCGATCGCCAGCCCGAGTTCACACAGATCGACTGCGAGATGGCTTTTGTCGACCAGCAGGATGTGCTCGAGACCTTCGAGGCGATGGCCAGGCATCTTTTCAAAGTAACTCTCGGAGTGGAGTTTACGGACGACTTTCCGCGCATGAGCTGGGCCGAGGCGATGGAGCGTTACGGCAGCGACAAGCCCGACCTGCGCTTCGGCATGGAGATCGGCGAGTTGACCGCCGAGGCCAAAGGGCGCGACTTTGCGGTTTTCGACTCGGCCGAGTATGTCGGCGCCATAGTAGCCTCGGGCTGTGCCGGTTACACGCGCAAGCAGATCGACGAGCTGACCGATTTTGTCCGGCGACCCCAGATCGGGGCCAAAGGGCTGGTGTGGGTGCGCTGCGAGGCGGACGGGACCCTCAGATCGAGCGTCGACAAGTTCTATTCGTCTGCCGATCTGGCCCGTTGGGCCTCGGTATGCGGAGCCGTGGCGGGCGATCTGATGCTCATCGTTTCGGGCGAACGCGCCGCCTCGCTCAGGGCGCTTTGCGAGCTGCGCCTCGAGTTGGGCGAACGCCTCGGATTGCGCGATCGCAGCCGTTTTGCGCCGCTGTGGGTGGTCGACTTTCCGCTGCTGGAGTGGGATGAGGAGAGCGGGCGCTTTTTCGCCATGCACCACCCCTTCACCTCGCCCAAAAAGGAGGACCTGCCGCTGCTGGACAGCGATCCGGGCCGCGTGCGGGCCAATGCCTACGACTTTGTGGTCAACGGCGTCGAGATCGGCGGCGGCTCGATACGCATCTTCGACTCCGAGCTGCAGCGCAAGATGTTCTCGATGCTCGGCTTCACAGACCAGGAGGCTGAACGACAGTTCGGTACGATAATGGACGCCTTTCGCTACGGCGCACCGCCACACGGCGGCATCGCCTTCGGGCTCGATCGCTGGTGTTCGCTCTTCGGCGGGGCCGACTCGATCCGCGACTATATCGCCTTTCCGAAGAACAACGCCGGACGCGACGTGATGATCGACGCCCCCTGCGCCATTGCCGACGAGCAACTGCGCGAGTTGGGCCTCAACCTTGAGCCGTAACATTTTGCAGCTGTGGCCATTACCCAGGCGCAAGCAGGGGCCGCAGAAGGCAAAACAGGCATGTTTTTTTGGAAAATACAAATTAATTTCAGTATCTTTGTAAAATACATAACAAAATATAAGAGAGATTATGCCTGTCTCTCGAACATAAAAGGGAAACAGTCTTTTATACCACCTAAATCTAGCGCCCATTGTTTTGCAATGGAGATTTTCCCGGTATGATGGTTGTCTGCTCTGAGTTATGTCCCGGCCTTTCTGGGCCGGGGCTAACTTGGGCGTGGGGCAACTTCCGGGATAAGGTTTGCGCTAGACCATTGGTGGGAAGTTGTTCCCGCGCCTTTTGTTAATTCATCGATCGGGGCGAGGGAGTGTTCAACCGTTAACGGACTCGCTGCCTATGACTTTCGATCTTAAGGTCTACCCGGTAAAAACTGTTATGGTGGTTGGAAGCGCCCCGGGTTTCCTGTCCGGGGCAAGCAGCTACAATCGCGCGCTGTTCTCCTCGCACCTGCTCCATGCGCTTGTCCTGCTCATGGAGAAAGGTTATGACACTGTCATTTACAGCAATATCGGCCCGGCGGAACAGTTGCTCCTCTCGTTCGTTTTTCAGATCAAATGCGTCCACCAGGCAAAGCTCAGGACCATACGTATCGAGCCCTCCAGAAGATATTATCGCAACGATTATCGATCCAAAGACTTTTGTCCCGATTATATCCATTTCGTCGAGGACGGAAGTGAGGGCATCGACGCCCACTGTCGAATATACGACATCACG
>BNXD01000144.1 GCA_025999315.1 Bacteroidia bacterium | reverse complement strand
CCCCAACTATGGGGCGGACTCCTCGATCCCTGCGATGGACGGGGAACTGGCCGCCAACTGGCAGATATTTGTCAACTGGGCTGTGGCAAACAGGGGCATGGTGGCCGACAGGTTCCGCGTGGGTGTCGAGCAGATAACGCTTCTGAAAAACAGGGATAAGTATTCCAATTTCCGCATCTTTAACATCGTCGCCAACGGATATGCATGGAATCTCGACACATCCACCGGAAAAGGCGCGATAGTCAATGCGAGCGCGTCCGCAGGCAATCCCGCATCCTGCGGATTCCACTTGAGCTATGGAAAATTCGACTACATGGCCTGCGGCGACCTCGCCTCCACACCGCAGAACAGGATGGCCTATTATTATCGCGACTTCATCATCAAGGGAGGTCTCGATGCGTTCAAGTCAAACCACCATCTGAGCAGCAACTCCTGGGGCAGTCAGATGCAAATCTGCGAATTTAGCCCGAGAGTCATCCTCAACCAGAGCTTCTACAAAAAGCAGCCGGATATTCCCCTGCTGACCGCCGTCGTAAGCGGCGCCTTCGCCTCTCACAGCTATAACTGGACCAAGGACATCTTCAGCACCAATGTGCACCCCGAGGCCCTTGCCGAGAATGTGCAGCTCTATAAAAGCGTTGCAGGGTACAACGGACACATTGTCCTGAGGGTTGCTCCGGGCGGCGCAGAGTATTATGTCTATATGCTCGATGACACCGATTTCAGCTACAAGGTAACATCCGTCCATGGCCCGTACGGTTCAAAATAAAACAGTCTTCTGGAGATAATCATGAAAACCAGGTTGCTGATCCTGGCGCTGCTGCCGTGGATCGTTGCAGGATACACCGGAACGGAGAAGGGTTCCGGACGGCATTTCATCGCACACAGGGGCGCGACCATGCGTTGCACCCTGTCGGGGGAAAACTCGCGCGAGGCCATAAGGTTCGCTGCGAGAGCCGGATTCGACTGCATCGAGACCGATGTGCGCTATACCTGTGACAGTGTGCTCGTGGCAGTGCACGACGCCAACCTGGCACGCACGTTCACCTATAACGACGGTCGCCCCGTGCCCGGGGAGATAGCCGTCTCAGATGTCAGTCATGCACAACTTCGCGACAACTTTGTTCTCAAAGCCACTCGCCCGGAGTATCGCACACGGGCGCTCACCCTCGAAGAGTTCTGCACCGAGTGCCACCGCTGCGGACTGCGCATATTCATCGAGCCGAAGAAAGTTACCCCGGACTGGGTCTGTCGGGAGATGATCGCGATCGCAGACAGGGTGTTCGGGCGAGGAGGCTATGTCATCACCTCGAACAACGATGCCAACGACCACATTCGCTTTGAGATGGGCATCACGGACATCCCTCTTATGGGCATCCTCTACCAGAGTTCCTACGAGCACATCTCCTCGCTCGGAGGTGTTGTGATGGCGATAAGCACGACCCGGTTTGAGAAGGAGGACTATTTTGCCAATGTGTTGCGCGCAAAAGCCGACGGACTCGAGACCGAATCACACGCCGATGATTTTGAACATTTCGACATGGTCAACAGTGCCGGCATCGACTATGTGTCGACGGACCTGCTCGCCCCGGACTACAGAGGACAGGGCGAGACGCTCTATCTGTCAAAAGGCGGAGATGCGGCAAAAATCGCATCCGAAAGCGCCGCAGCTGCGAAGAAAATAGAGTTCGGCGCGATCTATCTCGACATGAAGTGGTACGGTTCGGCCACAGTTACACTTTCAAGTCAGACTTTCGTGCTGCCCGAGGCGAAATCTCTGCGCCACGCGCGCCACCAGTTGATGGTCTTCGATGCCGTCCCTGCATTTGAGATCACCGCTCCCTCGGAAGACTTCCGGATAAAGGACATCTCCCTGCGCATTGTCAGATTCTGACCCGGACGGGGACCCGGACCCGGAGCGGGACAAAATCAGAGACATTACCTGTCCGATATTTTTGATATATTGAATATCAATTGGATAGGAAAAA
>BNXD01000143.1 GCA_025999315.1 Bacteroidia bacterium | reverse complement strand
AACGGTTGGCCGGGGACGATCGTTCTGAGGTTGATGTCGGGCGCTCCGGGATACTTCAGCTCGCCGAAAGCATAGTCGTAATCCTTCCGCACGGTCCGCTGCACGCGCTCGGTGGCGTAGATGTCCACCGCCTTGTGCGATGTGTAGTTGAAAGCCCTCACATCGTCGATGCCGCCTGTATGATCCTTGTGTTCGTGGGTGAGCAGTATGGCGTCGATGCGCTCGACGCGGTGGGCGAGCATCTGCTGGCGAAAGTCGGGCCCGGCGTCGACGACCATCCGAACCCCGTCGCGCTCGACCATCACCGAGGCGCGCAGACGACAATCGCGCGGATCATCGGACGTGCAGACCCAACACCCGCACCCGATGACGGGCGTGCCCTGCGATGTTCCCGTACCCAAAAAAGTAAGCCTCGTCATAAGCCCCATCCACCGTCTAATTCGTTTCAGAAACAAAATTAGAAAAAAATAGCTATTTTTGAGTGAATATTCTTTAATTTCACGCAAAATATCAGAGTTTAACAACTCGAGCACGATAATATAAATTAACAGTTGAAAATTAGTTCTGCAAAAAGGCACTTTAATAAGTATATCACTATAATACATCTATTTTCAGCTATTTTTTTCGGCATCGCAGAGGCCGACACAGCCGCAGCCACCCCCTGCTGCGAATCTCAAAATATCCCATCGCTCAAGGTGCACCTAACAATTTGAGTACGATATATTTAAGCGAAATGGCGTTTCCGAATTTCAACTCTTAATTCGCATAAATAATTAACCTTAATATTTTAAAACAGACTCTCGACCATGCCTACTACCCTTCCGATCATCGAGCGCGACCCCTGGCTGCAACCCGTCAGCGGGGAGATCCTCTATCGCCACACGCTCTACACCCGCGCTCTGGCGCAGATCGAGGCTTCGGCGGGCTCGCTGGTCGACTATGCCAACGGCCATCATTACTTCGGCTTTCAGCGCGACGGGCAGGCCCGCGGCTGGTGGTTTCGCGAATGGCTGCCCGGGGCGTGGAACGTCTTCATCTTCGGCGACTTCAACAATTGGCAGCGAACCTCCCTCCCGCTGTCGAAAGACGCCGATGGGGTGTGGTCGATCTTCCTGTCGGACAGCATGTTCGGCGACCGCCTGCGGCATGGTTCCCGCTACAAGATATTGGTCGAGGGTCCCCTCGGTAAGCGCGAACGCATCCCCGCCTACGCCCTGCGCGTCGAGCAGGACGAGACGACCAAGGACTTTGTGGCCGTTCTGTGGGACGCCGCCCCGTTCGACTGGAGTGGCGATGGCTTCGACATCTCTCACAGCGAGGACCTTCTGATCTACGAGTGCCACATCGGCATGGCACAGGAGCGGCAGGGTGTGGGCACCTGCCGCGAATTTATCGATACGATGCTGCCCCGCATCAAACAGCTCGGCTACACGGCCATACAGTTGATGGCCGTGGCCGAACACCCCTATTACGGCAGTTTCGGCTATCATGTGTCCAGCTTTTTCGCTCCCAGCTCGCGTTTCGGCACACCCGACGACTATCGCGCTCTGGTCCGAGCCGCCCACCGGATGGGTCTGGCGGTGATCATGGACATTGTCCACTCGCACTACGTCAAGAACATCAACGAGGGGCTCAACGAGCTCGACGGCACCGACCACCTCTACTCGCGCCCCGGCGCGGAGGGCGACCATCCCTACTGGGACTCCAAACTGTTCGACTATGGCAAAGGCGATGTGCTGCACTTTCTGCTCTCGAACGTCAAATACTGGATGGAGGAGTTCCGCTTCGACGGATTCCGTTTCGACGGGGTTACCTCGATGATCTACCGCCACCATGGCTACACCGAGTTCGACAGCCGCGACAAGTTTTTCGACCAGAGCGTCAACCGCGACGCGCTGACCTACCTCGCCCTGGTCAATCGGCTGGTGCACACCCTGCGCCCCGGAGCCGTCACCATTGCCGAGGATGTAAGCGGCATGCCGGGAATGTGCGTCCCTGTGGAGGAT
>BNXD01000142.1 GCA_025999315.1 Bacteroidia bacterium | reverse complement strand
CAATTTTTATGTTATGTCACCCTGAGCAGAACGAAGAGATCGAAGGGTCTCGGCTATACTGCATCTATCCGTCATTTTGAGATGCTTCGACTTCGCTCAGCATGACATGGTAAGTTTCAACTGTTAATTCGCATATTTAAGCTAAGACAACTATAATGAAAAACTTCAAGGACAAGGTGGTGATCATCACCGGGGCATCGTCGGGCATAGGGCTGGCGTTGGCGTGGGAGTTTGCGCGGCGCGGCGCCCGGGTGGTCATGGGGGCGCGCAGCGAGGAGAAGTTGCGCGAGCAGGCCGAAGCGATGACCCTCGAGGGGTGGCAGGCGGCGTGGCTGGCTGTGGACGTAACCCGCCCCGCGGAGTGTCGAAAACTGATCGATACGGCGGTCGAGCTTTTCGGCGGAGTGGATGTGCTGGTATGCAATGCAGGCATCTCGATGAGGGCCCTGCTGGACGATGTGGAACTCGACGTGCTGCACAGCCTGATGGATGTAAACTTCTGGGGATGTGCCAACTGTGCCAAGTATGCCTTGCCGTGGCTGCAGGCTTCGCGCGGGTCGCTGGTGGGCATATCGTCTGTGGCGGGCATCCACGGGCTGCCTGCCCGCACGGGCTACTCGGCCTCGAAATACGCCATGGAGGGCTTTCTGGAGACCGTGCGTGTCGAAAACCTCCGCAAGGGGCTCCATGTGATGGTGGCCTACCCCGGATTCACCGCCTCCAACATACGTTTCACGGCTCTCACGGCCGACGGGACGCGGCAGGGCGACTCGCCGCGCGACGAGGGACACATGATGACGGCCGAGCAAGCTGCCCGACGCATCGTCGACGCCACGGCGCGCCGCCGCCGCACAGTGAAGCTCGACTTCAACGGACGCGCCACAGCCCTGATCAAGAAGTTTTGCCCCTCGCTGGTCGACCGCCTGTTCTACAACCACATGGCCAAGGAGCCCGACTCGCCCCTGAAAAGATAGTGTCCTGATTTATATGCGCAGAAGCGAGCTCGATGGTCCCCGGCGGCGGGAAGAGTGTCGATGGATTTGTCATTGCGGCTCACAGAGCCACAATAAATTGAAAATGGCGATTTCCTGTCGGCTGTTTGTTTTTCGACTCCCCGCCTGCCCTCCCAGTGGCTAAAAGTTGCTGCCGGGTGAGGGAGTCGGCAGTTTTGACAGGCAAAACTGCAAATTATTACAATTTATATACAAAAAAACAGCGGGCCGGAGCCAGTGGAGGGATGCCCCCGGGATGCCTTTGTAAAGCCGCGGGCTAAAGATACGGACGATTACGGGCAGCCCTCCGCGCCGGGTAGCACCGGGTGGCTCCGGGCTGCCGGCCTCTTAAGAGGCCGAAAAACTTTTCATGTGCTTTCAGCGCCTTTATGTCCCGGACATGACGCGCTGAAACATTCAGAAAAACCTGCCGCACTGCTATTTGTGATGATAAGGCTCGCCCGAGAGGATGGTCAGGGCGCGGTAGAGCTGTTCGCAGAATATGGCGCGCACGATCTGGTGTGAGAAGGTCATCGACGAGAGCGACAGCATCTCGTCGGCGCGTGCGCGCACCTGCGGCGAGAAGCCGTAAGGACCGCCGATGACGAAAACCAGCCTCCGCGGCCCGGCATTGAACCGTTTCTGGAGCCAGGCGGCAAACTGTGGCGAGTCGTGTTGTCCGCCGCGCTCGTCGAGCAGCACCACACAGTCGCCCTCGCCCAGCGCCCCGAGCAACGCCTCACCCTCGAGCCTGCACTGCACGGCCTCGGTGGTCTTGCCCGTGGCGCGCGGCTGGGGCAGGGTTATCACATTCATCTTGACATAATGGTTGATACGCCTCTGATAGAGGCGTATCAACTCGTCGACCGGCTCGATGTCGGTCTTTCCCATCACGATCAGCTCGACCGTCATCGGCGGGGCAAAAACGCGCCGAACCTTGCGGCGCTGGTGTCGATCATCCTGAATATCTGCTGGTTCTGCGGCGGACGACCCACTTCCCAAGAGATTGCCAGCTTCGCATCCTGATACTCCACATAATAGAACT
>BNXD01000141.1 GCA_025999315.1 Bacteroidia bacterium | reverse complement strand
GAACTCGGGCTTTTAGTCGCTTACGCGCCTAACGCCCTCGAACAGCGGCTCGCTTGGCGCCTGCGGCTCCAACCGCCTCACTCTCGACGCGCTCCGCTTTACGCCTCCTCGCAACGGCGGCCGGGCTCCGCGATTTCTGAACGTTGGGCGCGACGACACTTTCCAATCGCCGCGTAGCGGCGAAACATCCCCGGCATTGAGCCGAGGCGTTGAGCGAGCGGAGAAAATTGAGCGCCCGGCGACGCCACTTGTTTGACGACGTTAGGCCCCTAATGGGGACTAAAAGTCGGAGGTTTGGCGTCGCAGCTCAATTTCCTCCAGGCGAGTAGTCGAGGCGAACCGCCGGGTGTTTTTGGTTACTTTTTATAAAAAAGTAACCGCCCCGCGCGCAGCGGTCTCAAAAGGCCTTTGACAATGGACAGACTTGAGGTTAAGGTAAGACTCTGACGGTTTTCGGCCTTGCCGGGCAAGACCGGCACAGCCGCAGCCACACTCTGCGCTTTTTGGGCGGAGGGCTGCAGAATATTGTCCACGCCCTCGCCTGACGGCATCGGGATCAATGTCCGCAGGCAGCCCCTCGCCGTCTGCGGGCCGCACGCGACCAGATCATAAATGCAATTTAAACCACCACCTAATCACCCCCAGGCAAAACCTTCACTTCAAACCATAAACATCATTTTATGAACACTTCTCACCAAACAGTCGGCTGCGCCCTCGTCGCAGGTTCGTTGCTTGCCGCCGCGCTTCCCGTCTCGGCGCAGAAAAAGCAGAAAAAACAGGACAAGGCCCCGAACATAATAGTTATCCTGGCCGACGACCTCGGGTTTTCGGATTTGGGATGCTACGGCTCGGAGATCAGCACGCCAAACCTCGATGCGCTGGCCTCGCAGGGGCTTCGCCTCACGCAGCTCTACAACTCGGCCCGCAGCTGTCCCAGCAGGGCGAGCCTTCTGACCGGCCTCTATCCCCACCAGACCGGGCTGGGCCACATGGACAGCAAGCCGCCCAGGTGGCCCGTGGGTTACCGGGGATTCCGCAACGATTCCGACAACGTTACCATCGCCGAGGTGTTGCGCGAGGCGGGCTACTACACCGCCATGTCGGGCAAGCTTCACCTCGGGCGCCAGACCAACCCCGTCGAGCGCGGCTTCGAGGATTATTACGGCCTGCTGGGCGGATTCAACTCCTTCTGGGAGCCGTCTGTCTACACGCGCCTGCCCAAGGGGGCGCCGGTCATCGACTACCCCGAAGGCAGCTTCTACGCCACCGACGCCATCACCGACTATGCCATCTCCTTCGCCGACAAGGCCCACAGCCAACAGCGGCCGATGTTCCTCTATCTGGCCTACAATGCCCCGCACTTTCCGCTGCACGCTCCCAAGACCGTTACGGACAAATACATGGAGACCTATCTGCAGGGATGGGACAACATTCGCCGCCAGAGAGCCGAACGCATCTCCCGCATGGGGCTTCTCGAGAACGATCCCGACGTCAGCCCGCGAGGCGAGGTGCCCGAGAGCATGTTCATCGACGAGTCGCACCCGATCCCGGCATGGAGCAGCCTGACCTCCGATCAGCAGCGCGACCTGGCGCGCAGGATGGCCATCTTCGCGGCCATGGTAGACATAATGGATACTGACATAGGCCGCCTGCTCGCCACCCTGAAAAAGAACGGGCAGCTCGACAACACCTTCATCCTCTTCACTTCGGACAACGGGGCATGCGCCGAATGGCACGAGTTCGGTTTCGACCACCGCACCGGCACCGAGTACCACACCCACACGGGCGCCGAGCTCGACGGCATGGGTCTGCCGGGCACCTACCACCACTATGGAACGGGTTGGGCCAATGTGGGCAACACCCCTCTGACGCTCTACAAACATTTCGCCCACGAGGGAGGCATCAGCGCCCCCTCCATAATGTGGTGGGGCAACAAGGTAACCCGCAGGGGGGGCGTCGACTCCACACCGCTGCACCTGACCGACATAATGGCCACGTGCGTCGATCTGGCCGGGACCTCTTATCCCGCAACCTTCAAGGG
>BNXD01000140.1 GCA_025999315.1 Bacteroidia bacterium | reverse complement strand
ACCTTGAACAAGGAGAGTGGCGGCAAGGGCAACGGTCGGAATGAAAACGATCGGTCTCATATGCGAATTGTCTTTGTTTATTACATGCAAAGATAACCCCGGCATACCTAAACCAATGTCAATTGCGGACATAATAATGTTCAATTCCCGCCTGCAAATTTAGATTTTGTGCAATCAATTTTGATTTTTTGGGTAATGGTGCAAAAAGCGCGAAACAGGAGCCATAAGACTTTCGATGAATAAAGTTTAAACAGTTTCTAAATCCCCGCAATTTATTGCGGCGGTTTTAGTTACTATAAACTTCTAAACTGTGGCAATGTGAATGTTTGTTTTTGTCTGTTTTTCAGAAGAATTTCATTCTTCCGATGGAACCCTTGCACTTTTAGTGCACAGGGTAGTTAAGTTCTCCTGGTCGCCGAGTCAATTTTGATGGAGGGAATATTGGCGGATAGCGCAATGTTTTGATAAATCTGGCTTCACAGAGAGACGGCAGGATGAAAAAGTAGATAATGCCATGACAATCAAAATATTGCCCAGAAAGTCCTTATTTCATATCCTCGTTCCAAAACCGTTCCACTTGACTTTTAAGGCTGATTTTAGACGAAAAGAAAAGCTACTTACATTATTGTAAGTAGCTTTAAGTCAATGTTTCTCTTGGCGGAGAAAGCGGGATTCGAACCCACGATACCCTTTTGGGGTATACGCACTTTCCAGGCGCGCACCTTCAGCCACTCGGTCATTTCTCCAAAAATACTCTTTCCCGTGCATTTGGCGCGTTTCGATCGCTCGCCCCGGGCCAATGGCGGAAAAAGTTCACGAATGTACGAATAATTTTTGACGCAGACAAAAATTATTCGTAAGACCCTGACCTTCACGTAACAAAAAATCGCCGCGATAGATCCTCTATCTGTCTATTCGATCGCGAACATGCGGCGGGCATTTGCGGTGGTCTGTCGTTCGACAAGCTCGCGGGGAAGGTTCATGATCTGCGCCACATGACAGCAAATCGTTGCGACCCAGGCGCTTTGGTTGCGTTGTCCGCGCATCGGCGTCGGCGCGAGGTAGGGGGCGTCGCTCTCGAGCACAATATCTTCGAGGGCGATTTGAGGCAAGATGCGCGAGATCAGGCTGTTTTTGTAGGTTGCGACCCCTCCGACGCCGAACACGAAATCGCCGCATGTCTTCACCGCGGCATAATCCTCGACCGTCCCCGAAAAAGCGTGCATCACTCCTCGCAGGCCGCATCCGCGGTAGTCGTTCAATATGCTGATCATCAGCGGCCAGCAGTCGCGCGTATGTATGACCAGCGGCAGATCGAGCTCCAGCGCGAGCGCAACCTGATGTCGAAAAACCTCTATCTGACGGTCGGCCCACTCCGCGCTCCAGTGCATGTCGAGCCCCACCTCGCCGATGGCGCAAAAGCGGCGCGTGGCGCGGCGCAAGTGGTTCTCGACCAGCTCCAACTCGGTCTGCCAGTGCGGGTTATCGTTGACCGATGTCGGGTGGAGCCCCATCATGGGCAGGCAGCGGCCGGGGTAATCGTCGGCCATGGTCAGCAGCGCCCGGTGGCTGGACGAGTCGATGGCCGGCAGCAGCAGCACCTCGACGCCGGCCTCGACGGCGGCGTCCACAACCTGGCGGCGATCGCCGTCGAACGCCTCGTCGTAGAGGTGGGTATGGGTGTCTATGATCACTGTCGCGAATATTTCAGGCAAAATTACCGGTAAAGATCAATTGACAAAAACACCTGCGCCCGGCGGGTCCGTTTTTTTGAGATTGATCGCTTTGTTGTTGATCATGATCCGGCTGCCGGGGAACATGTTTTTGATCCGTTGCGTCTCCTGATCGGTGATCTCGCCCCAAACGGTCAGATTTTCGATCTCGACGTCGGCAAGCAGGCCGGGAATTTTCACATGGCCCGTAAACACGACACTGAGAGTTTGTCCGAATTTTTTCACTCTTGATTTTCGGGATTCTTTTTGACTCTTTTTGCCCCTTCTTCTCGTTACCGGGAACACCGTCGCACCTCGGAGGCGGGGCAAATAT
>BNXD01000139.1 GCA_025999315.1 Bacteroidia bacterium | reverse complement strand
TACTGCAAAAATGGACAACGAGGCTATGGTCGTCTCTGCTTTTCACACTAATTTTACAAAAATATTTAAATGGACAGATCATGAAAACAAAAGCAATTGCCGGAGCGTTGATGGCTGCGGCATCCGTGGCCGGCAGCGGCAATGTCGACGCCCGGTCGGCCCGGACGTCCGACAAGCCCAACATAATAGTCATCCTGGTCGACGATATGGGCTACTCCGACCTGGGTTGCTATGGCTCCGAGATCGAAACGCCCAACATCGACCGCCTGGCCCAAAGCGGCATACGCTACCGAACGTTCTACAACAACGCCCGCAGCTCGCCCACGCGCGCATCGCTCATGACCGGCCTCTATCCCCACCAGGCGGGTGTGGGAGCGCTGGGGCGCGTGCCGGGGTATGCCAATTATCAGGGCTATGCCAACAAGGACAACGTCTTCATTCCCGAAGTTCTCCGTCCGGCGGGCTATTTCTCCGTCATGACCGGCAAGTGGCACCTGGGTTACCATCAGGGCGTAACCCCCATAACGCGCGGCTTCGACCGTTCGCTGAACGCCCCCGTGGGCGGATTCTATTTCTGGAACGACAACGGCCACAAGAAGGGCGACAACAAAGTTACGCTCTACATGAACGATCGGGCGGTGCCCTTCGACTCCCCGCTGCTGCCCCGGCAATGGTACTCGACGCACCTGTGGGTGAAGGCGGGTCTCGAATATATCGACGAGGCCGTCGGCAGCGGCAAGCCGTTCTTCTGGTACATGGCCCACAATGCGGCGCACTTTCCGCTGCAGGCCCCTGCCGAAACGATAGCCAAATACCGCGGAAAATATATGGAGGGCTGGGAGACGGTGCGCGATCGTCGCCGGGCCCGCCAGATAGAGATGGGGCTCTTCACCCCTGACGAACCTCTCACACCGCGCAACCCGAAAGCGCCCGACTGGGAGGGCCTCGCCACCGAAGAGAAAGAGCGCTATGACCTTCAGATGGCCATATACGCCGCGGTGATCGAGGAGCTCGACAAAAGCGTGGGGCGCATAACCGAATACCTGAAAGAGAAAGGCATCCTCGACAACACCCTCATCCTGCTCATGTCGGACAACGGCGGCAACGGCGAGCCGGGCATCGAGGGCAGGCTGGTGGGCAGCGATCCCGGAGCGGCCAACAGCACCGTCTTTCTCGGCGCGGCGTGGGCCGACGTGGCCAACACTCCATTCTTCCTCTACAAACACCACGGTCACGAGGGGGGATGCAACACGCCGCTGATCGCATCGTGGCCCGGGGGGATAGACAAACACCTGCAGGGCTCGATCGACAAACGGACGGTGGGCCACATGGTCGACATAATGGCCACGCTCGAGCAGGTCGGCGGAGGGAACTATTCGGCCGTCGGCAAGAGCAAGACCGGCGCCAAAGTGCCTCCGATGGAGGGAACGAGCCTTGTGCCTTCGTTCTCGGGCCGGAAGGTGGAGCGCAGCAATCCGATAATCGTCGAGCACGAAGGCAACAAAATGCTTCGCGACGGAGAGTGGAAAATAGTGCAGGAGTACGGCGAACCGCTGTGGAACCTCTACAATATGAGGGTCGACCCCACGGAGATGAACGACCTGGCCGCCTCGCATCCCGACAAGCTGAAGGAGATGACGGCAAAATACGAAAAAATGGCCGCACATATCGGCGTGGAGCCCGGCATAGAGTTCAAGATCGGCAAATGGTACACGCCGGTGTACGAATATCCCAAACACTGATCACGCAAATCATCCGCTTGAAATTCGAGTTACATAACATGGGGTTGAACGAGTTGTCCACCCGTTGTGTATTTATAGGTCAAAAGCATCAATATACCGTTTGTTTTTACAATATTTTAAGGCTAGTTCAGCCGCTTGCCGCTGGGGCCTCGCTACTTGTTGGCTCGCACTACCTCGGCCATAGTCCGCAAGCACAGAGTGTGGCTACGGGCTGCGCGCAATTGTGCGAGCCGCAATGACAATACTTCTCACATTAGATTCATCTTGCAGTTTTGCCTGTCAAAACTGCCGACTCCCTCGCCCCTGCAGCGGC
>BNXD01000138.1 GCA_025999315.1 Bacteroidia bacterium | reverse complement strand
TTGGTTGGTTAAAGGTTGGTTTAAAACAGTCCATTAAAAGCCATTTCGAGCTTAATAGTGCGAATCAGCAGACGAAATATAAGTCATGCTGAGCGCAGTCGAAGCATCTCAAAAAGATGGATTGACAGTATCGCCGAGACCCTTCGACTGCGCTCAGGGTGACATAATAACTTCGTTCAGGGGGACATGAAAAACAGGGTAACATGAAAAGAGTTCCGCTCAGGGGGACATGAACTCATGGCGACATGAAAATTGAGAAACGATAAGTGAGGAGTGAGAAATCTCCTGAAAGTGAGGAATGAAGAGCGATGAATGAAAAATAAAAAGTTATGGAAACTAAAAAAGTTGTTAGTGTTGCCGAAAAGGTCAAATCGTTTGCCATTGCGCTTGTCGGCATTGTTTTTTTCAGCTGGGGGACGGACTATTTGGCGGGGGAGCATCTGCTTTACAATGTTCCGCGTATCCTGCTCCCCGTATTCGACCTTTTCGGGCATGTCGGGCTGGCGGTCGGATTGATGGCACTGGGCGCCGGATTGATCGTGTATGCCTTTGTCAACTGGAAAAAGGCGGGAGGAAGGGCGTCGGTCTATTGCGTTCCGGTCATTTCGGCTTTGGCGGCGGGCATTGTCCTGGCAAATGTGAACTTCAAAGGTTCGGGCGACCTCGAGAAGGGACAAGACGACCGGCGCGAAACGCAGACAGAGGAGCTCCGCTCTCTGGAACGGCCTCAGTTCAAGGATCAGGATTTGGAGAGGCACTTCGCCTCCTTTGAGCGTTTGTACGAACGCTACGAGCGGGCGTTGCAGGCGGCGGATACGGCCTCTATTGTCGAGTGCGAAGAGGAGTTTCAGGTGTGGTGCGGCAGGATAGCCGGTTTCATGCCCCGCCTCGACAATGATCAGAAATATGAATTGTCGAAATACTATTCACGGTCGGCGATCCTGTGGAACGATCTGCAGCAAAAGAACGTAATAGACGAATAGCCCATCAATGTTTGAAGTCTTGTAATTGTAGGGCTAATGTAATAGAATTATTCAATTAATCGCCTCGCAATGGGCATAAAAATAATCGACGATATGGATAAATCTTTAAGCAAGATCATATTAGCGTTTTTTATCTTCATTGGAATCGGTGGGGGAATCGTGAACGCACAAAATTTTACTGTCACCGGACAGATATTGGATGAAAACGAACTTCCGTTGAAGTACGTAACAGTCTTTCTGTCGCAAGACTCTGTGCCATTATATGTACAGCCTTCAAATGCCACCGGGAAATTTACCTTCAGTAATGTCAAGCCAGGCCAATATGTTTTTAATTGCTCGTTTCTGGGCTATCATGATTTTAAGTCGGATATTATTGTCGATAAAGATGTTGTGGTTCAGGCGGTTAAGCTATCTGTCAATGTGATAGAAATTGGCTCGATTGAGGTTGTAGGCTCCCTGCCTGTTATTCGACGCGAAGAAGATAGGTTCATCGTAGATATGAGTAAAAGCGTCGTCATAAAAAATAAAAACGGATTGCAGGCACTCAATTATCTGCCAGGTGTTATTATTCGCAGAAATAATAATATCACCCTCAATGGCAAGGAGCAGGTGGGGATCATGCTCAATGGCAAGAGAATAAATATGCAAGGTCAGAATCTTTCCAAATTTTTAGAAGGATTGAGAGGGGAAGATATCGATCGGGTCGAAATAATCTCTAATCCCGGAGCGCAATTCGGAGCTTCGGGGCAAGGTGGTATTTTAAGTATCCACTTAAAGAAAAGTACTAATCAGGGGATTAGCGGAAATGTTTTTGGCGGGATGTCTCAGGGGCATTATGCTGACTATAACGGGGGGGCATCGCTGAACTACAACTATAATAAGCTGAGTCTATACGGATCTTTCAATTATGCAAGCCGAAATGACTATATCACATCGCATAGTATTTTGGAATATCCCCTGGACAATGTATGTCAAATCACGGACGATGTTGACAGGAGGGAAGGGAACAATTATAATTTTAGAGGAGGTGCTCAATATGCTATCAATAAAAAGCATTCTTTAAGTTTTCAGATTATGGGTACGATATCCGATGATGATAATAAAGACAGATCCCAAACGTTGC
>BNXD01000137.1 GCA_025999315.1 Bacteroidia bacterium | reverse complement strand
GATGAAAACCGAACATGCGCCTGCCATCGTTGCGGGCGCCGATTTTTCGCTGATCGTTACGGCTTTGTGCGACGATGCCGGGGAGCCCGACACGTCGAGCCTGCCGGCGACGTCGCCGCAGGAGCTTCCCGCCCAATGGCTCGAGGATCTGACCGATTTCGACCTGACGCTGCAGCTCTCCTCCACGGGCGGAGGCGATGTGGTGGTGGCCGCCACCGAGCCGGGCGAGGGTATGCTGCCCCTGCAGCGCATCGACTCCAGCCACCTGGCCCTCAATGTGCCTCGCGCGCTGACCGAAGGCATGCGCGAAGGCGAGTTGGTGCTGACGGTGCTGTTGCGCCACCGGCCGACCGATTCGCTGCAGAAAGCCGAGCGAAAGTTACAACGGATCATAAGGGTGAAGGAGGTACGGTTATGAAATTGCTGACCACTGTCAACTGTGGCGGCGCGCAGATCGGCGACGATGTCGCCCTGTCGCCGAGAGTGTTTATCGATTTTATCGGTCACTATGGGCTCGACGGCAAAAGCGCCCATGAGCTCTGGCTCGAACAGGGCAACCAGGGGTCGGTCGACGACTTCCTCGCCTCGGTGCGGGGCGCCACCGGTCCCGAGGGTCAGCAGGGACCCCAAGGAGAGCCGGGACCCCAGGGTGTTCAGGGTCCTGCCGGGCCACAGGGAGAGCAGGGCCCGCAGGGGCCACAGGGCGATCCGGGACCCCAGGGTGTTCAAGGTCCTGCCGGGCCACAGGGAGAGCAGGGCCCCGAGGGGCCCCAGGGCGATCCGGGACCCCAGGGTGTTCAGGGTCCTGCCGGGCCACAGGGAGAGCAGGGCCCCGAGGGGCCCCAGGGCGATCCGGGACCCCAGGGTGTTCAAGGTCCTGCCGGGCCTCAGGGAGAGCAGGGAGAGCAGGGCCCGCAGGGGCCACAGGGCGATCCGGGACCCCAGGGTGTTCAGGGTCCTGCCGGGCCACAGGGAGAGCAGGGAGAGCAGGGCCCGCAGGGGCCACAGGGCGATCAGGGCCCCGAGGGGCCACAGGGCGATCCGGGCGAGAGTTTCGACCCCTCGTCCATCGTTCCGCCGACGGGTACGGCGGGTTCGCTGCTTGCAAAGGGTCCCGCCCTGGGTCCCAACCGCTGGTACGATCCTCGGGTTATGGGGGCGTGCTGTGCAAATGGTTACTACAAATTATTGCCCGGCCAAATGGATACCGGCATGATTTACACGGTAGCAGCGGTGTTCACCCTCTCGGACGATATTCTGAACAACAGCAACTCCCACACGGTGCTAATGTTGGATGATCAGACCAACCTCAGACTGATATACCGCAATGGCGCTATCTCTATCCAGGAGGGAGGGTGGGTCTCGAGCCCGTTTACGGCGGTGCGTGGCGGCACCTATCTGGCGGTCCTTGTGATCAGTGAGGGTGCTTTGTCTTTGTGGGTCAACAATATCCTTGTTTGCAACGGTGTAACCATCTCGTCGACTGCCTGCGACTTCCTTTCCGTTGGCTGCGGATTGGACAACGGGGTAACGCAGTTTCGCGGCACGATCCACAGCGTGCGGTTGTGGGACTACGATATAACCGTTTTCGATGCCGGTCCGCTGTGGCCCGACGCGCTGTCTGCGCTCTGGAACAACGGGCAGCCGCTCACGGGGACACTTGAGAACACGGGCGATGATCAGAGTGCACCGTATCTCGACTACCAGCCCTCGGGTGTGTCGGCCACCGGCTGGACAAACAGACAGCCGGGATCGCCTGACCTTGTTGCGGTGCACACCCCCCAGGTCAGCTACCATCAACCCGCCTCGCCGATGGAGGTTATCATCGACACGGGCATATTCTATACCGACATCGCCACGGGGGTATCGACCAAAACCGTCATATTGGTGAACGGCTACGTCCCCACGTGGATCGAGATCATATGCTATGGCAGCGAGGCGCCGAACATCAGCGGCATCACCGCCGCGATCCAGTACACCGGCCAGTGCCTTCTCTACAACGCCTCGACAGGCTCGGATCCGAACTTTCGCAAAGTTGTCTGGCTGGGCGGAGCGGTGGCGAACAACTCGGGCGTTTTCTCGCCTGTGGGCCAAAAATTACTAACAAAGTCCGGCGGCTACATGATGGTC
>BNXD01000136.1 GCA_025999315.1 Bacteroidia bacterium | reverse complement strand
TTTATCGCATAACATATTTTAGGCGCCCAAATGTCGAGTTTGCAGTTTTGCCTGTCAAAACCGCAAAATGAATCTAATCGGTCTTGCATGGCAAGACCGGCAGCCCGCAGCCGCCCCACGCGGAGGGCTGCACTCCTCGCCTGCGGCTTCGTCCCACATCCCCCCGCCGTCTGCGGGCCGCAAAAGGCAACCATATGCGTTCGTCTGTTCAGAAGGCGCGAAACCAAAGCCGCCATTGGCTCGCACAAAGACGCTCGCCTTTCTCCTCCTTACAGGGCATAGTCCGCGATCGACAAGCTGTTTTTCGACTCCCCGCCCGCCCGGCAGCGGCTAAGGCCGCTGCCGGGCGCTGCTTAGGCGCTTCTTGGGCGCTTCTTGGGCGGAGGGCTGCAACGCTCGAAGCGGGAGCAGAGGCCGCTTCGAGCGTCGTTTGGTTCTTTTTGTAAAAAAGAATCGCCCCGCACGTAGCGATCTCAAAAGGCGTTTGACAATGGACAAACTTAAGGTCTATGGTAAAACGTCGTTTTTTTCGGCCCTGCTATGCAAGACCGGCAGCCCGCAGCCGCCCCACGCGGAGGGCTGCAGAATATTATCAGCACGCCCTCGCCTGACGGCATCGGGTCCGACCGCCACGGTGCAGCCCACCGCCGTCTGCGGGCCGCACCGGACACCAAACCGAGAGCAGAGCCACGCTCGGCGTAAAGTAATGGCAGCATATCGCAATATTTTTGGGTGTATATGCGGACACTCATTAAAATTTTAACCAGCCTCTAAAAACATCATCCACAAGCAGAATAAAAACAATCCGGCGAGGGAGCCAGTCGCTCCCTCGCCGGATGTTTTGCAGAACAGGATGATCCTGTGTTACAGATTAGAAGCGATAGCCGACGCCGATCTGTATCACGCCATTCTTGGGTTTGTCGTCGCCGTCATAGTCCTTGGCCAGGTTGGCCAGGCCGAGGTTGTAGCGAGCCTGCACAAAGATCTTCTCGATGTTGTAGGTCGCTCCCAGTCCGACGCCGAAATCGATCTTGTTGAATTGGTCGCCTAAGTCCTGATTGACTGTGGCGCTTGTTCCTGCCGACGTAGCCTTCACATGAGCCTTGGCGTTCAGCATAAAACCGACCTGTGGCGCCACGTCGATGCTCAGATTGTCGACCACATAGAACTTGACCGTAAGCGGAACGTTGAGATAGTTGAGCCTCATTTTGGTCTTGGCGTCGACAGTTACGCCGCCGCCGAGGTCCTCGGACGATGAGCCTGAAGTGCCCTGGCGCGAGTAGACCAGCTCGGGGGCAAAACCGATCAGATCGGTGAACTTCCACTCGGCAAAGGCGCCCAGATAGATCGAAGGTTTGAGCTCGGCACCGTCGGTGTTGGTGACCGTGGCCAGATTCGCACCGGCTTTGACGCCCCAGGAAAAGTCCTGAGCAGAAGCGGAAACCGTCAGCGCGGCAGCCGCCAGGATAAGAATAACTTTTTTCATTGTCTTAAAAAGGTTAAAGTTTTTTTGGAGGGTAAATTAAAAAATCATACCAAAGATATGATTTTTTAATTTACCCTCCAAAAAACTCCACCTCCAAATCGATAAAAGTTTATCCCCTCTGTTTGAATGAGATTCAAACAGAGGGGATAAACTTTCACGACCCCGCCCCGGCTACAGATCGAGGCTGCCCGACGACTGATAGTTCGCTCCGCGTACGGCGCGGCCGCTCGGAGCGGCGCGGAACACCTCGCCCACGGCGGTCAGGCTGCCGTCCGCCTCGAAAAAACGGCCATAGCTGCCATAGGCCTGTCCGGCGACCACCACATTGGGACGCATGTAGGAGTAACGCTCCACAAAGTCGAGCCCCTCGAGCATCGGCATGGCGCGCCGCATGAACTCGACCTGGGCGCGGGCCACGCGATTCTTGTTGGCGCTGAACTCGGTGATCCAGATCGGCAGACCATATTTGGCGTAGACATCCTGCAGATAGCTCTTCAAGCGGTTGACCATGGCGTCGAACCTGGCGTCGCCCTGCGGATCGGTGTCGCCGGCCGAAAGCCTGTCATTGAAAAATATTGTCCGGCCTCCCACTACAAGGCTCATCCCAACCGGTTGCGAACTCCCTTCGCTTGTCAACGACTGCCCGTTGCCAATATCGGCCATCGTACTTGTGCGCTTTATCGTATTAGGCAGAGGTTGACCG
>BNXD01000135.1 GCA_025999315.1 Bacteroidia bacterium | reverse complement strand
CCACAGCGCGGGGTAATACAGGGCGGGGCTGAATCCGTATGCGGCCTCGAATTTTTCGTTAAGTTCCGGGGTCCAGGTGCGGCCGTCGGCGTAATACATCGTCGGCTCATCGAAAAAGGTACCGTTCACAGTGGCGCCGAAATAGCTTGAAAAGCGTTTGTAATACTCTTCGTGCGTCATGCCGATGAACAGGTCGGCCGCCTCGGGGCTCAAATAATCGACGATGGAGTTCCCCGCATCGGAGCAGTAAAATACCATCACCTTCCAGGCGCCTGCGGGAGCGTTCCAGGTCAGTGTCCCGTTTTGGATGTACGCTTTCAGGTCGATCCTCTCATGGGTTAGCGTATCCATGGCCACGGTGGCCATCAGGTATTTTTGGGGCACATCCAAAGTGAATGGAGTTCCCTTCGAGGGCAGGTATTCGGCTTTGTCGAGCCGCTTGTTGGTATGTTCGGGATAACGTAATTTGAACCGCCCCGTACCGTCTCCGTTAATATCCCCCGCCGTCCCGCTCGGGAAGCCGTACTCGTCGTATATGCAAAGCGTGATCCCCAGTTTCCGCGCCTCTTCGATGCAGGCCCGATAGACGTCGAAATAGGCGTCGGTCAGATACTCGGGTTTAAAGTCGCGCCCGAAGGGGACGATGCTCAATCCGCCGTACCCGGCCTTTTTGAAATCCCGCATTTGCTCTTTGAGCTCTTCGGGCTCGACGGTCGCGTTGTTCCAGAACCACAGGGGCGTGGGGTGCATCTCGATCGGAGGATGCCGGAAATCGCGGGCGATGTCGCTCCAACTCCGGGCGTTGGCCGCATACGGCCCGCCGGACATGCCGAACATGTGCAACGAGAGGAATAAAATGATCGACAGGATATATTTTGTCATCGGCTGAAAGAATAAGGCGCATCCGATGGTTGCGTTCCCCTGTTTTTGTTCGGTTCGGCGGCCATTTTGAACTCGATCTCAGCCCCTCCGGTCAGCGTGGCGTGCGTAATAAAGTTTTTCGTACAGGTCTTGCCCTTCACCTTTACCGAGCCTGCGTAACGATGCTCTGCAGAGTTGTTCGGAGCCGAGATCGCGACCTTCTTTCCACCGGGCAGATGAAGCGTAACCTTGCGAAACAGCGGCGACCCCAAAACGTACTGGTCCGTTCCGGGGCATACGGGATAGAATCCCAACGCCGAAAAGACATACCATGCCGAGGTCTGGCCGTTGTCCTCGTCGCCGCAATAACCGTCGGGCGTGGCCGAGTAGAGCTTGTCCATCACCTCGCGAACCCACCACTGGGCTTTCCACGGCTCCAAGGCGTAGTTATACAGGTAGATCATGTGCTGGATCGGCTGGTTGCCGTGGGCGTAGTTACCCATGTTCATGATCTGCATCTCGCGTATCTCGTGTATCACGGCCCGGTAGTAACTCTCGTCGAAATGCGGCGGCAGGTTGAATACCGAGTCCATCATGTTGTTAAACTCCCCGGGCCCTCCCATCGCATCTATCAACCCCTGCGGATCGTGGAAAACAGACCATGTGTAGTGCCACGAGTTGCCCTCGGTGAATGCGTCGCCCCACTTCAACGGATTGAACGGCGATTGGAACGAACCGTCCCTGTTGCGTCCGCGCATCAGCTTGAACTCTGGCGAGAACAGATTCCGGTAGTTCATCGCGTTCTTTTTATACTGCGCCAGGCAGCTGTCGGGCTTGCCCAGCGACTTGCCGAGCGTATATATGCACCAGTCGTCGTAGGCATATTCGAGCGTTCGCGCCGCGCTCTCGCGAATCCCCACATCGTATGGCACGTATCCCAACTCGTTGTAAAGTTCCCACCCAAGGCGTCCGGTCGAGGATACGCGCGGATGCACGGCGTTGGCTCCGTGCGTAACCGCCTGCCAGAGCGTTTCGACGTCATAGCCGCGAAGGCCTTTCATCCATGCGTCGGCCACCACCGAGGCCGAGTTGTTGCCCACCATGCAGCCCCGGTGTCCCGGACTGGCCCACTCCGGCAGAAAACCGCTCTCCTTGTATGTATTCACCAGTCCCTCCTGCATTTTGACGCTCACGTCCGGGTACATCAGGTTCAGCAGCGGGAACAGGCAGCGGAACGTGTCCCAGAAGCCCGTGTCGGTGAACATGTATCCGGGCAGGACCTCGCCGTTATAGGGACTGTAATGTATTATATTCCCCTGTTGGTCGATCTCGCTCAGGTTGCGGG
>BNXD01000134.1 GCA_025999315.1 Bacteroidia bacterium | reverse complement strand
TACGCGACGACCGCGCCCGGGCCATCGAGCGTCTGGCCGTCAAGGGGTTCGATGCCGCTTCTGTCATCGACCGCATCGAAGCGCTGGACGACCGGCGCAAGGCTCTCCAGACCGGGCTCGACGCCCTTTTGGCCGAGCAGAACGCCATTGCCAAACAGATCGGCGTCCTTATGGCGCAGGGTCAGCGCCAGCAGGCCGAGCAGGCCAAGGCGCGCACCGGCGAGCTCAAGGAGCGTTCGCGCCAGACGGAGGAGCAGCTCAAGAGCATTGAGGGAGAGCTCAACGCCCAGATCGTTCTGCTGCCCAACTTCCCTTCGGAAACGGTGCCGCCGGGACGCACCGCCGAGGACAATGTGGTGGTGCGCAGCGGCGGGGAGGTCCCGACACTGCCCGAGGGCGCCCTGCCCCACTGGGAGCTGGCCAAAAAGTACGACATCATCGATTTCGAGCTGGGCGTCAAGCTCACCGGTGCGGGTTTCCCGGTCTACAAGGGGCAGGGAGCCACGCTGCAGCGCGCTCTGATCAACTACTTTGTCGACAGCAACGCCGCCGCGGGCTATCTGGAGGTCCAGCCGCCCGTGGTGGTCAACGAAGCGTCGGGTTTCGGCACGGGCCAGCTGCCCGACAAGGAGGGTCAGATGTATCACGTCCAAATAGATAACTTCTACCTGATCCCCACGGCCGAGGTGCCGGTAACCAACATCTACCGCGATGTGATCCTCGCCGAGAGCGACTTCCCTATCAAACTGACCGCCTACACCCCCTGCTTTCGACGCGAGGCGGGCTCCTATGGCAAGGATGTGCGCGGGCTGAACCGCCTGCACCAGTTCGACAAGGTGGAGATCGTTCGCCTGGAGCATCCCGATCGCTCCTACGCCGCTCTGGATGAGATGGTCGCGCACGTCGAGAGCCTCGTCTCGTCGCTCGGACTGCCCTACCGCATCCTGCGTCTGTGCGGCGGCGACATGAGCTTCACCTCGGCCCTCACCTACGATTTCGAGGTCTACTCGGCCGCCCAGAAACGGTGGCTGGAGGTGTCGTCGGTCTCCAATTTCGAGTCGTTCCAGGCCAACCGCCTCAAGCTGCGCTTCCGCGACGCCGACAAAAAGACCCGGCTGGCCCACACCCTCAACGGCAGCTCGCTGGCCCTGCCGCGCATCGTGGCCGCCCTGCTCGAGAACAACCAGAGCGAGCAAGGCATCCGCATCCCCGACATTCTGACGCCCTACACACGCTTCGACACGATCGGATGATAAAGCGGATTGCTTTCCCCGGCCTCAAATAGACCCACAGCCACAATAACAATACCGAATCGAACGGAGGTTTAATTCAATATCTAAACAGACTCTTAGATCGATGAAACAATACCTCGAACTGCTGGAGAGGATCCGTCGCGAAGGGCTCCGCAAGGACGACCGTACGGGCACGGGGACCATCAGCGTCTTCGGCCACCAGATGCGTTTCGATCTGCAGGAGGGCTTTCCGGCGCTGACCACCAAGAAACTCCACATGCGTTCGATCATCTGCGAACTGCTGTGGTTCCTCTCGGGCGACACCAACATCCGCTATCTGAACGACCACGGCGTAACGATCTGGGACGAGTGGGCCGACGCCGACGGCAACCTGGGCCACATCTACGGCTACCAGTGGCGCAGCTGGCCCACGGCCGACGGTCGTCATGTCGACCAGATAGCGCAGGTCGTCGAATCGCTCAGGAGCAACCCCGACTCGCGGCGTCATATCGTCAGCGCATGGAACGTCGGGGAGATAGACCGGATGGCCCTGCCTCCGTGTCATGCTCTGTTTCAGTTCTACGTGGCCGATGGCCGGCTGTCGTGCCAGCTCTACCAGCGCAGCGCCGACGTCTTCCTCGGGGTGCCGTTCAACATCGCCTCATACGCCCTGCTGACCATGATGATGGCGCAGGCAACCGGATACCGCCCCGGCGACTTTGTCCACACCCTCGGCGACGCCCACATCTACCTCAACCACCTCGAGCAGGTCGACCTGCAACTGTCGCGCGAGCCGCGGCCCCTGCCCCGCATGGAGCTGAACCCGGCGGTGCGGTCGATATTTGACTTCGAGTACGAGGATTTCCGACTGGAAGGTTACGACCCCCACCCCGCCATCAAAGCCCCCATAGCGGTATGATCTCGATCATCGTGGCCGTTGCCCAAAACGGCGTGATAGGCTCCGACAACCGCCGGGGCGGTCTCCGGTTGCCTGCGCCA
>BNXD01000133.1 GCA_025999315.1 Bacteroidia bacterium | reverse complement strand
CCCCGCAAGGGGACTAAAAGTCGGAGGTTTGGCGTCGTAGCTCAATTTTCTCCAGGCGAGTAGCCGAGGCGAACAGCCGGGTGTTGTTGGCTCGCAAAAAGACGCTCGCCTTACTCCTCGTTGGCTTCGCCTTTCTCCTGATGTTGGCGGGCAAAGGAACGCCCGCGAAGGAAAGCAAGCAGAGGGACGCTTGCCTTCCTCGCGCTACCTCGGCCGTAGCCCGCGAGCGGTCTGCGGCCCTCGCAACGCTGCTCGGTTCTCCTCCTTGCGAGGCATAGTCCGCAAGCGGTCTATGCTCTCGCTTCGAGCGTCGATTCGCACCTCGGCAGAGTTCCAGGCAAGCCTGGCTCTGCGCTCGGTTTGTCGTCGATTGCAGGGCATAGTCTGCAAGCAGCCTCTGCTCTCGCTTCGAGCGTCGTTTGGTTGCTTTTTATAAAAAAGTAACCGCCCCGCGCGTAGCGGTACTCAATATGCCACGAAACATGAACTAAACTTAAGGTTTATGGCAAAACGCTGCCTGTTTTTCGGCCTCGCAGAGGCCGGCAGCCCGAAGCCGCCCCAGCGGAGGGCTGCAGTCTGTCGTCGTTCGCGTCGGAGCCTGCGGTCCCGACACCTATCGGTTTGCTGAGCAGCCCCCCGCCGCCTGCGGGCCGCCGACAAGACCTCAAATTCAGAAATAACACTTTTAACCCAACCTTTTCAAAATGCACAACGGGTTAATATAGTATCATAGAAACAGAAGCGGCAACTCTCTGCGGTCTGGGTTTCGACCTCGCTGTCTTGTCTGTTCGGCGAACAGCTTCAACCAACTACACCATGTATGCAAATGCAGGGCGTAGTTGATCGACGCCACAAAAAGAATCCGGCCGCTACTGGCAGTAGCGGCCGGATTCATGGTTTTGTAACAGCGCGTCAGCCGCACCTCTTATGCGCATCCTGACAACTTGTGCTGATTCTATTGAAAATTTCGCTCGGCCAAACAACTCCGGCGCGGAAACTCAAATCACACCTTAGTCGTTGAGCGAGAAGCGCTTGTAGGCCACGACCGTAGCGTCGCCGGCCTTCTCTTTGATGTAGGCGGCCACGTTCTTCTTGGGGTCCTTGACAAACGACTGCTCGAGCAGCGTATACTCGGAGAAGAACTTGTTGAGCTTGCCGTCGGCGATCTTGTCGAGCATCGCCTCGGGTTTGCCCTCCAGACGAGCCTGTTCGCGACCGATGGCGCGCTCCTTCTCCACCACATCGGCGGGGCAATCCTCGCGGCTGATCGAAACGGGGGCCATGGCCGTAGCCTGCATGGCCACATCGCGAGCAATCTCCTCGGGGACGACTTTGTTGAAGCCCACCATGGCGCCCAGCTTGTGGTTGGTGTGGACATAGGCGCAGACCATCGGGGCCTCGATCCTCGCATAGAAGGGCAACTCGACCTTCTCGCCCGTCTGACCCGACTTCTCGGCGACCAAGTCGGCCACGGTGATCGCGCCCGACTTGGTGTTCAACAGCGCATCCAGATCGGCAATGTCGTTGCCGACAGCGATCTCGAGGATGGCGTTGGCCGAAGCCTGAAACTCGGCATTCTTCGAGACAAAGTCGGTCTCACACGCCAGGCAAAGCATGTAGGCTTTGGCGCCGACGATGCGAGTAACGACCACCCCTTCGGTAGCCGTGCGGTCGGCGCGTTTGCTGGCCACCAGTTTGCCCTTCTCGCGGATGATCTCCTGGGCGCGGTCAAAATCACAGTTGGCCTCTTCGAGCGCCTTTTTGCAATCCATCATGCCGGCCCCGGTCATCTTGCGGAGCTTGGCTATATCGGCTGTGGTAACGGGCATGGTAATCTATTTTAAATTAGTCGTTTACTCTTCAATCTTTTCGGCTGCCGCGGGGGCTTCATCGCTCGCGGCGGCTACCGGGGCGGCCACAGGGGCTGCTGCTGCAGGGGCGGCGGGCTTGTCCAGCTCGGCCTTCTCGACCTTTCTGATGCGCGGTTTGGCCTCTTTGCCACCCTTCTCGGCGGCAGGGGCTGCATCGCCATCCTTCTCCTTCTCGAGTTTGCGCTCGGCAAGACCCTCGGCAATGGCCGAAGCCACCACTTCGATGATCACGGCAACCGATTTGGCCGCATCGTCGTTCGCCGGTATAACATAGTCGATGCCGGTCGGATCGCAACAGGTATCGACCATGGCGAAGACGGGGATGCTCAGCTTTCTGGCCTCTTTGACGGCATTGGCCTCCTTCTGGA
>BNXD01000132.1 GCA_025999315.1 Bacteroidia bacterium | reverse complement strand
AGTTTGCGCCTGACATGAGAACGAGAGCAAACAGGCCGCAATGCTCATCAGTAAAAATTTGATCTTTATCATATCTGCATATTTGAATTAGGTTTAAGATAACTTTAGCGGATATTTTCTAAGGTTTGCGAGCAAGGTTAGGTAAATATTTTTGTTACGGTAGTTGTACCTGAATTAATTCTCCATTTTCTGTCGTCACTCGCCATTGAGAGCAAGCTCTCGCTCCTAAGAAAATTCGCACTCTTTTATGTGGAGGTAGAATGTATGTTTGTGTACACCTCGGAACTTTGCCAGGCGGACTTTGCATAGTCCCCAGAAGTTCTCGATACCGTTTATGTGGTTGTGTCCATCCGCAAATTGATTGTCGCCATGTTTGACCCGAAAATGCTTTTTGTACCCATAGTTGACCAGCCCGTCGTAGGCCTTGAAGCCGTCGGTATAGACCACCGCCGAGGGGTCGGCATGACCTTTGATAATAGGCATCAACTCGCTCATCGAACAGTTTTTAACAATTTGGGTATACACTTTGTCTTCCCGTTTCAACATCCCGAAAACAGGCGTTTTGCCTCGCGCTCCGCGGCCACGGATCCCACGCACTCGACGAGCGCCGAAGTAGCTCTCGTCGAGTTCAACCTCGCCGTTCTCAAATGGACTTTCCGCCTCGCACAACTGGGCGATCCGCTCGCGAAGTTTAGTGTAAATATTGTTTATAGTGCCTCGATTCAGTCCTGTAAATTCTGCCGCCTTTTTGGCTTCTACATCCATGCAAAACAACCGCAGAACCGTCCTGAATTTGGCCTCTGAAATCTTCGCACGAAAAAAATACTTATTATTCACTGTACAATAATTAATTAAGCAAAGGTAAATATTACTTAACTAATCTTGAACCAAAAAAATTAATACGCCTACTCTGTTATTGCTTTTCGGCTTCCGCAATTATTCGGATATTCTCCGGGACTCCTGGCTTCCGGACAATTGGTTGGTTTTGGCTTTTACTTCCTTGCCCGACTTAAATCTGTAAGTCAGTGAAAGCGACAACTTACGGGAATTCGAAAATTCCCGCGTATTCTTTATGAAATTATTATAGCTCGTTTCTGTTTCATACTTATTCATAAATCCGGTTACGTCATCCATTGTAATTGTGACACTCAGCTTGTTCTTGAAAAAATCCTTCGACATACCCATATCGACCATAAAGCCGCCTTTTTCTTTGACCATCGGTCCGGCCATTGGCGATGACATATAAGCAGCGTTTACTTCGAAGGTAACACCTGCCGGCAGAGTAAAACTGTTTCCCGACCGCATCATGAACATATTGTTCCGGGAGCGGAGAGAGTACCTTGCGTCATCGTATTGCTTATGCCTGTAAACCAAATTGTTGAAACTCGACCACCATTTTGTGATTTTAAATGGCAGAGTAAGGCTTATATTGAATATTTTACCATTCCGAACATTCCTGTTGGATGCATATGAGATACCGCTGTCCTTATCATATTGCGAAACCAGATAAATAGTATTTTTTATATCATCATAACCGAAAGAGAGGAAATTGGATTTGTATCCCACATCGAAGACGAACGAATTGGATATGGAACTTTTCAGATTGGGATTGCCTACATTTATGGAATAAGACGAAATAAAATAGTTATATGGCAACTTGGAACGGAACGGAGGTCTGTTGATCCTCCTGCTATATGAAAGAGAAAAAGAGAAGTCCGATCCGAGTTTATATCGCAAGAAGCCGGAAGGAAACAACTCGAACTCTTTATTTTTAGGCATCTCGTCCGATTCGCTTATATCATATTCAGCCCTCAGGCCTATTCTGCCTTCCATTTTTCTCCCATTCATCGCCAGATTTACATATCCTGCCACCAATTGTTCATCATAAGAATATCTCGATGTGTATATGGGATTTTCGACCCATACGCTCTGATTTTTTTCTTTCAGGTTTTCATCGATATCAGTATCGATAACAGAAACCTTAACTCCAGTGGAGAAAGTATATTTGTCTTTAAAGGGATGCTTGTAATCTACCTGGCCACTATATATTAGAAAATCGTTAGTGCCGGTCTGGTTCCTCTCCAACATGTATGAATTATCACTCTTCTCCATATAATAAATATCGCGATCGTTTTTAACGCTTCTTACGTCACTCATGATTGCGAGGGTATTGCCGGGACGAATAATGTAAGTATAGTTAAGGCTGTATGAAATGTTATTGTATGTTGGCTTTCCCCTGTTCGATGTATATGTTGTGGAGTCGGC
>BNXD01000131.1 GCA_025999315.1 Bacteroidia bacterium | reverse complement strand
AACGGCAGGGGTGGGCAGCGTCCCTCTGGCTGGCGCCGCATTCATAAAGCAATAGACAATAAACTTACGGAATAGTTAATTATTAATGCGTACCAGATGCACAAATAAGTCCCAAGGGTATGGGCAAATAACAATGAAAAGGATTTTTTACAAAACAGCAGATGTTACATTTACTGCAGTTAAGTAACGAGTTGAAAGAAACGCTGTCCGGTGTAAAAACGGGCACCATCCACGCACCCCCCCCACTCGCGCGGGTTTGCAATCGGAGCAGCAATCAAGCAGACTTTACTGCAAAAAAGCAGCGGAAGAAAGACGAATGTAGGATAAAAGGAGTTAATGCCGAAAATCCTGTCAAAGAGTAAGCACACAGTTTAAAATCAATTTTTATGTATCAAAACAGTAAAACAAACAGAAATGCAGCCGAAAACGTCGGCGCAATGGAGCGGGAAACCATTTCAGAAAACCACGTCAGTTCCCGAAAGACGACAGGAGTAGGGAGGAAATCAAAGAAAATGCTTTTGACGCTGCTTTTTATGACGCTTATTCTTCCGAACAGCGCTTTTGCGCAACTTTTCGCACCACCGACAATACCGGTAACACTGACTCACCCGCCTATGTTGGGACTGAAGGTCGATAAAATTGTTTTTAATCAGGCGACAGGCGAGTGTGCCGACCAAGTTGTAAACGAATTGATATCGCTCTTTGTGTCCAATAACGTGACCGTGATGGACAGGGACAATTTGACTGCTATCTTGCGGGAACAAAATTTCTCTTATTCGGGCTATATTGACCAGACAACAGCCCTGTCTATCGGGAAAATAATCGGACCTTCCGCTATGATTACCGTCAAAGTGCTTGCCTGTCAACCAGACCTGCGATATTCGTATAAAAATGTGGAGCGAAATGAGAAGGATAAAGCAGGAAATGTAAGAAAATGGACAGCAATAATTAGTTATGCTACCCTGAAAGTAAATCTCAAAGTGTCGATTCAAACAGTCGATTTAACCACAGGTAGAATTTTTGCAGCGAAGGTATTCGATACCTCTCAAACAGCCACAACTCAAGGAGAAGTACAAAGTGAAAAAGAGAAAGTTGTACCACCCGATGATTATGAATTAAGAGAGAAAGCATTTCGTGTACTAATACAGCAAGTAAAACCTCTATATTTTCCGTGGATAGAAATGGTTTCAGTACCATTTTTCAAAGACAAAATAGATGAGAAGGGCAGTAAGAGTGCTTGGGATGCGCTTAATGTCCGCAATTACGAAGGTGCTATTGACCTTGCAAAGCAATATTGGGAGTGGAGTCAGGACGAAAATAATTTTACCAATAAAAAAGGAGTAGTGGACGAGAAAGACAGAGTAAAAAGTTTGTCGCACGCCAATTATAATTTGGGGACACTGTGCTTTATTCTTGGCAATTATGATACTGCGCTTCAACATCTTCGGGAGGCGCAAAAACTTTTGCCGTTGGATAAGTATATTGCAAATACGATTAATGACTGTACTAAAGCCAAATTGTTTGAAGAAGAAAATCAGCGGATAGACCACCGAAGCGCAGCAGAAATAGCAAAAAGTGAGCAGCAAGTCCAGCAGGCGCAGCAACTGGCAGCCACTAAAGTGTTGAAAAATGCTGACATTATAGACCTTACAAAAAGTAAAATGCCGAAAAGCGTAATTCTTCAAAAGATAAATTCTTCGCAATGCAGTTTCGATACCTCTACCGCTGCCCTGATTGAATTGTCGAAGGCAGGTGTTGATGAAGAAGTAATTGCCTTAATGCTAACAAAGTAATCGTAACAAATGTAACGATCGGCAAACCCACCTCCCCTTTGTAGCGGTCAGTATCAATTAAGTCCCGAATTGTTTTGGTTATCCGAAAATAATCGCTATATTTGCCATCCAAAACAAAACGAGAGCAAAGATGAAAAAAGGTATTCATCCCGAGAATTATCGTTTGGTGGCGTTCAAGGACATGTCGAACGACCACGTGTTTTTGTGCAGGTCCGCCGTTCAGACAAAAGAGACCATCGAGGTGAATGGCGAAACCTATCCCGTGTACAAGATGGAAATTTCCAACACATCGCACCCGTTCTACACCGGCAAGATGAAGTTGGTTGACACCGCAGGCCGCGTCGATAAGTTTATGAGCCGCTATCAAAAGCACTACGATAAGAAAACCGCCGGCAAATAGAGATCGTTTGCCCGCAGTTTCAACGCCAGCCGCCGCCACGACAACAATCGTGGCGGCGGCTTTTTGTTTTCCCGGGGGGCGGG
>BNXD01000130.1 GCA_025999315.1 Bacteroidia bacterium | reverse complement strand
CATATAGTCAGGCTTCTGGTGGACTCCAACAAAAGTATTGCAGAGATAAGCTACGAGTGCGGATACAACAATATCTCCAACTTCAACCGGATATTTAAAAAGAAAAAAGGATGCTCCCCACGGGAATTCCGCGACATGTACCGTAAGAAACAGGTGATTTTCTGATGAACAAAAACATTCGTTCATGGTTACTGCCAGTGGCGTGCATGGCGTCGGTCCATGTTCCGGCTCAGGGGTGGCTCCCGGGGACGACCCCGGACAGGGGCGTCATAGCCATCGAATGGGTGCAGCGTCGCTCCGCGGGCGTGGTTCGGCGAGGGCAACAGGATAGAGGTCAACGGTGCGGGGAGTTATTTCGGCAAAATAGATCTCAAGGTAATATCGCACACCGGGAATGGACGGATCGAAGCTGTCATAAAATGTGCCGGCGAACGCAAACCCGAAACGGTAGTGATCAGATTGCCGCATCCGTCCGGCCTGAAAGCCGCACTGGTGGAGGGCGGCGGTTACGACCCTGCCAGAGAGAGCGTCGTCGTAAGCCCGTTTGTCGGAGAATCCAAAATAACGATCATATTCCAAAAGCCATGAGCACGAACCTTGACCGAACCCGCCTGCAGTTGCGAACGCCAAAAACGGACGACGGACGCATACCTTTCCATCCGATCCTGATGATGCACGCAGCATATCTGAACGGCCACACCTATGAAGAGTTTATGCGCGATCACCGCATACTGGTCGAAGACAATCTCCGTGCGCTGGAGGTTTATGACCATGATGCGGTGAGCGTGATCTCCGATCCGTTTCGCGAAACGTCGGCCTTCGGGGCAAAGATCCATTTCGACGGCAACAGCTCTCCACGCGCCGAAAAGCTGATCAATAGCGCGGCCGACATTGAGGCTCTGCAAATTCCCGATGTCGGTCGGTGCGAACGCACTCTGGACCGGATCGAGGGAGTTGCGCTCTTTCGCCAAAAACTTGGGGCCAGATTTCCGGTGATCGGTTGGGTCGAAGGAGCTTTGGCCGAAGCGGCCGATCTTATGGGCATGGAGGATGTCATGATGCAGATGATGCTCGATCCCGGCATGGTGCACGGTCTCTGCGATAAGACGCAGCGCGTGGCAGAGGATTTTGCCGTGGCTCAGATCGACGCGGGCGCCAATATAATAGGTGTGGGCGATGCTATCTGCTCGCAGATTCCGCCCGAGATGTATGCCGAATTTGCCTTCGCAAGGCAAAAGGAGCTTTTTCGTGCCATCCACGAGAGGGGTGCGCTGGTGAAGCTGCATATCTGCGGCGACATAATCCATCTGCTGCCATATCTGGCGCAGCTGGACGTGGATATTCTCGATGTCGACCACATGGTGGATATGCCTGACGCATATCGGACCATGGGACCCGAGGTGATGCTCTGCGGCAATCTCGACCCCGTGTCGGTCATCATGAAGGGAGACAGGCAGCTCATACGCACCAAATTCGAGCAGGTACGCGCAGCCATTCCTCTCAAAAACTGGATAGTTATGGGTGGGTGCGAGATACCGATGTTCACGCCCAAAGAAAACATGACCCTGCTGCGCGAAATATCCCGCACGGAGGCTGTCGGATTCTAAAACCGCGACCGAAAAGTGAAAAAAAACGGTATCATAATCGCGTTGCTCCTTGCGGCGATCTGTTCGTGTTCAAAATCCACGCTGCAAAACACACCGGAGAAGCCCTCGGCGGCCTCTGTCCGCAAATCGCTTGCGGACAAAAAAGCCACAGAGCAGACGGCAGCCCTTTATTATAACCTGAAGAGGCTTTCCGCCACGGGCTATCTGGCGGGAGTGCACGAGAATCCCACCATCTTCAACCGTGCAGGCGCTGTAACGGAGGCTCTCTACGGCACCGACTTCATGTTCATAACCGACATTATCCGCAACCCGTCTCCATGGTGGCATGGCAAGCAGGTGGAGATCAGAGGCAATATCGAAGAGTCCTACTCGCAGGGGCAGGTGATCACCATGTGCTGGCACTACCGCAATCCGGTTCCCGGAGAGCTTGACAGTTTCTACTGGAACGACATGATAGCAGCCGACCCTCAGTTGCAGAGTGTTGTGGCGCGCCTGCTCCCCGGCGGGACGGAGCATTGGCGGCTGCTTCGATCGCTGGATGTGGTAGCCGGTTTCGCCAACAGCCTCACCGATGCCAAAGGCGACAAGATCCCCGTGATCTTCCGTCCGTGGCACGAGCAGGACGGCGATTGGTTCTGGTGGGGCGCGGGACACTGCACGCGCGAGGAATATA
>BNXD01000129.1 GCA_025999315.1 Bacteroidia bacterium | reverse complement strand
AGCTGTTCGAGGGTCATGTATTGAACCTTGACATCGGGATCGGGCTTGGGCCACACGATGCCGTTGTCGCGGCACCCCGTCATGGGCGACTGCTATGCCCTGAATGAGGAGAACAAAAAACAGACCGGCACTGCCCCAATCTCCCCGACGCCCGCCACGGGATCGACCAATACATACACCAACGTCTCCGCCTCGGATATGGCCATCCCGGCCACTTTTCTGAACTGGGACTTCACCTCGGTGTGGGAGATGGGCGCCTCGGGCCTGCCCAAGCTCCAGGGACTGCCCGAATAGGGCGGCACGCTCACAATGTCTCTCTTCGGGCGAGGTCCGTGCACCATCCTCGCCCGGAGGGGTCATTGATGAGAATTATGAATAATACCTGCTGTATATTTAAAGTGTTGGTTAAAAAGCGCCAATATACCGTTTGTTTTCGCGAAGTTTTAAGGTCTATTCTGCCGCTACGCGCGGGGCGGTTCTTTTTTATAAAAAGAACCAAAAACTTCCGGCTGTTCGCATCGGCTACTCGCCTGGAGAAAATTGAGCTACGACGCCAAATCTCTCCCTTTTAGTCTCTTTCAGAGCCTAACGGTCGGCGGACAAATGGCGTCGCTTGACGCTCAATTTCCTCCGCTCGCTTAACGCCTCGGCTCAATGCCGGGGCTATTTCGCCCCTGCGGGGCGATTTTGGAAAAGTTGTCGCGCCCAACGTTCAGAAATCGCGAAGCCCGGCCGCCATTGCGAGGAGGCGTAAAGCGGAGCGCGTCGAGAGTGAGGCGGTTGGAGCCGCAGGCGCCAAGCGAGCCGCTGTTCGAGGACGTTAGGCGCGCAGCGGTTGAAAAGACTTTAAAACAACGCAAAAACAAACGGTCTATTCCTTAACAATATGACACTTTTAACCGCCCCTCAAATTTACAACGGGTGAATTATATTAAGCCATAATGAAAAAAAACATAATCATCCCCGTCATACTGACAATGCTGCACCTTGCGGCGTGCTCGGCTAACGGGTCCGACAAAAAGGTCGACCCCGAAAAGCCCGTGAAGCCCGAACCGACGTTTCAGACCGCGCTGGGGGCCAACTTCAACGAGAACATCGTGGAGATCGAAGGCGTAAGCGACCTGCTGAACAGTTCGCGCGTGGAGTGGGTGCGCGCGTTCGTGCAAATACCCCAGCGTTTCCTCAAAAAGAGCAACGGCGTGATCACCGGGGTGGTGAGCGACGCTGTCTTCGAGCAGTATGCCGAGACGCGCGAGATGATCAATTTCAAAAGCAACTCGAACGGCAGGATCAAGCTGATCATGAGCCTGAAGATACCCTTCGAGAACTTTGAGCACGAGGTTCCCGAGGTCGATTCGCCCCAGACGGGATACATCCTCGAGGCGTGCCGCAAGTTTCTGCAACTGCACGATCTGGGCCGGCACATCGACATCCTCGTGATGGGCAACGAGCCCATGTGGGAGAACGGCAACAAGGCGAGCAACGCCAAAAACTACAGCGACTTTCTCAATCGCCTCGCCTCGGAACTGACAGGGTGGAAACAAGCCAACGGCTGGACTTTCAAGGTCTATGCCGGTGCGCTGAACCGCGTCTCGCTGCAGGCCGCCACCCATTCGCTCATACCCGCGGTAATATCCACGGTCAACGAGAATCCCGCCATCGACGGTCTCGACCTGCACATCCACGCCCTCACCACGGACGAGATCGGAGCGACGCTGAAAATGGTCCGGGAGAATTTCAACGTTACGAAGGATTTGATCTGCACCGAGTTCTCCATGGTCTGGGTCTACGACGCCCACAGCAATGACAAGCTCGGTCAGTGGGGCGTCGACCACGGCTACTCCTCCAATATGAGTATGTACGAATGGCTGAATCAGGTTGTGGACAGGGCGCATGCAGGCAATCCCATCGGCCAGGAGGAGTTCGCGTCGTTTTTCGAGAGCGCCGCGTGGTATCCCCGAAACTGGTTCCAGACCTTCTACGACGAGTTTGTCAAATACAGGGTGTATGCCGCTACAGGACGCTTCTCGTGCGTGTACCGCGAGAACAACGAACCCTACACCTCATCGACGACCCTGTGGGACATCAACGCCATCTACAACTCCAAGCTGCTGGGCAACGATCCCCTCACCGGCCGGATGAACACCAGCCCGCTGGCTTACCCCGACTACAAAAATATTGCCGAAAAGAAATTCGGCAGCATGGAATAACGTGAGTTTCGCGCGCTGGTGTAATAACTGGTGTAATAAAAAGTATGATGCTAATAATATGATATGATTATAAGGTGATAAT
>BNXD01000128.1 GCA_025999315.1 Bacteroidia bacterium | reverse complement strand
AACGATCGCTGGCTGGACGAAGGGACGGGCAACATGTTCAATTGCCCGAAGGACATGATCCCCTATCTGCGCCGAAGCGACCGCATGATCGCCGACCAGAGCGTACCTTTGTATAATATAGAGGCGGCGGCGGGCCTGCTGCCCATCTTCAACGACCATACCGTCAAACCGGTCGACTACATCAACATCCCCAACCTGCCCAAGTGCGACGGGGCGGTGCATGTGGTGGGCGACAGCATGTATCCGATCCTCAAAAGCGGCGACATAGTCCTCTACAAGCAGATCAGCGACATGAGCAATATCTTCTGGGGCGACATGTATCTGCTGTCGATCGACATCGAGGGCGACGAGTATGTGATGGTGAAATATATCCACAAATCGGACCGTGAGGGATGTGTGAAGCTCGTGAGCCATAATAATTTCTATGCCGATCAGGACATCGAGATACGCAAGATCCGCGCCCTGGCCTACATCAAGGCGAGCATAAGAATGAATGCGATCAGATGACGCTCGGGACGGGGTGTTATATGCCTTCTCAAAAATTTTCGTTACCTTCGCCGAAAATATCCCTATCCGCTATGTTCGATCCCGACAAACCGATATTCATCGCAGGGCCGTGCGCCATCGAGCAGATGGAGATACTCGAGCAGGTGGCCACCGAGCTGGTACGCCTGAGGAAGGCGCTGGACATCCAGATCGTCTTCAAATCGTCGTTCGACAAGGCCAACCGCACCTCCATCGCCTCTTATCGCGGCGTGGGGCTCAAGCAGGGCATGCAAATGCTCGCAGCGATAAAAGAACGCTACCATCTGCCCATCACCACCGACATACACGAACCGTTTCAGGCAGGTGAGGTGGCCGGGGTGGTCGATGTGATACAGATACCCGCCTTCCTCTGCCGTCAGACCGACCTTCTGGTGGCTGCGGCGCGTACGGGCCGGGTGGTGAACATCAAAAAGGCGCAGTTCCTCTCGGGCGAGGACATGAAATACCCGGTGGGGAAGGTCGTCGAGAGCGGCAACCCGCACGTCTGGCTCACCGAGCGCGGCAACAGTTTCGGCTACAACAACCTGGTGGTCGACTTTCGCAACATTCCCACCATGCTCCGCCACACCCCTCGCGTCATCATGGACTGCACTCACAGTGTGCAGCGCCCGGGGAGCGGCAACGGCGTTACGGGTGGCGACCGCGAGTTTATCCCGGCGATGGCTCTGGCGGCCAAGGCTTTCGGGGCCAACGGATTCTTTTTCGAGGTGCATCCCGACCCCGACAAGGCGCTGAGCGACGGGCCGAACACCCTGCGCCTCGATCAGTTGGAAACCGTCATACGCAGCCTGTTATGAGCGCCGCACTCGACAGCGCCCGCCGCACCATCGAGCTCGAAGCCGAGGCGGTTCTGGGGTTGAAGGAGCATCTGGACACCGATTTTGAAGGGGCGGTGGAGGCGATCCTTGCCTGCCGGGGCAAGGTGATCGTAACGGGCATGGGCAAGAGCGGCCACATAGGGCACAAGATAGCCGCCACGCTGTCGAGCACGGGCACACCGTCGTTCTTTCTCCATCCGGGGGAGGCCTACCATGGCGATCTGGGGATGATCTCGCCCGAAGATGTGGTGCTGGCCATCTCCAACTCGGGCCATACGGACGAGATACTCAAGCTGATACCTTTTCTGGAGAGTTGCTCGGTCAGAGTGATCTCGATGACCGGCAACCCCGACTCGCCGCTGGCCCGTCATTCGGACTTTCACCTCAACATCGCCGTGCGCGAAGAGGCGTGTCCGTTGAGCCTGGCCCCTACTTCGTCGACCACCGCCACCCTGGCGCTCGGCGATGCGCTGGCGGTGGCGCTGATGGCCCGAAGAGGTTTCAAGGCCGAAGATTTTGCACGGTTTCATCCCGGAGGCACCCTCGGGCGCAGGCTGCTGACCCGTGTGGGCGATGTGATGCGTGGCGACAACCTGCCGGTGGTGCCTCTGTCGATGAAGCTCGGCGAGGTGATCATCGCCATCAGCAACGCCCGCCTCGGGGTGGCCATCGTCATAGACGGGGGGCGCATTGCCGGCATTGTTACCGACGGCGACGTGCGACGGGCGATGCTGAGATACCGTAGCCGGTTTTTCGACATCGAGGCAAGAGAGATCATGACCGCAACGCCCAAAACGATCTCTCGCAACGCTCGCGTTACCGAGGCCGAGAAACTCATGCAACAGCACAAGATCCACTCGCTTATCGTTACCGACGAGGATGGCGGCCTGTGCGGCGTGGTGGAGCTCTACGACCTTATGCCCGACTCGCTG
>BNXD01000127.1 GCA_025999315.1 Bacteroidia bacterium | reverse complement strand
TTTTTGCACTGCGTCGGCATTTGCGCAGAGGGTGGCGCGTCCCGTGCCGACCGACGAGCCTTATGCCGACTCGGCCCTCTGGTCGCCTGCCAATCAGGCCGCGGTGCTCGACCGGATAGGGCGAGGATATTTCGACTTTTTCTGGAAAGGGTGCGAGCCGCAGAGCAAAATGGCCCTGCGCGGCACCGCTCGTGGTGCGACGACCGTGTCGCTGGCCGCTTCGGGCTATGGCCTCACGGCGTTGCCCGGCGCGGTGGAGCGCGGCTGGATCACCCGCCGGCAGGCGGTGGAAAGGTGGCTGCACATATTGCGTTTTTTGGGAGGCAAAGCCGAGCGTTATCACGGCGCATGGTCGCACTGGATCGACGGTCCGACGGGCAAGTGCATGAAATTCAGCAGTCAACAGGTCGATGCGGGCGATCTGGTCGAGAGCGCCTTCATGATGATGGGCTGTTTGGTGTGCTCGGAATATTTTGCCGGCAACGACCCCGACGAGCGACAGGCCCGCGCCCTGACCGAGGAGCTGTGGCGGAGCATCGACTGGAAATTCTATACCAATGGCGAGGAGGCGTTGCGCTGGGCGTGGGACCGCACGCTGGGTTTCCTGCCCCTGAAGCTCATCGGCCCCAACGAGTCGCTGCCAACCTACATCCTCGCCCTCGGCGCACCCAAAGAGCACGCCATAGCGGTCGAAAACTACCAAAAAGGGTGGATCGGGTCGCGATATTCCTACCCCGGGCGCATGGTTTACGGTTATCGTTTCGAGTTGGGTCGCCTCGAGAAGGGGCAGCCCCTGTTCGCCACCCAGCATCCCTATCTGTGGCTCGATCCGGCGCAGATGAGCGACAGCTATGCCAACTATTGGGAGTTTGTCGCCAACCACCCCATGATCGTGCGCCACTACTGCCTCTATGAGGCGCCCAAACGGTATGGCTACAGCGAGACGGCGTGGGGTCTGAGCGCATCGTATGCCCCCAAAGAGCTGGGGGCCTACAAGGGACGTCATCCGGCCGACGATCAGGGCGTCATAGCCACCAGCGCAGCCATAGGGGCCATCTCGGCCATCCCCTACTACGCCTTCAAGACGATTCTGGCCATGCACCGCAACAAAAACCTGCAGGGAGAGTACGGCATTGTAGACAGTTTTGTCCCCTTCATGAACCAGGTCGACGAGCGTTACGTGGGGGTGGCGATCGTGCCGCTGGTGGCCATCATCGAGAACTATCGTTCGGGGCTCGTGCGACAGCTGGCGATGCAGAACGCCCATGTGCGCGAAGGGTTGCGTCTGGCGGGGTTCCGACAGCCCGTCTATCCCGAAGGCTTCTGTCGCATGACGGTCGACACGGCGACGGGTTTTGCCGATCTGCTGGCCAATCCCGATACGGAGCGCTATGCCATACGCTATTATCTGGCTTCGCCAGCCTCGAAAGTAACTCTCGAGGTCCTTGATGCTCAGGGGAAAGTGCGCCTGAGCCGCACCGCGACCCGGCAGGGAGCGGGGGAGGGTATCTTCGAGATCGATTATCACTCGGTGGCCAAACGCTCCTGCCTGTTGCGCCTGACTGTCGATTCTCGCGAGCAGCACGAGCTATATGCGACCCTGCGCTGACCTTGCGCCGAGGCGAAGGAGTGGAGATGAAAACAGTGATCGAGAACGAAAGCCTTCGTTTGGGATCACTGTTTTTATCGGCAGGCTAATTACCTGTTGTGTGATTAAACGTTGATTAAAAAACATCAACCTTTTCAGAAAGTCCGGAGCCAAGGCCGCCATTGACGGGCAAAAAGACGCCCGCGAAGGAAAGCAAGCAGAGGGACGCTTGCCTTCCTCGCGCTACCTCGGCCGTAGCCCGCGAGCGGTCTCTGCTCTCGCTTCGAGCGTCGATTCGCGCCTCGGCAGAGTTTTCGAGCGAGCTCGACTCTGCCCTCGGTTTGTCGTCGGTTCGCTGGGAGGCGGCCGCGGGCTGCCGACTTTGCTTCGCAAAGCCGAAAAACAGGCAATGTTTTACCATAGACCTTAAGTATGGCCGCTGTCAAAGGTCTTTTGAGACCGCTACGCGCGGGGCGGTTCTTTTTGCCGCCAAAAAGAACGAAAAACCGCCCGGCTGTTCGCCTCGGCTACTCGCCTGGAGGAAATTGAGCTACGACGCCAAACCTCCTCCTTTTAGCCCCCATGCGGGGCCTAACGTCGTCAAACAAGTGGCGTCGCTTGACGCTCAATTTCCTCCGCTCGCTTAACGCCTCGGCTCAATGCCGGGGTTATTTCGCCCCTGTGGGGCGATGAAGATCGAAAGAGTGTT
>BNXD01000126.1 GCA_025999315.1 Bacteroidia bacterium | reverse complement strand
AACTACACTCTGCACCGCACTCGAAGAGGTCGAAAAAATGAAAACAGCTACTTGTATTACCGCTGCAACTCTTCCCAGAGCATGTCGATCAGTTGGGGGATGTTCAGGCCGCTGACCGAGGAGATGAAGATCGACCGCACGCCGTCGGGCAACGACGGGCGCAGCTGTTCGATCAGCGCATCGTCGAGCATGTCGCACTTGGTGATGGCCAGCAGGCGGCGTTTGTCCGAAAGTTCGGGGTTGTAGCGGTGCAGCTCATTGAGAAGCATCCCGTACTGGGCGGCGATGTTGTCGGCGTCGGCGGGGATCATCACCAGCAGCGCCGAGTTGCGTTCGATATGACGCAAAAAGCGTGTGCCCAGACCGCGGCCCTCGTGCGCCCCCTCGATTATGCCGGGGATGTCGGCCATCACGAACGAATGGCCGTCGCGCGCCTGCACTATGCCCAGGTTGGGCTCCAGGGTGGTGAACGGATAGTCGGCGATCTTGGGTTTGGCGGCCGAGACCACCGAGAGCAGCGTCGACTTGCCCGCATTGGGCAGCCCCACCAGCCCCACGTCGGCCAGCAGTTTCAGCTCGAGGATAAATGAGCCCTCCTGCAGGGGCTCGCCCGGCTGGGCATAACGCGGCGCCTGGTTGGTGGCGGTGCGGAAGTGCCAGTTGCCCTGGCCGCCGCGTCCTCCGGCCAGCAACACGGCCTGTTGGTCGTGGGTGGTTATTTCGCACACCATCTGCCCCGTCTCGGCGTCGCGCGCCACCGTCCCCAGCGGCACCGGGACGTAGATGTTCGGGGCGTCCTTGCCGCTGCAGCGCGCCCCGCCGCCGTTCTCGCCCCGTTCGGCAAAGAGATGACGCTGATATTTGAGGTGTATCAGGGTCCAGTACTGGCTGTCCCCGACGAGGATGATGCTGCCGCCTCGACCGCCGTCGCCGCCGTCGGGACCGCCCATGGCTACGAATTTCTCGCGGCGAAAGTGCACCGAGCCACTGCCGCCGGCTCCCGAGCGGCAGAATATTTTCACATAATCGACAAAGTTCGACCCGGCCATCTTCTGATAATTTTTTGTAAAGGTAGCGGTTTTGACAAAACTGTTCCCTATATTTGTAGATAATAATTAACCTTCAAACACCAGACCGATGGAAAAACAGAAAATTGATTTCTTTCTGATGAGCAACGCCGACAAGTTTCCACCAATGGCCATCCCGACCATCAAGGACAAACTCGAGAAGCTGGACGACGACAAACTCTATCTGCTGCAGGGTGGCACGTTGCGCAATCCGACCACCATCCTCATCATTGCCATCCTGCTGGGGTGGGATCGGTTCTTTCTGGAGGACATCGGTTTGGGAATTCTCAAAGTGCTGACCTGCTATGGGTTCGGCATCTGGGGCATCATCGACATGTTCACCGCCATGGATCGCACGCGACAGTTCAACTATCGCAAGTTCATCGAGATGACAAGTTACATGTAGAGAAGGTGGCGCCCTGTTTGAATGATCTGAAAATATTATTGTCGCCCGTTGTGCGGTTAAAGGGTTGGTTAAAAGCGTTATGCCCGGCAAAAAGTTAGCGCAGGCAAAGCAGTCCGAAGGCGGCGGCGGACTGCGTTGTAAACATTAATCCCGATGCCGTCAGGCGAGGGCGCACTGACAAATGGCTGCAGCTCTCCGCCCAAAAAGCGCAGAGTGTGGCTTCGGACTGTCGGCCTTGTCAGGCAAGGCCGAAAACCGGTCAGCGTCTTACCATAAATTCGGCATAACGCTTTTCGATCAACATTTTAACCACGCAAAAAGGGTTTAAGGGTATCTATGAATGATTGAAGACCGCTTTTGCACAGTATGCCGCGAGGTTGGAATATAGCGATAGCGCTGACAGCTACCCTCTGCGGCATATTTTTTTTGTGCCATGGACAGGCGATAGAGGCGCTGCGATGTCCGTTCAAAGCCCTGACCGGTGTGCCGTGCGTGGGTTGCGGAGGGACGAGGGCCGCTCTGCTGCTTGCCCGGGGCGACCTCTGCGGTGCGCTGTGGACCAACCCCCTCTCGGTGGTGTTATGTCTCTGGCTGGCGATCTCTTACGTATGGATCATCGTCGATGCGGTGCGCGGACGCAACACTTATTGGCCGCTCTATCGCAAACGCCCCAGCGGCCGGATCGTGGCCGTGGTCGTTGCAGCGTTGCTCGCCAACTGGATATGGAACATTGTCAAAGGGTTGTAATGAACGGATGCCGGTTAAAAATAAAAAATAGAGGAAAAACAAACTCAAAAAAATGACTCACAGATCGGGTTTTGTAAA
>BNXD01000125.1 GCA_025999315.1 Bacteroidia bacterium | reverse complement strand
TGTTTTGTCAGAACACAGACCTTAAGTTTAGTTCACGTTCCGATGTGTATTGAGTCCGCTACGCGCGGGGCGGTCCTTTTTTATAAAAAGGACCAAAAACTTCCGGCTGTTCGCCTCGGCTACTCGCATGGAGAAAATTGAGCTACGACGCCAAATCTCCGACTTTTAGGCCCCATTTGGGGCCTAACGTCGTCAAACAGGTGGCGTCGCCGGGCGCTCAATTCCCTCCGCTCGCTTAACGCCTCGGCTCAATGCCGGAGATGCTTCGCCTCTTTGAGGCGATTTGGAAAGCGCGAAGCTAAGGCCGCCGTTGGCGGGCAAAGGGAGGTCCGCGAAGGAAAGCAAGCAGAGGGACGTCCGCCTCCATCTTGCAGTTTTGGCAGGCAAAACTGCAAAATGAATCTAATATGAAAAGTATTCTCATCGCGGCTCGCACAAATCTGCACGGCCGCAGCCACACTCTGCACTCCTCTGCGCCTTTCTGCGCTTTTTGGGCGCTTCTTGAGCAGAGGACAGCCATTTTTGCCTGCGCGCCCTCGCCTGCGGCATCGGGATCAGCCTTTTCGGGGCAGCCCCTCGCCGTCTGCGGCCTGTTCTTCGCCCAGCAACGCGCGCGCGACGATCATGTCGATCGGCTTGGTTATCTTTATGTTGCGCTCCTCTCCCGGGCAGAGATGGATCGTGTGGCCGGCGCTTTCGACCACCGTGCCGTCGTCGGTAAATCTTCCGCCTCCCTGCCCCTGCGCCCGGCGATAGCTCTCCCTGAGCATCCCGGCCCCAAACGCCTGCGGCGTCTGCACCGCGCGCATACAGGCGCGGTCGACGGGACGCGAACTCTCTCCCTCGACCATACGCAACGAGTCGACCGGCGCTATCACCGGCACGGCCGAGCCATGCTGTTCTGCCTGAGCCACTACCCGGCGAATCATCTCCACACTCACCAGCGGCCGCACCCCGTCGTGCACCGCTATCAGGTCGCAATCGCCGCACCGCTCCAGCGCAGCGAGCACCGAGTCGAACCGCTCGGCCCCGCCCGCCACCAGAACATGCCCGATCTCGAATCTGTGGTCGTGGCACAACTCCTTCCACACGTCGAACTGCTCTTCAGGCAGCGACACCACCAGCCGCGCCTCGGGCAACGCCTCATGCAGCCGCTCCAGAGTGCGCATCAGCACCGGACGCCCCGCCAGAGGCAGGAACTGCTTGGGCGCATCAGCCCCCATGCGAGCCCCTCTGCCCCCCGCCGCAACGATCACCGCTGTTTTTGTCATCTGCCTTATATCATATCTGTTTATTCCCGTTGTGCATTTGGGAACGAGAGTTGATCCAATCTGTTTTTCGACTCCCCGCCCGCCTCCCCCAGCGGCTAAAAGCCGCTGCCGGGCGAGGGAGTCGGCGGTTTTGGCAGGCAAAACTGCAAAATGAATCTAATATGAAAAGTATTCTCATCGCGGCTCGCACAACCCTGCACAGCCACAGCCACACTCTTGTGTTTTTGGGCGACGGGCCGCCTATAAGGCTTCAAACTCAGAAAGGACGCTTTTTCTTTGATCTTCGGCTTTCGAGGTAAGCCCCGACCACGCGCTGCATGGTTTGATCAAAAGGGGTGTAGTCGAAGTCGACCACCGTCTTCACCTTGCTTCCGTCGTAGCGGTTGACCGAGATGGCCGACCGTATGGTCATCCGCGAGAGGCTGGGGCGGTAGCCGAAGAGCGAGAGGATCTTTTCGGCGGCGAGGGCAACCATAAGCAGGCCACGGCCCGCCCTGATGCGGGGGCGCGGCTTGCCTGCGATCCCGGCGGCGAGGGTGATGACGGTTTTGAATGATGGATTGTCGCCGCACAGGATAAAGCCCTCTCCGGCGGCCTCGGGGCGCTCGGAGAGCAGGATCATGGCCCTTGCCGTATCGCGCACGTCGACGTAACCGGTTGTCCCGCAGGTGTAGAACGGCAGCCCCGATGCGACAAACCTGACGATGGCCGGGCTGCCCGCGCCCTCCCAGTCGCCCTCGCCGAGGATCACCGCCGGATGGACGATGACCGCCTCGAGCCCCTGCTCCATGCCCCGCCGCACCTGCTGTTCGGAGAGGAGTTTGCTGATCGTGTAGGGCGCCTGACGGTCGATGCTCTCCAGACGATTATGTTCGGTCGTCGGCTCGCCCCCCTCGAGGGTGGCTATCGAGCTGACGTATATCAGCCTGCCCACGCCGCACTCCAGCGCCGCATCGACCACCGTTGTGGTGATGTCGACATTGGCGGCTATCATGTTGCCTGCGCGATCGCCGAAGTCGACCGTCGCTGCGCAGTGAAACACCGTCGCCGCCCCCCGCATCACTGCGCGC
>BNXD01000124.1 GCA_025999315.1 Bacteroidia bacterium | reverse complement strand
GTTGTGCCGTCGGGCAGGATGAAGAATGTGCACTCTCCGCGCCCCGTGTTGATGGCATGTATGTCCAGACAGCCTTCGCTCCACTTCGGCAACGGCTTGCCCACCTTTGCCTTTTCACTGCCACACCCGGCGGTCAGAACGACCGCCGAGGGCAACAGCAAAACGATCAACAGATATTTTCTCATTACTACTCGATATAGACAGGCCGTATCATAAATCCTGCTTTCGCATCGAATGCCGCGTTCCAGTAGGGGAAAGTGGCTTTTGCGGACACAATGTGAAATACCGTGCCGTAGCAAGGCTGCGTGGCGCCGCTTCCGGTCGAAGATTCCGATGCCCAGTACGTGCCCTGAGTACCCTGCACGTTGACCACGTAAGCCTGTGTGTTGTAGCGTCTTCCGCCTTTAGGAAGGAAAACGCCCTTTGCGATGTCTTCGGCGGTGAATGTCGTCTCCACTTCACTGTGGACAGGCTCGCCGCCGTTCTCAGGATCGGTGAACAGGACTCCCGTTATATCCTTGCCGGGGCTTACCGTGTAACAGCCGTACTGGTAAGACGCCTCATCCATAAGTTTCTGGAGTTCGGCCGGCTTCGGCATGCGGAACTTGCCCTTTGATGCCCAGTAGGCGAGGTCTCCGAATGTGGCTGCGGTGAAGTCCGTGGTGGTCGTGGTGCAGTTTTGCGAGGTGTACATCTTGCCTGAGATGTCCGTCCCGACAGTGGCGACGGCCGAGTTTGCGGCCACGTTGTCATAAGGATTGCCGATCCCGCCCCAGTTGAAGTGGTCGTACTGTGTGTAGTTGGTCGGCGAGAATGTTACCGCCGTGCCTGCGCTTCCGGCATTTCCGCTATTGATATACTCCCACTGTGCGGGGGCGATCCTCCAATCCGTCTGGAATCCGTCATCCGTGCTTCCTGTTACGTGCTGGAGGTTTCCGAGCGCCCAGTAGATGCCGGCCACAAGGACAGTGCCCTCGATAGGCTGTTTGGGGGCATATGTAGGCAGGGTCGCACTGATGCTCCTCAAACCTGCAAGTTCGGCCTTTATCGGGGCGGTCAGACACTCCACTTCGCCTATGTTATTGTTGCCTGCGTCATACGCTACGGCGATGAGGCTGCCGTATTCGCCCACGGGCGCTGCAAAGGGCACCGTTATCGTGGATACCGTGTTTTCCGGGAGAGGGATGACAATGCCGTTCGATCCTGCCTGCGCCACGATGCCTGTCTCGAGTGCGTCGGGAAGGGTCGCGGAGAACTGGCCGGAAAGGCTCTTGTCGGACTTCAGTTCTATTTTCGCGGTCTCGGGGCTCACATTGCCGATCTGCACTGTGAAATATGCCATCAACTGCTTGAATGTTATATCGTAGGAGTCCTCGATCCGGGCTGCCATCACCGAGCAGCTTCCCTGGGACGAGGGGATTATTTCGCCGGGCAGTTCTACGGAGACCGTGCTTCCCGAGAGGGTGGCCGAAACGGGGTAAAGAGCCCAACCGCCCATCTCTTTTCCGGCAGGGATCGTGCCCTTGAAAAACGCCTTGCGGGTTTCTCCCGTGCCGTCGAGGGCAAATTGCACTGCCGTGCCGTCCGTGCAGATCACGGAGATGGCGTCTCCCTGCAGCCAGCGGGCTTCACCGGTATTGACAAGCGAAGCTTTTGTGGTGCAGTTCTCGATGGAGGCGATGAGCGTAACATCGCCCGTTTTTGAAAATTTGATGTCGGGATCGTATCCCTTATCGGACTTGCCGCATCCTGCGGCAAGCGCTGCCGCAGCTGCACAGCAGCAAAATAATGACTTTTTCATAACAGTTTCTTTTTTCAATATCCCGGATTGTTGTTGTTCGTGCCGATGAGCGGATTGGTAACCATCTCACTGTAAGGGAATGGCCAAAGTTCATCCTTGCCCAACTGGAATTTTCTTTCGGTGAGAACACGTGCGTCGAACGCGCCTGAGTCGAAAGTGGAGACACCGTCGTAGGTGACGATCCAGTTTTCATCGATGGCCGGCTTTGCGTTGGATATGATGCGACCATAGCCCGGAGCGTACTGACGGCCGTTGACAGCCTTGAGCGCCACGGGGGTAACGCCGTCGCTTTCCTTCCAGCGGCGTATGTCGAACCATCGGAATCCTTCGGCGCACAGTTCCACCTTCCTTTCGTAACGGAGTGCACTGCGAAGAGCCTCCCTGGTCGAGACACCCACCCCGGGCATGTTCACTCTCGCACGCACCCTGTCGATCTGGGATTTGGCGCGTACAAGGTCGCCGCCCGTCCATTCGATATTGGCCTCCGCGTCGATGAGAAGAAGCTCTGCAAAACGGATAACGGGGACGTCAAGATCGTCTTCAT
>BNXD01000123.1 GCA_025999315.1 Bacteroidia bacterium | reverse complement strand
TCACAAACCTGCCAATGCCCTCGCTCTGGAGCCACCGTGGCCATTCGAGCCTGCCGGAAACTTTGCAACCCACCGCGGCCCTTGCTCAAACCCAACCGGATTTTGCTAAAACCCACCAAGACCTGCATTCAACCCCAACAGGATTTCGCTAAAACCCACCAAGACCTGCATTCAAACCCGCCGACCCCTTGAACACACTCCTCTAAACGCTCCCGGGTGGAAGATGGGGCTCGAACCCACGACCTTCGGAACCACAATCCGACGCTCTAACCGACTGAGCTACGTCCACCATTTCGACCGGACAGCGAGCAACCCCTCCGCCCGATCCAGAGCGCAAATTTACACTCTATTTTTGAGTAAACCAAAAATATTTTCAGAGGTTGTTTAAATATATTTTAACTTATTTCAGTTATCTTTGCACCGGGATATGTTTTGCTGATCCAGATCTATATTAACACGTCCTGTCGCAAAAATGAACATTTTCAGCAAAATAGCGGTCGAAAAGTTTGGCGGGATGAAAAATCCTGCTAAACACACACAGTTTCGTGCGTATACAATAAAACCGGGTTTCGCATTTCGCTTAACGCCGCTATCGTTGATTTTTACTGCATGAGACACACACCTCAGGGTCCGACCGGGCCTCTGAGGTGTGTGTCGCATTTTTGCGCAGGCCGATCCTGATCCCCATCGATCGCGTCCCTCCGCCCGGCAAGCGCAAAAAGCGCAGAGCCGAACAGATCGACAAACACATTACAAAATAGATCAAACCCTCAAAAGCCATCAGGTCATGAAATTCGGACATTTACTCATTATGTGCGCGGCGGCGACCGCCACCGTGCTCGTCGCCGGGTGCGGCAAGGACAAAAGTGGAGGCATGGAGCCTACGATCAGTGTTGTGGACGTGTCGCTCGACAGGATCTCCGCCACGCTCGACATCGGCGAGAAGACAACCCTTCTGGCGGTCGTTACCCCGGACGAGGCGACCGACAAGAGCGTCGTGTGGAGCAGCGACGACCCGTCGGTGGCTTCGGTCGATGAGAGCGGCGAGGTAACGGCCCTGACCGTCGGCACGGCCACCATCACCGCCACCACCAATGACGGCGGCAAGACGGCCGGTTGTCTGGTGACGGTGGTCAATAGTGCGAATCTCGACGATTTCGGCACATTGTCCATCCCCGCCTCCAATATCTTCGACGTCCATAACGCCACAGAGTGGTCCGATGCCGTCGCCGCCATCGACGGTGGAGGCAACGACAACAACTATATTATCAACATCGTGGAAGACTTAAGCCTGCCGGGCACGAATGCGTTTACCTTCGGCGCCGCCACCGGCATCAGGGTCTCCATCCGCGGCGAGAGGACGATCGGCCTCTCCTCTGTCGGCAATCTGCTAATTGGTGTGTATGCAGACCAGACCGTCATTCTGCGAGAGGTAAACCTCGAGGGGCTGACCGACAACGATAGCCCTCTGGTCTTTATTCAAGGAGGTGAATTCATCATGCGCAGCGGGAATGTCTTAAACAATAGAGGCGGTGGGGTGTATGTCAATTACGGCGGCAGTTTCACGATGACCGGCGGGGAGATCAGCGGCAATGGTGCAAATAGCTACGGCGGCGGGGTGTATGTCGGCGCCTGCGATTTCGCCAAGACAGGCCCGTCGATTATTTATGGCAACACCTTCAGCATACATGTTCCGGGCGACAAGAACAATACCGTCATCTCGGCAGCCGGTGGCAAGGGACATGCGGTGTTTGTATACGACTCCAACAAATATCGCGACGCCACTGCCGGAGAGGGAGATGATATGAGCTGGAACACCGGCGCCGGGACCTGGACCGGGTTCGAGAATTAGAGCTTACGAGTGTCGGCATATATGCCTGAAAATATTGCAATATGTTGAGCCGCGTTCTTTCCATGTTGCCCTGAGCGGAATAGTATGTCATGCTGAGTCAATAAAATGTCATGCTGAGCGCAGTCTTCCCGACGCTGCGAACGAGGGCAGAGTCGAACTTGTTCGAGCCATGCCGGGCCGCGAGGAGTAAGCCGAAGGCAACCATCTCCGCCCATGTCATGCTGAGCGAAGTCGAAGCATCTCATGCAGCATTGCCGAGACCCTTCGACTTCGCTTATGCTCCGCTCAGGGTGACATGGAGCGCAGTTCTTTCTTTGTCATGCTGAGCGCAGTCTTCCCGGCGCTGCGGGCGAGGGCAGAGTCGAACTTGTTCGAGCTATGCCGGGCCGCGAGGAGTAAGCCGAAGGCACCATCTCCGCCCATGTCATGCTGAGCGAAGTCGAAGCATCTCATGCAGCATTGCCGAGACCCTTCGACTTCGCTTATGCTCCGCTCAGGGTGACATGGAGCGCAGTTCTTTCTTTGTCATGCTGAG
>BNXD01000122.1 GCA_025999315.1 Bacteroidia bacterium | reverse complement strand
GGTGAACTCCTTCATCCAGTCGTAGTTGTTGACCATCAGGGCCGCGTTCGGGGCGTCGGAGCCGAAGTCGATCAGTCGTCCGATCTGGGCCTTGATGGCCTCCTGATTGTGGCGCAGGGTCTTCTCGTCCAGCAGGTTACGCTCGTCGGACTTGCCCGACGGGTCGCCGATCATGCCCGTCGCGCCTCCCACCAGCGCGACGGGGCGATGGCCGCACAACTGGAAGTGCTTGAGCATCATGATACCCACCAGATGGCCTATATGCAGCGAGTCGGCCGTCGGATCGATCCCCAGATAGCCCGTGGTCATCTCCCGCGCCAGCTGCTCGCGCGTTCCGGGCATCATGTCGTGGATCATTCCCCGCCACGAAAGCTCTTCAACAAAATCTTTCATCGTGGTTTATTTTTGTTTCCCTTGAAGATCTTGCGACTTTTTTGAAAAAAATCGCCCAAAATTATCTTAGGAGCGAGGGTTAAAAGTTCTTTGCCCGGCTTTCTTGCGATCTGTTGTTTGTGACCGGAAAATCAGCGATTTGAGTTTGTGGAGCGGTTGATCGTGTAACGATTTGGCACACAGCGAAATCAACTGTACCTTTGCGTTTTGTGCATGTCAAATAACTCGGCGGCGAAGGTACTGCTTTTGTGTCATTGCTGCAAATTTAGCCATGAAAATCTTTCGGGAAGATCGTGCCGGAATCTTTGTCGAAAGAGCGCACAGCGACAGAGTGCGGACGACTATTGATATACGCCCGTATCTCCTTGCGCACCAGAAGCCATAACCTGCAAATATGCCGATCGCACGCATGATACTCTCGGGCAGACCGGTCTCTGAGCCGGAGTAGTCGAATATATGTATCGGTAAGTTTATGGGCAGCAACCCGATCATGGCGGCAAGCCCGCGTAGGCAATATATGTTAACGGACGTTCTTCGCGTCCGCGGGTGAGGCTGCACAGACATGTACTATTGGGATTTCCAACAGTTTTGCCAATTTGTCGAGCGTGGCGGCCCAATGCCCCACACCCACGGCGCAGTGGTGCGAAGGTCCGGCTTTCGACCATTCATTGATGAAGTTACGGGCGCCGCACGCAAAACGGTAGCGGCTGTTGGTATTGCCGATCTCGAGCACCGGACCTGGAACCGATTCGCCTTCGGCAACCAGCAGGAAAACGCCGTCAACTCCCTCGCATACCGAAAGCAGGGTAACAGGGCCGTGTTTTACGCTCATCTGGATGGAAAGCCCTTTCCCCGGCTTGCCGTGATACACCGGAACAGGCGTTAATCCTACCCCTCCTTCGGCAATGGCAAAATGTGCGGGCCCGTCGTGGCCGAGCATCACGACATCATCATTGAAATCCATGGCGTAAAATTCGGAGAACGAACCGCCTGCCCCCAGCAGCGACAAGATCTTCATCGCCTGCACGTTCTTCACCTCGCATTCGCCGGCAATGGGTATGCCGCGCCCGGTGAGCAGCGTGTTGCCGGCTATTACCGAGGTAACGATGTTTTCGTATTCGTTGCCTGAGGCGCCTTCGTAATAATAGGCCATCGAGCCGAGCCGATGCGCGGCGGTCAGTTTGTCGAGCGCCACGGCGGTTTGTGCGGCGCGTGCCAGTTCGGCCGGTTCGCATTGGGGTGAAACATCAAAACGTTCGTTAAACTCTTTCAGCTTTGCCGAAAGTTCATCTGAGGCGACGGCATCGCGCAACGCTTTGAGCTCGCACATTTCCAGCAGTTCGATATACGTCCCGAAGATGGCCGACTGCATGGTGGTGTCGGTATATACGTCGAGCATGCCGCAGTAATAGTGGCCGAGGATGCCCATGCGGTTGGTGCTCATTCCGGTTTTGACACGGGCGGCGTCTATCCATCCCCGTATTTGCTGCCAAACGTAATCTTCCTGCAAATAGCCCGATACGATCTCATAGCGGATGCCTGCGCGGTTGAATACCGATGCAAATTCGGGTACGGAACAGGCCTGACAGTGTGCCAGCCATTCGCCGGTCATCTTGCCGCGGTCGCCAAGGGCGTTCAGTGCGGCATAGTCGATGGCCGCCACAGGCTGCACGTTGAGAATGATCACCGGAACATGCAGCCGCTGCACGACCGGCAAGACAGTCGATGACAACGCATAGGTGGATATGAAAAGGAATACTATTTCAACGCCTTCCCTTCGCATGAGGTCGGCGGCTTCGACAGCCCTGTCGGGGCAATCGACCATGCCGGCGTCCACCACTTCGGCGCCCAATGTCCCCATGCGCGCGGCTATCTCATGCTGATACCCTGTCAAACGCTCGTATAATCCTTCAAACTGGCGCCAATAGGTATCCAGGCCTACGCCGAATAAACCTGTTTTTACTTTGTGGATCATAATGTTATTTTATTAATTTAACGTGA
>BNXD01000121.1 GCA_025999315.1 Bacteroidia bacterium | reverse complement strand
ACAATCGTTATTTATCATCTCTCAAAGAACGCATTGCCAAATTCTGGCGACTATTTTCATCGGCGGACAGACCAAATGAAATCATTAAAAATATTTGTGTAATTAATTTTTAGATGTTATATAATATTTTTAAACAGACTCTTAGATGGCGGGCGGGAAGTCGGCGGTTTTGACAGGCAAAACCGCAAAAAACGCTCAACTCTTATCGCCACTTTTGACTGTTAAACCCCTGATTACATAAAAACTGCCGGACACTCCCGGGCGAAATAAAAAAGCGGGCCGCATCATTGAATGCGGCCCGCCGAAAGTCCCGATGACATCCCTTGGCCCGGAGCGTGTCGACGCCCCACTGAGGCGTGCCTGCAAACCCTAATCGGCCTTGTAGACCCCGGGCTTTTTCCAGGGCACAGCCCCGACGTGGTTGTAGTGGCGTATCATGCGCGATCGAAGGTTGCCGTACACCTCGCCGTTGAGGGGCAGAGGTTTCTCCTCTTTCGGGTCGCTTTTCAGGTTGAAGAGTTGCAGCTCCTCGAAAGGCCGGTTCTGCATCAGGATGTTGTCGCCATAGCGTACCGCAAACTGGCTCTTGCCCCCCATGTCGCCGTGTTCGCGTCTGAGCCAGTAGATGTAACGCTTGTCGGTGGTCTGCTCCTCGCCCCTGAGCAGAGGCAGCACCGAGATGCCGTCGATCAAATGGTCGACGCTCACCCCCGCCACCTCGCACAGCGTGGGAAAGAGGTCCGACATCATCACCAGGTTGGTCGAGTTGCGGCCCCGGGGCGTAACCCCGTTCCAGCATACGGCCATCGGCACACGTATGCCGCCCTCGAACATGTCGCCCTTGTAGCCCCTCAGTGGGCCGTTGTTGGCCTGATTGCCATGGGCCCCGCCGTTGTCCGAGGTGAAGATCAGGATGGTGTTGTCCAGCTGTCCGGTCGAGCGCAACGCCGCCACAAAACGGCCGATGTTGTCGTCCAGGTGCTCGATCAGTGCGACGTACAGCCCGCGCGTTTTGGATATTTTGGGCTCGCGAGCACGAACCCGTTCCTCCCACTCTTTGGGGGGCTCCAGCGGATCGTGCGGAGCGTTGTAGGCCAGATAGAGGAAGAAAGGCTCCTTTTTTGGGGCGTTCTCTTTGACGTAGTCGATGGCCCAGGTGGTGAACAGCTCCGTGGCGTGCGTGCCACCTGTCTCGATCACCTCACGGTTGCGGCGCATGAGGTTCTGGTTCTGGCGTATATGGGTGTAGTAGTTGTCCATGCGGTCGCCCAGAAAACCCTCGAACAGGTCGAATCCCCGGTCATTGGGCAAGTTGGGCGACTCGATGCCCAGGTGCCATTTGCCGATCATCGCGCTGGTGTAACCCGCCCGGTGCAGCATCTGGGGCAGCAACACCGCGTCGTGGCTCAGATAGCCCCAGCTCGCCTCGGGGTTGGAGCGGATAACCCCCGGCACCCCGACCATCTGGGGATAACGCCCCGTGAGAAGCCCGGCCCGGGCCGGCGACGAGACGTTGGAGTTGGAGTAAAAATAGTCGAAACGCCGCCCCGTTTCGAACAGTTTGTCGATGTTGGGCGTGCGCATGTCGCTCGAATACTGGCACGACAGGTCGCCGTAACCCATATCGTCCACCAGTATGATGACGATGTTGGGTTTCTCTTTGGTGGCCGATTTGGCTGCCTGCGCCAGAGCCGTGGGGGCGAGAGAGGCGCCCGCCAGCAGCAGGGCAAGGTTGTGTGAGGTCATCGTGTTATGTTTTTAATGCGAATTAACAGTTGAAAATTAGTTCCGCAAAAAGGCGCTTTGAAAAGGACATTACTATAAGGCATTTATTTTCAGATGTTTTTTCGGCCTCGCAGAGGTCGGCGGCCCGCAGCCACACTCTGCGCTTTTTGGGCGAAGGGCCGCAACCGACGACAAACCGAGGGCAGAGTCAAGCTTGCTTGAAGCTCTGCCGAGGTGCGAATCGACGAACGAAGCGGGAGCAGAGACCGCTCGCGGGCTATGCCTCGCAAGGAGGAGAACCGAGCAGCGTTGCGAGGGCCGCAGACCGCTTGCGGGCTACGGCCGAGGTAGCGCGAGGAAGGCAAGCGTCCCTCTGCTTGCCAACTTTGCGGGCGTCTTTTTGCCCGCCAACTTCAGGAGGAAGGCGGGCGTCCCTTTGCGAGCCAACAAGTGGCGAGGCCCCAGCGGCAAGCGGCTGAAAAGACCTTGAATTTGGACCAAACATGCGGTCTATTGACATGATCTCCGTGCTTTGTCTGCGCACAGACCGTAGGTTCGGCCTTTGTCGAAGGTCTACTGAGACCGCTGCGCGCGGGGCGGCTCTTTTTTAGAAAAAGAGCCAAACGACGCCAAGCCGAGAGCCATCGGGCTCGCCCGAAATGGCCGAGGCGCGAAGGAGTAAGG
>BNXD01000120.1 GCA_025999315.1 Bacteroidia bacterium | reverse complement strand
CAACTTTTCGTTCGAGATGACTATTCTAAACCAACCTTAATAAATTGTCCAACAACTTGTTTTCAATCTCTTTTTTCTGCGGTTTGTCCCGTTTAGACCTCTTCGAGACCAATGGCCGGCGGCTGTCCCCGGCAAAGGACTGCGATGCTCCGTGGAGCGCAAAATACAACACACAAGGTCGATAGTTCTACAAAATATCGCCATTATAGACAAATCCCTGCGCAAAACTTTATAATTTTTACTAACTTCGCACGTTGATGAAAAACCCACTCAAAAACATTCGCGCCACGGTGGAGGGCGACTGGGCGCAGTATGAGCGTTTTCTGCGCAAAGAGTTGCGCAGCGACAGCCCCTACGTGCACAGCATACTCAACTATGTCTTCGCCAACCGGGGCAAAGGGTTGCGTCCGTTGCTGGTGTTGCTTTGCTCGGCTCTCAACCGCGAGGAGAGGCCGGCCGACCAGGCTACGTTCATCGCCGCGATGATGGTCGAGATGATCCACACCGCATCGCTGGTGCACGACGACGTGGTCGACGAGGCATACATGCGCCACAACCATCCGTCGGTCAACGCTCTGTGGCGCTCGCGCAACGCCGTACTGACAGGCGATTTCATCCTTGCGCGCTGTTTCTCGGTCGGGCTGGGCAGCGGACAGGTGTCGATCGTAACCCACATCACCCGTTGCATCGACCTTCTCTCCGAGGGCGAGTTGCAACAGAACTGTCACAGTCAGACCCTCTCGCTCTCGCGCCAGGAGTACATGGAGATCATCTACAAGAAGACCGCCTCGCTGCTCAGCGCCTGTTGCACCTGCGGAGCGATGGCCGCCGGGGCCGACCACGACCGTCAGCGGGCGATGAAGTTCTACGGCGACCAGTTGGGGCTGGCGTTCCAGATCCGCGACGACATCCTCGACTACCTGCCGGGGCCGACGGGCAAACCCCACCTGAACGACCTGCGCGAGCGCAAGATCACCCTGCCGCTGCTCACCGTCCTGGAGACCATCCCTGCCGCCCGACGCCACAAACTGCTGCGCCTGCTCTCCGACGTACGTTCGACCCCCTCAAATGCCGCGCTGATCCGCGACGAGGTGATCGCCGCCCGGGGCATAGAGATGGCCGAGGCGATCATGGACGAACACCTGCAACAGGCTTGCCGGGCCCTGGACCCCTACCCCGCTTCACCCTTCATAGAGGCCCTGGTGGAGCTCACTCGCTTTGTCGGCGCCCGCAAAGATTAGGGCGTGTTCACATAAACCGGCACACCCGTCTTCAACTCTGTTGCGGCCCCTGTCTTCGTTGCTTCCCCTCGAAATACTTTCCCGGTATTACTTCGTGAAAACGCCTTGACAGAAATCCACAACAGTATTAAATCCGAATATCCCCATTTATGTGAACACGCCATAATATACTCATTTCCAACTCCTTCTCCCTGACATATATCTCCATTGACCTTCTCCGGCCATGCCTGCGCATGGCCGGAGAAGGTCTGTCATGCCCCTACTGTTTTCGCCTGTCTGTCAATATCTTACGACAAGAGCGGAAAATGATAAGAAATTTATAAACCAACAGCCTGACTACAAGAATTTTACATATCATTTGATAAGATCAAACATCGCCTCCGTGCGTTATAACCGATTGTCATAGGGTCTAATTTTGCAACTATGATGAATCGAGCGATAGCGATACTCCTGGGCGGGTTGTTGGCGGTGCTGCCGATGGTGCCGTTTGCGCGGCCGGGGATATTCTCGGGGCAGATGGCGGCATGCGGCGCGCTGATCGTCTGTTCGGCACTGATGTTCATCGTGTTGCGCCGCGGAAGGGTGCAGCGGATAACTCTCTGCGACATTCTGGTGGCACTGTATCTGGCTTACGGAGCGGTCAATATAGTTTTCGTGGCCGGGCTGTGCGTCGATCCTCACCTCTATCTGAAGTGGTCGGCGATGGGGCTGGGTTATCTCGTCGCCCGAAACATTGCCCGCAGCGGCAGCCGGAACGGCGGAGGCAGTGTTCGGGAGACCACACGAGGCGGCGGACGGCGTATCCTGCTTGTGGCTCTTGCGGCAGGAGGAGCGATCCAGTCGTTGATCGCCATTGCCCAGAAAATCAACCTTATAAAGAGCTATCACGAGAGCTTCGAGGTAACGGGCACTTTTGGCAATCCAGGCCAACTTGGTGGTTTTCTGGCCGTTGCGCTGACAGTATCGCTCTGCATGCTGAGCGCGACACTGCGGGCAAACTCGGTTGCAAAAAAGAAGGCCCTCGAAAGCCTCACCAAAGACCCTGCGAAAGGCTCTCCCGGAACCCGGCCCGGAAGCGACGGCAAACATAGCCGGAAAATATTGTTATTCTGCACATTATCGTCGCCGTTGATCGTCATGGCATTGCTGCTGGCCGATTCGCGGGCGGCGCTGGTG
>BNXD01000119.1 GCA_025999315.1 Bacteroidia bacterium | reverse complement strand
ATGTAGAGCCTCAGCTCGAGGTTGCCCGCCCCCGACTTGTCGGTCAGAAATATCTGTTTGATGGCGGGTTCGGTGGCCGACGAGCCCTGTCCGAGGATCGAGCTGTCGACAGGCACATCCCTCAGGGCCAGCACATCGAAACCACCTTTGGCACACTCCTTCTCGATCGTACCCACAGCCGTACGCTGGCTGTAGGCGTCTTTGGGCAAAAACACGAGCCCGGTCCCGTAGCTTCCCCGCTCCGGGACCGGAATGCCGTTCAACAATATAAATTCGTGGGGTATCTGGAGCATGATGCCCGAACCATCGCCGCTCTGGGGGTCGACCCCCTCGGCTCCGCGGTGCACCATGTGTTCCAGAATCTTCAACCCCCTGTCAACCGTGTCGTGCGTACGGCCTCCGCCCAGATTGACGATCAGACCGACACCACAGGCATCATGTTCGTAAGCCGGGCGCCCATAAAGGCCCCGGCTCCGATTATGATTGTCTCCTATCATAAGTTATCTTATAAACAACAGTTCTCTGTATTTGGGCAACGGCCACATCTGGTTGTCGACTATCAACTCCAGCTTGTCGACATGATAGCGTATCTTGTCCATCAGCGGGATCACCTTGTCGTGATAGGCCACAGCCTTCTCGCGCTCGTTCTCGATCTTGTTGGCCTGCTTGCGTTCGTCGGTCATCTCCTCCACCCCTACGGTGATCTCGCGGGTGTGGTTGGCGATGCGCTCGATGATCAGCCGGTTGGGCTCGGACATCTCCACAGCCAGCTTGCCCTCGAACAGCGCGGTCACCTTGGACACGTTGTCCAGCAGTTTGGACTGATAGTTGGTGGCCACCGGCACGATATGGTTCTGCACCAGGTCTCCCAGCACGCGCGACTCGATCTGGATCTTCTTGACATAGGTCTCCCAGCACACATCGCTGCGCGAGTGGAGCTCTTTCTCGTTGAGCACACCGGCGGCGGCGAACGCCTCCACACTGCTCTTGGACAGGAAGTTGTCGATGATCACCGGCACGCTAGTCTCGCAATCCAGGCCGCGTTTGGCAGCCTCGGCCTTCCATTCGTCGCTGTAACCGTTGCCGTCGAAGCGGATCGCCTTGCTCTCGGCGATACATTTTTTGACCACCTCGAATATAGCCTTCTCCTTGGCCATACCCTTGGCGATGAGCCCTTCGACCTCGGCAGAAAAAGCGTTCAGCTGCTCGGCCACGGCCGTATTGAGGGCGATCATCGCAGCCCCGCAGTTCTCCGACGAACCCACGGCGCGGAACTCGAAACGGTTGCCCGTGAAGGCGAAGGGCGAGGTGCGGTTGCGGTCGGTGTTGTCGATGAATATCTCGGGGATCTGACCGATGCCCAGCTTCAGACCCGCCTTTTTGTCGATCACGATAGCCTCGTCGGTCTTGGCGCTCTCCATGCGGTCGAGCACCGAGGAGATCTGCGTGCCGAGGAAGACCGAGATGATCGCCGGCGGGGCCTCGTTGGCGCCCAGACGGTGAGCATTGGTGGCAGTGCTGATCGACGCCTTGAGCAGACCGTTGTGTTTGTAGACCGCCTTGAGCACATTGGCCACGAAGGTGATGAACTGCAGGTCGGCCATCGCGTCCTTGCCCGGAGCGAGCAGGTTGACGCCCGTATCGGTGCCCAGCGACCAGTTGCAGTGCTTGCCCGAGCCGTTGATCCCCTTGAAAGGCTTCTCGTGCAACAGCACGCGGAAACTGTGTTTGCGGGCCACCTTGCGCATGACCGACATCACCAGCAGGTTGTGGTCGACGGCCAGATTGGTCTCCTCGTAGATCGGAGCCAACTCGAACTGATTGGGAGCCACCTCATTGTGGCGCGTCTTGACCGGGATGCCCAGCTTCAGGGCCTCAAACTCCAGATCGGTCATGAAGGCCTGCACGCGCGAGGGGATATGTCCGAAATAGTGATCCTCCAGCTGCTGGTTTTTGGCGCTGTCGTGCCCCATCAGGGTACGTCCCGTCAGCACCAGGTCGGGACGGCCGGCCCACAGAGCCTCGTCGACCAGAAAATACTCCTGCTCCCAGCCCAGGAACGAAACGACCTTGTTCACCTGGGGATCGAACAAACGACAAACCTTCACGGCCGCCTTGTCCACCGCGGCCAAAGCCTTGAGCAGCGGAGCCTTGTAGTCGAGAGCCTCGCCGGTGTAGGAGATGAATATGGTGGGGATGCACAGCGTGTCGCCCACCACGAAAGCCGGCGAGGCGGGGTCCCACGCCGTGTAACCACGCGCCTCGAAAGTGCTGCGGATTCCGCCGCTGGGGAAGCTCGAGGCGTCGGGCTCCTGCTGCACGAGCAGTTTGCCCGAGAACTCCTCGATCATCTTGCCGTTATCCAGCTCGGCGAACGAGTCGTGTTTCTCGGCCGTACCACCCGTCAGAGGCTGAAACCAGTGGGTATAG
>BNXD01000118.1 GCA_025999315.1 Bacteroidia bacterium | reverse complement strand
CAAATATAGCCTAAAAAATAGTTTCCAAATATCTTCGGCGGACAATTTAGGCAAGCTCAAGATGATGTGGCTGAGCCTGCCCCGTTACTCTTTGTTGTCCTTGTCGCGGGCGACTTTGGTCAGTTTTTTCTGCTGCTCGAGCGAGAGGACGTGGTTGTCGCGCATCCAGCGGTTGTAGTCGGCCTCCAGCTCGCGCACCTTGTCGGGATATTTATCGGCCAGGTCGGTTATCTCGACGCCCCCGTCGCGGCTCAGATCGTAGAGCTCCCACCGGCGCACCTCGTCGGCATGGTCGTAGACGATCTTCCAGTTGCCTTTCAGAAGCGCGCACTCGCCATGGTGCTCCCAACCGATATATTCGTGCACCGGCGCATCGCTGCCGCGCCATGTTCCGACCAGGCTCACGCCGTTTAGCTTCTGCATTTTCTTGCCGTTCAGCATCTTGAGTGCGGGGACCTTGGCCAGTTCGAGGCACGTGGGCATGATGTCCATCACATGGGCGGTTACGGCCGAGAAGGCGCCACCCTTGACCAGCGGCGGATAGCGGACGATGCACGGCACATTGATGCCCCCCTGATAGGTGAAACGTTTGTAGCGATAGTTGGGCGTGGTGCTGACGTTGGCCCAGGGGTAGTCGTAAAAGAGCGATGATCCGGCCACCGTGGCGTCGTTGCGGTCGGCTGCCGGAGGGCCGTAAGAGCTTGCTTTGTAGGGACATGCGCCGTTGTCGGAGAGGAACATGATGATCGTGTTGTCCAGCGCCCCCTTTCGGTCGAGCGCGGCGACGATCTTGCCCACGCCCTGATCGACGATGCCGACCATGGCGGCGTAGACAGCCATTTTGTAACACCATTTTTGCTGTTGCACAAGGCTGAGCGAGCTCCAGTCGGGCGCCCTCTCGTCGCGGGGGGCGAGGACGGTCTGCTCCGGGATGAGGCCGATCTGTTTCTGACGCTCGAAGCGGGCGCGGCGCAGCGCATCCCACCCCTGCATGTAGAGGCCCATGTATTTGTCTATCTCGCTCTGAGGCGCCTGCAGCGGCCAGTGCGGAGCGTTGTAGGCCACATAGAGCAGCAGCGGCCTGGCGCCCGAAGCGTCGATATACTCCACAGCACGGTCGGAGAAGGCGCAGGTCTGGTAGTATGGACCGGAGGGGGTCCAGCGGTTGTCGTCCAGACGCACCGAGGTGGGGTTGTAGTAGTCGCCCGCCCCGCCGATCATCGAGAACGATCGCCCGAAGCCCCTCTGGGCCGGACGTTGCCCGTCGGCGCTGCCCAGATGCCATTTGCCCGAGATGGCAGTGGCGTAACCTCCCTCGCGGAGCGTCTCGGCCAGCGTGGCGCAGTCGTGGCGCAGATGATCGGAGTATTCGGGCGTGGTGGTGGCCAGGCCCATGTTGCCGATGCCGGCATTGGTCTGGTAGAGGCCCGTCATCAGCGAGCAGCGCGTGGGGGCGCTCATGGGGTTGCTGTAAAATCGCGTCATGCGCATTCCCTGCACGGCCAGACGGTCTATGTTGGGGGTGCTGATCTCGCCGCCGAAACATCCCAGGTCCGAGAACCCCAGGTCGTCGGCCAGAATGATCAGGATGTTGGGTTTGGAAGCGTCTTTAGAAAGGGCCGAGGCCGACAGGGCCACGGTCAGCGCCCCGCCGAGCAGGGGAATAGTCTTAAGTGTCATATGGTTTGTCGTTTTGGATTGTCGATGTTTTACAAAGATAATAATAAATTTTGTTATTGCTGTTGCCTGCACAGACTCTGTGGTCGTTAGCATGAGGTGATAAACTTTTCGATCGAATTTCAGCATGACCGCCCGGACAAGGACCCAAAGAAAATGGGATGCTTGGTTTCGCGACCTGCTCGCATGGCCGTTGAAGGGCGTTCTGAAAGGCGACGATCTGACCGGGGCGGTCGATGTGATAATGCCGTCGCTGGTTGCCCAAGCCGAAAAGTTGCCACCGGGTGCGGGAGGCATCGTGGCAACCGACTGGCTCAACGGCCGGCGTACGCCCTTTGCCGACCAGACGATGACGGGAACCATCTCGGGGCTTACGCTGGGAAGCACGGCTCCGATGATCTTCAGGGCTTTGGTCGAGGCGACATGTTTCGGTTCCAAGGCCATAATCGACCATTTGCGCGCCGAAGGAGTTCAGGTCAGGGCAATAAATGCCATCGGCGGCATAAGCAGCAAATCGCCGATGGTGATGCAGATCATGGCCGACGTTCTGGACATGCCGATCCGTGTGATGCGCTCGGGGCAAGCCTGCGCCCTGGGAGCCGCCATGTATGCCGCCGCAGCCTCGGGCATCCATACCTCCATAAGCGAGGCGCAAAAAGCAATGTCGGCCGGATACATGGCCGAATATACCCCCGAGCCCGATGCCCACAAGGCCTACATGGATCTGTATCAAAAATATCGGCGACTGCTGGAGGTGCGGCAATGATCTGCGATCGGGAGGTGCTGCGGAAAGTATATCGGTTAGGATCATCCCGGGTATGTTGTGCTTTTAAAACGTCGGCTTAAAC
>BNXD01000117.1 GCA_025999315.1 Bacteroidia bacterium | reverse complement strand
AATAACTTCGGCGGAGAAGTCTAAGCAACCTCGGCGCTGTCGCTCGCTACTCCTCGGGTTCCTTAACCCTCGTCGCTTGACGCTCACGCCTAACGCGCCTCGCTTTACGCCTCCTCGCAATGGCGGCACGGCTTCGCGCTTTTTGAACACTCTTTCGATCTTCATCGCCGCGTAGCGGCGAAGCATCCCCGGCATTGAGCCGAGGCGTTAAGCGAGCGGAGAAAATTGAGCGTCAAGCGACGCCACTTGTTTGACGACGTTAGGCCCCCAGTGGGGACTAAAAGTCGGAGGTTTGGCGTCGTAGCTCAATTTCCTCCAGGCGAGTAGCCGAGGCGAACAGCCGGGCGGTTTTTCGCTCTTTTTGGCGGCAAAAAGAGCCGCCCCGCGCGTAGCGGACTCAGTAGACGTTGATAGATGAACCAAACTCAAGGTCAAAGCAAACCGTTGCGTGTCGTTCGGCCTTGCGAGAGCAAGGTCGGTAGCCCACCGCCGTCTGCGGGCCGCCTTGACCGCGCCAACTCTTCGTTCGAGATGACTATTTTAAACCAACACGTAAACTGCACAACCAAGTTTATCACTCACTGTCTGTCATGAAAATAACTTTACTTTCGGCCGTGTTGCTGCTGTTGGCGGCGACACTCTGGGCCCAGCGGAGCCAGGTGCGCGAACTGAAGATGACCAGCGCCATTCTCGGCGTCGAGAAGGAGCTGTCGGTCTATCTCCCGGCCGGATACGAAAACTCCACTCGCAGCTATCCGGTTCTCTATCTGCTGCATGGGGCCAGCGACGATCACCGGGCCTGGCTCCAGAAGGGCAACGTGAAGACCATCGCCGACGAGGCCATCGCCGGGGGCGCCTCCCTGCCGGTGATCATCGTCATGCCCGACGCCAGCGGCGAGGGCGAGCAGCGCACGGGCCTCAACATGGGCTACTTCAACATGCAGGGCTGGGCCTATGAGGATTACTTTTTTCGCGAGCTGATCCCCTTCATCGACAAGACGTTCCGCACCCTGGCCGACAAACGCCACCGCGCCGTGGCGGGCCTCTCGATGGGCGGCGGCGGCACGACGGTCTATGCCCAGCGCCACCCCGAAGTGTTCGGCTCGGGGTGCCCCATGAGCGCGCTGATCACCTTCTCGGACAGGGGCAACTCGACGATCCGGCGCAACGAGCAGTTCGTTGTGTCGGTGGACGCCACCGATCCGCTCAAATTTGTCCGTAGTGCAACACCCGCCCAGATCGAGAGCATGCGCAGTGTGCGATGGCTGATAGACTGCGGCGACGACGACCATCTGCTCGAGGGCAACCTCAACATATTCATGGAGATGCGGCGCAAAAATATTCCCGCAGAGCTGCGCGTGCGCAACGGGGCCCACAACTGGAACTACTGGCAGGTGTCGCTCTCGTCGACTCTTCAGTTCATCTCGGTGGGTTTTGCCGGGGAGTAACCTTTCTCGCTGTTCGACAGGGGAGCGGGGCGATCCGGCATCCCGGCCTTGGGCATCTTCTCGAGGATGATGAACACCGGCAGGTGATCGCTGTATCCGCCCAGGCAGAGCCTCCCGGCGAAGGTGCGCAGGGGCCATCCCCGGGGCATCGCTCCGCCCTCGGACAGCAGATAGTCGCGGATGAATACGCCCGCCTCCTTCAGACGCAACCCGTTGCCGTAGAGCATGTTTTCGGTTACGAAAATGTTGTCGACCATCTGCCAGTCGCCCCTGTAGACATAACTGCCCTCTCCCTGTCGTCGCTGTGCCTCGAGGGTTTCGATCAGGTGAGCGCCGCGCCCTGTGGGGAAATTCTCCCGCACGATGCGCTCGTCGGGCGTGCAATTCATGTCGCCCATCACCACCAGGCCGCTGCGCGGGTCGGCCAGCCGCAGCGAATCGACCAGATCGGCCAGCGATCGAAGAGCCCGGGTGCGGTAACGGTTGCTGTTGAGGGCCGACGGCAGGTGGCACACCACCACGTCGACCATGCTGCCCACGAGCCGCCCGCGGATGTGCAACGCCTGCCGCGAGGCGCCCAGATCGACCTGCCGCACCCGCTCGGGGATGAACTTGTCGCCCTTGTAGAGCACCGCCAGATCCATGCCGCGACGATCGGAGGTGGTGCGGTGGATATAGCAGTAGTCGGTGGAGAGCGTCTCCACCAGATCGCGCACCACCGCCTCGTTCTCGACCTCGGCCAGAGCGATCAGATCGAGCGACATGTGGTCGAGAACGCGGACGATGTTCCCGAGTTTGCGGGCGTAACGTTCGGCGTTCCAGTGATTGCGCCCCTTGGGGGTGTAGTCGCGATCGTCGTAGAACAGCGAGGGGATGGTGTCGTAGAAGTTCTCCACGTTGTAGAAGCCCACGGCCACGCTCTGACCCCGCGAGGCGAGGTGCGCGAGCAGCAGTAGCGCTGTCCAAATGGCATGTTTCGGCATAAGGGGCTGTTTAAACGAGCTCTGAATGACAGGGTGGGATGGGGCGCTGGGGCAAGTGAAGCGCAGGCGTCGCGGTTACAGCCATGGCTGTAACAAGGGGAGTATACTCCC
>BNXD01000116.1 GCA_025999315.1 Bacteroidia bacterium | reverse complement strand
GGTGGTAGTAACCGAAGAGGAGGTCTACCAGAACAAGAACCAGATCAAACGCACGCTGGAGGATTTCGGCATCCGCATCAACCGCATCAAGGCCACCATCGGCCCAACGGTAACCCTCTACGAGATCGTTCCGGCCCCCGGCATACGCATATCGAAGATCAAGAACCTGGAGGACGACATCGCCCTCTCGCTCTCGGCCCTGGGCATCCGCATCATCGCTCCCATGCCCGGTCAGGGCACGGTGGGCATCGAGGTGCCCAACAAGGACAAAAAGATCGTCTCGATGTACTCGGTCATCCGTTCGGTAAAGTTTCAGGAGTCAAACTACGAGTTGCCCGTGGTGCTGGGCAAGACCATACAGAACGAGACCTTCGTCATCGACCTGGCCAAGATGCCCCACCTGCTGGTGGCCGGAGCTACCGGGCAGGGCAAGTCGGTGGGGCTGAACGCCATCCTCGCCTCGCTGCTCTACAAGAAACACCCCGCCGAGCTCAAACTGGTGCTGGTCGACCCCAAGAAGGTCGAGCTGACCCTCTACCAGAAACTCGAGCGACATTTTCTGGCCCGCATGGAGGGCGAGCAGGAGGCCATCATCACCGACACCCACAAGGTGATCTACACCCTCAACTCGCTCTGCAAGGAGATGGACGACCGCTACGGACTGTTGCGCAAGGCCGAGGTGCGCCACATCCGCGAGTATAACGACAAGTTCACCCGCCGCCGCCTCAACCCTCGCAACGGACACCGTTTTCTGCCCTATATCGTGGTGATCATCGACGAGTTTGCCGACATGATCATGACCGCCGGGCGCGAGATCGAGACCCCCATAGCCCGCATCGCCCAGCTGGCCCGCGCCGTGGGCATCCACCTGGTGATCGCCACCCAAAGACCCACGACCAACATCATCACAGGGGTGATCAAGGCCAACTTCCCGGCCAGGATCGCCTTTCGCGTCTCGTCGATGATCGACTCGCGGACGATCATCGACCAGCCCGGCGCCAACCAGCTCATCGGCCGTGGCGACATGCTCGTCTCCACGGGCAGCGACATGGTCCGCGTGCAGTGCGCCTTCATCGACACGCCCGAGATAGAGCGTGTTACCGATTTCATCAGCCGCCAGAGGGGCTACGCCGAGCCCTACCCTCTGCCGCCCTACACCCCCGAGAGCGAGGGCGGCCAGCGGGATGTCGACCTGGGCCAGACCGACCCCATGTTCGACGAGGTGGCGCGTTTCATCGTCCAGAACCAGCAGGGCTCCACCTCGGCCGTGCAGAGACGCTTCTCGATAGGCTACAACCGCGCCGGACGCATCATGGACCAGATCGAAGCGGCAGGCATCGTCGGCAAGGCCGAGGGCAGCAAACCCCGCGAGGTGCTCATCACCGACCTGGCTTCGCTCGAGATGCTGCTGCAGTCGATGGCGCTGTGATGGCGTCGGTCTTTGCGTTTGTTTTGTCGGTTGTGGCCCGCAGACGGCGGGGGATGCCTCGAAAAGGCTGATCCCGATGCCGTAAGGCGAGGGCGAGCTGACAAAGGGTGGCAGCCCTCCGCTGGGGGCGGCTGCGGGCTGCGCGGCTCTACGAGCCGCAATAACAATGTCGATAATAGTCGACATGTGGTCAAGCCGGGAGAGCAGCTTTAAGTCCTTGCTTCATTTGTCAAGATGTTGGCGGGCAAAGGGACACCCGCCTTCCTCCGAAGTTGGCAGGCGAGCCGGAAAGAGAACAAAAAACAAGAAAAAATGAAGAATATACTGTCGGTGTTTGCATTGTGTTGCTGGCCGTGGCGGCGCATTGCGACGAGCGATCGCAGAAGACGCTGGGGGCCATGAGCGCGGCGGTCAGGGCGTTGGGCGGCCATGAGTTGCGCTTTACGGTGAGCGCCGGAGGAGAGATAGAGCCCATGGAGGGTACGGCCACGGTGAGCGGCGCGAGCTACCGGGTCGTTTTGCCGACGGGCGAGTTGCTGGGCGACGACAAGTATACGTGCAGCGTCGACCAGCTCAGCCAGACGGTTACCCTGTCGCCGTCCGACCCCGGCGATCGCAGCCTGCTGTCGAATCCGGCGCGGGCGTTCGACCTGCTCGACGGCGCGTTCACTCATCGCTATGTGGGTCAGGCCACCATGGGTGGCCGGGAGTGCAGCCAGCTCTCTCTCACGCCCACAGACGCCCACCTGCCGGTGCGGCGACTGACGCTCTGGGTCGACGGGCAGAACCTGCCGGTGGCGTTGCGCTATGAGATAGAGGGGTTGCAGAGCCCGGTGGAGATAACGGTGCGATCGATCAGACCGGCGCCTCAAGTCGACCGCTCGAGCCTCGCGTTCGACAAAAAACGGTACAAAAACTACGAAATTGTCGATTTGAGGTGAGAAACTGCCGCGGTTGTTTGGCGGTTAATCAAAAAATGACTACCTTAGAGCGTTTAAAGAAGTGTTATAAGCCATATGCAGGAAGAGATAGAAAAGGGAGAAGACCGGATCATCCGGATCAACATAGAGGAAGAGATGAAGAGCGCCTACATCGACTATTCGATGTCGGTGATCGTCTCGCG
>BNXD01000115.1 GCA_025999315.1 Bacteroidia bacterium | reverse complement strand
CAGATATTTTATGGCCTGAATGTGGTCGACAACGCCTTTTGGAGCCGCGAAAGCAGCGAAAGCCATGAAGGCGACCCTCCGGCGGGAGTCGACGGGGCGATGGTCGTGGTGGGGCGGCAGGTCCCCAAGAAACATCACATCGACATTCTGGGCGCCTACAAACTCTATGCCGACCGCGTGGGGCCGGGGGCGAGACCCCTTGTTCTGATCGGTCAGGGTGTGGAACACGGTCGCCTCGAGGAGTTTGTCGCCCGGGAGGGGCTGACCGGAAAGGTTACACTGCTGCCATACTCCGAGCCCGAACGGTTGAGAAGTTGCTACCACAGGGCCGCGCTGCTGGTCATCGCCAGCGACCGCGAGGAGACGTGGGGCGCTGTGGTTAACGAAGCGATGAACGGCGGATGCGCCATCATCGCCTCCGACCAGACGGGTTGCGCCTTGACGCTGGTGCGCCCCGGTGAGAACGGCTACATCTTCCCAACGGGCGACATCGAGGCGTTGGCCGGGGCCATGGTGCGCTATGACGAGTTGTCCGAACAGGGGCGCGAGCAGATGGCGGCCTGCTCGCGACAGATCATCTCACAGTGGGGGCTCGACCGGTTCTGCCAGGGGGTGGACGGTGCGATCGCTTACGCCACGGGGCGCCGACGCAGGGGTTGCAATCCGCTGGATGCTTTGCTGTTGCGGGTATGGGGCGGCCGACTGCGCCAAGACGCCAATTCGACCGATGCCGGACGGGCAACGCCATTATAGTGCAGGAACAATGAATATATTGTTGATACATAACGCATACGCCGGCTACTCGGGCGAGGAGCGCGTGGTCGAGCTCCAACATCGACTGCTCGAGAGCCGGGGCCACCGGGTGATCCTCTACGGTCGCAGCAGCGCCGGGCTGCGGGGTTGGAAGGGCGCGGTGAACGGCTTTCTGAGCGGGTTTTGCAATCGACGGTCGGCGAGAGAGCTCAAAGCGTTGATCGCCGCCGAAAAACCCGACGCAGCCATCGTCCACAACCTCTACCCGCTCATCTCCCCGGCCGTCAACCGCAATCATCCTGGCAGCGACATGCCCATGGCTCCCCGCAAATTGATGGCCGATCTGTTTATCGATGACCGCAACCTGGGAGGTTTGCCCGAGTGGGGCGCCATCTACAATACATTGAAAAACAACCCTCAAGCGATCTTCTCGGCCGAAGTTTTCAACGCCGACGCCTCACCTGCAGGGTGGGGCAGGCGGCGTTTCGGCTCCGGCGCCAAATGGTCGCTCTTTGGCCGCCGCCGCAAATAAGGCGTTGGGTTCAGAAACCCACTTGACATAAGAGCAATTTTCGTGCCGAAGACCGGATATTATTGGAGTTTATATGGATTAATTAAGATAATTGTGGATTTTGTTTCTGTTTTCGGATGGATTTCGCGCCTTCGGCAAAACGCCGGAAAGAGAGATGAAAGACTTTTTTTCCGTGTCACCATGAGCGAAGTCGAATGGTCTCGGCAATGTGTTATATCAGTCTTCTTTAGATGGTTGCCTTTGGCTTTCTCCTCGCAGCCCTCCGCGCGCAACCTAAGAACGGCGGCGAGAAATATCAACTAAAGAGGCAATCAATCTGTCGGCATATATATCTGAAGAATAGTATCTTGCAAGCTTTTCGCGACCTTTTGAGGCCAGGCGTTCGAGGGTGGAGCGATCGTCCCACAACCTCTCGATGATATATCGAAGCTGACTCACGTTACCCGGACCGAACAACCGGCCATTGTGGCCATCCTCGACGATCTCGGGGATGCCGCCGATGGCCGACGCCACCACCGGCGCGCCATGATAGAAAGCCTCGAGCAGCACCAGTCCGAAGGTCTCGTAGCATATGCTCGGAAAGACCAGCATCCGTGCCCCACGATAAAATCCGGCCAGCGCTTCGCCTTGCAGGAACCCCGCAAACTCCACATTGGCAGGCATTTCGCCGGGTTCGAGCCCTGCAGCGGTCATACCTTCGGCCGAGGGAACCTCCCCGGCCACCCGAAAGCGTATTCCGGGCAACTGTCGGGCTGCGGAGATCAACACTCCGGCCCCTTTTTCGCGGCTCAGACGCCCCACAAAGGCCACATAATCACGCGATGGCTCCACCTGCGCCGCAGAGTCTCCCGACGATGCCATCGCCCCGACGTCGAGGCAGTTGGGCAGCAGCGCTATCTTCTGCGACGGCAAGCCCGAGGCGATGAGTTTCGCGCGCTGAAACTCGGTCAGGCACAGATAGATGTCCACATTGCGGCGATAATATCCCCTCCACCTGGCCCAGATCGCACGCAGGGCGTAGCCGACGCTCTTGCCAAACCCTCCTTCGCAGTTGGAGATCATGCAGTTGAGCTCCCTGAGCCCTCCGGCGCACTTCTCGCACACGCGGCCCCGGTTGAAAAATATCCCGGCCGGGCAGACGAGGCGGTAGTTGTGCACGGTCATTGCCACCGGTATGCCCGCGCGAGAGAGAATCGGCAGCACGGCCGGGGAGATGAGCGGGTAGAGGTTGTGGACGATGGCTGCGTCGGGTTTTTCGGCGGCGATCAACGCTTTGAGC
>BNXD01000114.1 GCA_025999315.1 Bacteroidia bacterium | reverse complement strand
CCCTCCCACGCCTTGCGCGAGACGTTGTTGTTGTTGCTGTCGAATGCGTCCAGCACGTAACGGTTCAGGTTGGCCACCTTGCCGCCGTAGCTGCCGTTGATCTGCAGGCTCAGCTTAAGGCCCTTCCACGACAGGTCCGATCCCAGACCGCAGTTGAACGAGGGTTCGGCATAACCGAGGATGGTCATGTCGTCGGCCGTTATCCTGCCGTCGGGCACTCCGTCGGGGCCGCTGATGTCGAGCCAGCGGATGCTTCCCGGCGTAGCCTGCGGCGAGTCGATGGGGGCGAGGACGGCCTGGTCGTAGGTCTGGTAGATGCCGTCGAACACATAGCCATAGAAGGCGCCTATCGGATAACCCTCCATGGTCATGTGGACGCTCTGGTTGAAAGCTCCGCCACCGGCCAGGTAGGTCGCCCCGGAGAGTCTGTTGCCACCCAGTTTGTCGACTTTGTTGCGGTTGAAGAACCAGTTGGCGCTGACGGTCCACTTGACGGCCGTTTTGGTGAGGATGTCGGCGGCCAGCTCGACCTCCACGCCATGGTTGCTGATCTGTCCGAGGTTGACCGGTATCGATCCGTAACCGTTGGAGGGAGGCAGGCCGAAGTTGAGCAGCAGGTCGCGCGTTACCCTTCTGTACATGTCGACGTTGAGGCGGTAGCGATTGTCGAACACGCCCAGATCGACGCCGATATTGGTCGACGCGGTGCTCTCCCATCCCAGATCGGGGTTGGCCATCGAGCCGGGCGTCATGCCGTGGCTGGCCGATCCGTTCACCGGAAGCCTTGCGTGATTCATGGTCGCCACGGAGGCGGTATAGCCTATGTTCTGGTTGCCCGTCAAGCCGTAGCTCAGACGAAGTTTCAGGTTGGAGATCTCGCGCGCGCTCTTCATGAACTGCTCCTGGTCGAGCCTCCAGGCCACGGCCCCCGAGGGGAAGAACTTCCACCGGTTGCCCTCGGCCAGCAGCGAAGAGCCGTCGTAGCGCCCCGTAACGGTGAAGATATAGCGATTCAGGAGCGAGTAGTTGACGCGCCCCAGAAAGGAGGACATCTTGCGGGTCTGATGGCTCGAACTGCGGGCCGCCGTGCGCAGACCTTCGCCGAGGGCCCAGTAGAGCAGGTCGTTGTCGGCAAAGTCGGCGGCCTGCACCTGCAGGTTGTCCACTATGCGGTTCTCGGCGGTCCATCCCCCCACAGCGTCTATGCGGTGGCCTTTCGCTATGGTCTTGTTGTAGCTCAGAAGCGACTCGAACACATAGTTCTCACGGCTGTTGTCGCCCTGAAAGCCCATGCCGTGATAGGTGTTTCCGGCATTGGTCCCGGTCGGATAGTACGATTTGCGTTTGCCATAGACGTTGTTGAGGTTTCCGGCCACCTTCAGGTTCAGTCCGTCCATCAGCTTGTAGGTGAGCGAGGCGTTGACGATGACAAACTGCTGAAGCAGGATGTCCTTGAGCTCGGTGGCCATTTTGTAGGGATTGTCCGCGGCCACACCCTCGAGCACCTCCTCGCCGGTGTCTATCGTCTCGGGCATCAGGGTGGGTTTGGTGGTAAGGACGCGGCGTATCATCTGGTTGACGCTGGAGGGCTGCGAGTGGGATGTCTGCTGCTGCTCGGAGCGCGAATAGCTCGAGGTGAAGCTGAACTTGAGCCTGTTGGTCAGATCGTGTTTGTAGTTGAACCGGGCCGAGTAACGCTCCAGGCCGGTGTTGAGGATGATGCCCTCCTGCTTGGTGTATCCGCCCGTGAGGCTGAACGAGGAGGCCTTGCTGCCTCCGCTGATGGAGAGCTGCTGGTCGTGCGAGACGGAGGTTCGGTACATCAGGTCCTGCCAGTCGGTGGAGTACCTCCTGTAATGGTCGAGTTTCTCCTCCGAATTTTTGGGATTGGGGCTCGAGGGTGGCAGCGCCTCGCCGTACATGTCGTAGCCCTTGTCGGTGAAACCAAGCTCGTTTTCATAGAGCCCGTATTCGTAGGCGTTCAGCAGGTCGTATTTTCGGGCCACCTGCGAGATGTCGACGCGGCTGTTGTAGTTGACCTTCATGGCCCCCTCCTTGCCCTGCCGGGTGGTGATGATCACCACGCCGTTGGTGGCGCGCGAACCGTAAATGGCCGTTGCCGAGGCGTCCTTGAGCGCCTGGATCGACTCGATGTCGTTGGGATTTATCGCCGCCAGCGGGTTCATCGAGGGTTGCTGCGACAACTCGTTGATCGCCCCCGAGCTGCGGGCCGTGGTCGCCTCGATGGGAAAGCCGTCTATCACATACAGGGGTTGCGTGTCGCCCGAGAGGGTCGACACGCCGCGGATCTGCACGGACATGTCGGCTCCCGGAGCTCCGCTGTTCGAGCTGATGTTCACACCGGCCATGCGTCCCTGCATGAACTGGTCGACGCTGAGCACCGGCAGCGACTCCATTTTGTCCTCGGTGGACAGCACGCCCACCGCCCCGGTCAGGTCCTGTTTGCGCACCGTGCCGTAGCCGATAACCACCACGTCCTCGATGCTCTGCGCGTCGACCTCGAGCCGCACTTCGATGTTGTCGCCCGAGCCGATCGCGGCCATGACCGTCTTGTAGCC
>BNXD01000113.1 GCA_025999315.1 Bacteroidia bacterium | reverse complement strand
GTGAGTTTTCATACGCTGGGCTGCAAACTCAACTTCTCGGAGAGCTCCACTTTGGCGCGTCTGTTCGCGGCCCGGGGATTCGAGCGGGCGGCGACGGCGGCCGAGGCCGGCATTTGCGTGGTGAATACCTGCAGCGTAACGGCCGCCTCGGACAAAAAGTGCCGAAGCCTGATCCGCCATATCCATCGCGAGAACCCCGCGGCCGTCATAGTCGTTACGGGGTGCTATGCCCAGCTGCGCCCCGAGGAGACAGCCTCGATCGAGGGGGTCGACATAGTGCTGGGCAACAATGAGAAAGAGCTCCTTGTCGAGCGCGTCGTCGCCCTGCTCGAGGATGGCGGAAGGGAAGCCGGGACCGAAGGCCACGCCACAGGCAGAGCGTCGCAAAAGGGTGCGGACTGCGGAGAGTCCATCGCGGGTGTTGTTTGTCTACATGACCCCCGGATACTCCTCCGACATGATGAGCTTCCTGTTCGGTAACATACTGATGGTTACCCGCCAATCGGTCATTTTGCTGGCCGTTCTGGTGGCGGTGTTGCTGCTCACGCTGGCGGCCCTCTACCGCCCGATAGTCTTCATTGCTTTCGACCGCGACTATGCCCGCAGTCAGGGCCTGCCCGTGAGGGTGATCTCGCAACTGATGATCATGCTGACGGCCATGACCATCGTGCTGTCGATCAGGGCCGTGGGGATCGTATTGCTCATCGCGCTGCTTGCCTTCCCGGCCGTCATTGCGGGCTCGTTGACCAAATCATACGGGCGGATCACCCTGCTGGCCGTGGCGATCGCCTCGCTCTCCAACCTTGCGGGGCTCTATTTGAGCTACAAATGGGACTTTCCGGCCGGAGCGACCACAATATTTGTCCTTGCGGCGGAGCTATTGGTCGTAAAACTGTTAACTTTGCGGGGTGTAAAACGCCGCCTGCGAGCAAAACGGGAAAGCCGATGAAGACCGTCCATAAATTTGTTCTCAAGTCCTATCTGGGGCCGATGGTGATGACCTTCTTCATCGTCATGTTCGTGCTGCTGATGCAGTTCATGTGGCGTTACATCGACGAGTTGGTGGGCAAGGGCATCAGCACCGGGGCCATTTTCGAGTTGATGATGTACGCCACCGTCACCCTGATCCCGATGGGTTTGCCGCTGGCTACGCTGCTGGCGGCCATCATGACCATGGGCAATCTGGGCGAGAACTACGAACTGCTGGCCCTCAAGTCGGCAGGCATGTCGCTGCAGAAGATCATCACCCCGCTGGTGGTGGTGGTGGGTCTGGTGGCGGTGGCGAGTTTTTTTGTGGTCAACAACTCGGTGCCATACTCTTTCAAGAAGATATATTCGCTGCTCTACGACATACGCCAGCAGAAACAGGCGCTCGAGTTCAAGGACGGCATCTTCTTCAACGGCATCGACAACATGAGCATCCGCGTGGGCCGTCAGGAGCAGCGCACCAAGCTGTTGCACGACGTACTGATCTACGACACGCGCAACGTCAACGGCAACATGACCACAACGGTTGCCGACTCGGGCTATATCAGGCTTTCGGACGACAAGAGATTCCTGATGGTCACCCTCTTTCGGGGCAACTCCTACGAACAGACGCGCAGCTATCAATGGTACGATCATAACGGGCTGCGTCAGAACGCTTTTTTCAAGCAGGACGCCCGCATCCCCCTGTCCGGTTTCGACTTCGAGCGCACGCAGGCCAACCTCTTCTCGGGCAGCCAGACCAAAAACATCGTCGAGCTCGAGCACGACATCGATTCGCTGAAGGTGATCACCTCTTCGGCCACCGAACGATCCTACACCCCCATGCTGAGCAGCTATTTCTTTATGTATGAGCAACAGCTGGCAGTGGACAGCGTCAAGGTCGACCTCTCGCACAAACAGCGCGTCCTGCTGACCGAGTCCATAGCCTCGCTCAGCCTCCAGCAGAAGAGCATCCTCTACAACGAAGCCAGCAACATGATCAACAATTCGCGCGGTTATCTGACCTACGACGAGGATGTCAGCAAGGACGCCCTCTCGCAGCTCTATCGCATGAACGTGCAGTGGCACAAGAAAATATCTCTCCCGTTTTCGATCATCATCTTCTTTCTGATCGGCGCGCCGCTGGGGGCCATCATCCGCAAGGGAGGGCTGGGCATGCCGGTGGTGGTGTCGGTGTCGTTCTTCATAATTTATTATATAATAAGCATAACGGGCGAAAAGATGGCCCATGAGGGGAGCATCGGCGCCCTGCGCGGGGTGTGGTTCTCGACGCTGATCATCCTGCCCATAGCGCTGTTTTTGACCTACAAAGCCACCAACGACTCGAACCTGTTCAATGCCGATCTTATCAAGGACAGGCTCAGAGATTTTGCCGACCGACTGTTCAAACGACGCAACAAAGATGAAAAACACTGATTTACGTTATACGGTAGAGGAGGCCCTCGCCGATTTTGCCGCCGGGCGGATGCTGATTGTCGTCGACGACGAGGATCGTGAGAACGAAGGCGACTTTGTCGTCGCCGCCGAACACATAACCCCCGAGGCGGTCAACTTCATGCTGCGCTACGGGCGGGGTGTGATGTGCGCCCCCCTTGGCGAGGAGCGTTGCCGCGAGCTGG
>BNXD01000112.1 GCA_025999315.1 Bacteroidia bacterium | reverse complement strand
CCGGGAAAGGAGACCTGAACGCCCTGGGCCGACCGGGGAACCCTGAACTCGAATGTCCCGGCGGCATTTGTGGTCGTTCCACGCTGCGTTCCGGGCACCAGTACGGTAGCTCCGGCAACCGGCGCGGACAATTCGTCGCGCACGGCGCCCCTTATCGTTTTTTCCGCAACCTGGGCCGACATGCTCCCTGCCGCCAGCAGGCCCCAAAGGAGCAACAGAGCCTTGCACGAGGTTGGGCCTTGTGTAATTTTGAGTCTCATAAACAGATTCTTTATTGTGTGATGTTTGCTTGTTTTGGGCGGGTGTCCCTCGGAAGCATAGCAAATTTAACCTGTTTATGGCGGAGGTCTGCAGTAATATTGTCATCAAAAACCGTCCTTTTGTCTATTCTGCCCCTCGGAGGCCGGACATTGCAGGAAAAGAGTTGCCCGTTCGACAAAATTCCTGCTAATACGGACAATAATTCTACCTGTTCACCTTATGTTTATGATAATTTTGTTAGACGGGTGAACTTCTGCGAAGCATTGCTTTGAAAACAGTAAAACTAATCTTAAACGTGCGTTATGAAAATTAAAATAGCGGGCTTGATGCCACTGCTCGCAGCGTTATTCCTCATGACGGGGTGCCGCGACAACGGCATCGTGTGGCCCAAGCCCGATCCCGATGTCAAGGTTCAATACATGACCCTCGAACAGCTGCTCTCCGAGGGGGGTGTGATCTGCAATGAGGAGGAACAGGACGTGATCGTCAAGATGGAAGAGTCGCGAAAATGGACCCTTAAGAGCGACGCGCTGTGGTGCGTGGTCAGCCCCGAGGCCGGAAGCGCCTACACGATCATAACGGTCAAGATCGAGGCGAACCCCTTCGATGTGGCCCGAACGGCGACGCTGTCGTTCGAGGTAACGGGAGAGGAGCAACCCGTCAATGTAACGGTTACCCAGCAACCCGGCGTAACCTTTATCAATCTGGTCGCCAACGATCTCCGTTTCGGCGTCGGTGCAGGGCTGCAACCGCTCAGGATGACCACCAACGCCTACACCTGGAGCGTCTCCATAATGGACGACGCCACGGGCACCGACGCCACATGGGTCTCGGCCGATCAATATTCGGGCAGCGGCAACCATGAATTCGCCTTCACCACTTTGCCCAACACCACCCTGCAGCCGCGCACGGCCACGGTCACCGTCAGCGGAACCTCGTCGAGCAAGACGATCGCCATCACCCAGCTGGACAATCTCGATACGCCGGAGATAACGCTCGAAACGGGCGACCAGCTGCGTCTGGTATGGGATAACGTCGTGGGCGCCGACGGTTACGACCTGATCGTGCGCAACGGGAGCGACAAGCTCTCCGCCACCGTCATCGAGACCATACCCATAGCAGCCAACACCACAAGCTTCAACCTCACCGAGAGAGTCTATCCGGGCGGATACGTGGGCATGATATGGTGCGAGCTGAAGGCATACACCACCGTAGAGACGACGACAATAACCAATTACAGCAACATCGAGGGCTCGCACAGCCTGTTCGACAACGCGAGCGGCAATGGCACTGTCGGCAACGAGTATGTCATCTCCAACGCCCGGCATCTGAACAACGTGCGCAGATACCTCAACGCCCATTATCTGCAGTCTGCGGACATCGACATGAGCGGATTCTCATTCCAGCCCGTCTGCTCGGCGCTCAACGGCACGACATTCGACGGCCAGTTCACCGGGGTTTACGACGCCGGCTCGGGCTCGGTCGAGGACCCCGCCAGCGGACGCACCTCGGGCAGGTACAAAATATCCAACCTGGTCATCAGTCAGGGCAGCCAGACCAATGTGGGGCTCTTTGCCACCATAGGCGCGGCGGGCATCGTGCGCAACATCGAGCTGGTGAACTGCCAGATCGACGGCAAGGACTACATCGGTTCGGTGGCCGGGCTCAACCTCGGCAAGGTCGTTTCGTGCGCCACCTCGGGCAGCACCGCCAGGGTTACCTGTCCCTCCACTGCAGGCGACAGAATGATGGGCGGCATCGTCGGCCAGAACCAGAACACGATCTCGTATTGCCAGAACGCCGCCTCGGTAGTTACCTCCGTCAACAACAACATAATGGGAGGCATCGTGGGGCGCAACTGGATTACGGGCACAGCCAACCTGGTGATAGAATTCTGCTCCAACACGGCTACGGTCAGCAGCGGAGGCACACAGATCGGCGGCATCGTGGGCGAAATGAACTATACCGCTGCGTCAGCCACGGGCAAAGTGATCATCACCGACAGCTGGAACAGTGGCGCGATAAGCTCAACGACAGCCGCCAACTCGCAGTGCGGAGGCATCGTGGGACGCTCGTTGCAGATCCCCGCAGAGGTGTTGCGCTGCTACAACTCCGGCGTCATCATGTCATTCGGATCGGCAGGCGGCATCTACGGACGCTATGGCAGCGGCCCGAGCCTCACCATCAAGGAGTGCTACAACCGGGGCAACGTAGCCACCACCGGCACGGCCGCCAACGGCAACAGCAACAGCGCAGGCATACTGGCCACGAACCTCTCCGGCACGGTCAATTCGGCGGTGATCGTCAACTGCTACAATGTCGGCAGCATAACGACGACCAACTCTCAGGCAGCCGGATGGAACGACGGTATGTTCCAGCG
>BNXD01000111.1 GCA_025999315.1 Bacteroidia bacterium | reverse complement strand
TTTCATGAAAAGTTCAACTCTCTCGACAGTTTTGAATTAGGTTTGCATGGTATGGCTGTTTTGAAGGTTATCGACAACCGGAAACGGCAACGGACCAACTATTTATTAACCATAAAAACATATTGTGATGAAAAAATGTTTGCATTTGCAGCGATGGCGGCCCTGGCTGGCTTCGTGCAACAAGGAGGGGCGCACGGTAGCTCCCGGCGACGATGTCGGCGGTGGCCGAAGGGACGCCGAATGTCGCCTACATGGGGTGGCTGCTCTACAACCCCTCCACGCTGGCATCGCTGTTTCTGCCCGCGGCAGGGCGCCGCCACTACGACTACGGATACCTGACCCTCGACGGTGGCGGGTACTGCTGGTCGAGCAGCCCCTGCTCCTCATCGTATGCGTGGTATACCCTCATCGACGGCAACCATGCAGGCCAGGCATACGACTATCGCAGCTATGCCTTCAGCGTGCGCTGCGTGCAGGGGTTGCTCAAAGAGAAGCCCATCATCGATCTGCCCATAGTTTTCGAGCCCGCCGGACAAACGCCGTAACCGGCTTGGTTGAATATCCCTGTTTGGAAAAGCCGAAGAAAAAATATAAATTTGTGAAAAATATCTCCGGCGACCCTTGAAAAAGGCCCTTTTCATATCGTGTACCCTGTTGGCGGCGGCGATGATGCTCGGCGCAGGCATCGTGCCGCATCACCATCACCACGGGATGGCTTGCGCTCTGGCCGAGTGTTGCTCTGAGGAGGCTGCCAGTGCGCCCTCGAACGAACGCCACCATGACCCGGAGCACAAAAGCAAAGGACACCGGGCCCACGATCACGATCACAGCGCGCCTCACGGGCAGTCGTGCGTGGCCGGGGCCGACCTCATAGTCGTCAAGAACGACTATCGGCCCGAGTTCAATATCCCGGCGCACGAAGGGAACGATCACCCCGATCACCATCTGACGGTCGATCTTGCCGCTGCGAGCGTTCTGCCCGCCTGCGACCCCGAGGCAGGATGGCTCCGGGTCTCGGACAGACATATATCCACATCTTCGGGAGACGGCCCTGTCTGCGGCCTGCGCGCCCCACCCCATCATCTTTAGTCGAACTTAAATCGAACGACAGGCAATCCAACCGGCCGGGACGCAATGTCTCTGCTTGCAGTATGTTAACTCCCTTCAAGGCCAGGGCGTGTTAACATAAATCGGCACACCAGTCTTCAACACTGTTGTGGCCTCTGTCTTCGTTGCTTCCCCTCGAAATACCCACCGGTATTACTTCGGGAAAGCGCCTTGACAGCAATCCTCAACAGCATTAAATCCGAATATCCCAATTTATGTTAACACGCCCTAAAAGATGAAATCCATTATAATATTTTCCGTAGCGGTCGCGGCGCTTCTGTCGGGGTGTAGCGGCGGCGAGGGACATGGCTGCCATGCCGGGGACGGTCATGGCGAAAGCGACCATGGCGATGAGATAATCTTCACCCCCGAGCAGGCGCAGGCTGCCGGGTTGCAAATAGAGGAGGTGCAGCCCGGCGAATTCCGCGAGGTGATCGTCGCCGGTGGTCAGATCGTTGCGGCGCAGGGCGACAGGGCTACCGTGGCGGCCACCGCCGAAGGGATCGTCTCGCTCGGCCGCTCGCTCGCCGAGGGGGCGGCTGTGAAAGCGGGCGAGACACTGGCTACCATTTCGGCCGGGAAGCTGCAGGGCGGCGATCCGGCCGAAAAGGCCCGGATCGCCTGCCAGGGGGCACGACAGGAGTGGGAACGCGCCAGAGCGCTGGTCGACGAACAGATCATGCCGGCCCGGGAGTTCGAGCAGATCGAGATGCGCTATCGCACGGCGCTGGCCGAGTGGGAGGCCCTGTCGTCGGAAGTAACCTCGCGCGGGGTTCGCCTGACGGCGCCCATGAGCGGCTACGTAACGAGCCGTCTGGTCGATCAGGGCGAGTATGTCGCGGTGGGGCAGCCCGTTGCCGTCGTATCGCAGAATCGCCGTCTGCAACTGCGCGCCGAAGTTTCACAGCGTCATTTTCGCTGCCTGCGGGGGGTCGTCGGGGCCAACTTCCGCACCCCGTACGACGAGAAGCTCTACCGGCTGGCCGATCTGAACGGGCGGCTGCTGTCGTCGGGACGGGCGGCCGACGGGGGGGCGTTCTACCTTCCCGTAACTTTCGAGTTCGACAACGTGGGCGACATCATTCCCGGAACGCCCGTTACGATCTATCTGCTGGGGGGCGTGCAGCGCGGAGCGATCTCGGTGCCCGTGTCGGCGCTCACCGAGGAGCAGGGGTTTTATTTTGTCTATCTGCAAGTGGACGAGGAAGGTTACAGCAAAAGAGAGGTTACCCTCGGGGCGAGCGACGGTCAGAGGGTGAGGATCGTCGCGGGTCTCCAGGCCGGAGAGAGGGTGGTAACCCGCGGGGCGTACAACGTCAAGCTGGCTGCCGCGTCCACCGTCGCCCCCGAAGGGCACTCGCACGCGCATTAGTGCGTTTTTTCGGCCCGGGTCAGTAGCCATCATGTGCAAATCGGACCAGGCCGGGAAGAGGTTTTCGGCCCGCAGACGGCGGGGGCTGCCTGTTAGTGGCAAATCTCGGGACTGCAGGCTCCGAGCGGACTGCACGATCAATGGCAGCCCTCCGCGTGGGGCAGCTGCGGGCTGCGCGGCTCGCAGAGTTGCAATGACAATACCTCCAATATAG
>BNXD01000110.1 GCA_025999315.1 Bacteroidia bacterium | reverse complement strand
CTTATTTGTTGCCGGATATACCCGGGCCGGGCAAACAAGCTTCAATCCGGGCGTGGTGTGGAACGATGTCGACGGCAATCCGATAAACGCACATGGCGGCGGCGTGATATGGCACGAAGGCAGATACTACTGGTATGGCGAGCATAAAATAGCGGGTAAATCCGAAGAACCCGATCCTAAAAGGTAATACATCCCGTCGATCCATACCATTGCCGGCGCTTCGGTGTGCAGGGGTATCCCCTCTAACGGACAGTATTCACCTGCCGGATACAGAAGATCGTCGCGCAACGCACCATAGCAAAATTGCTTGTCGGGTTTGCGTACCGAATAGTGACGCACTGCACCTTGCCGGTCGCGAAACATGCAGAAGTCGCCCGACCCCTCGTCCGAGCCGCAACCGAGGAATTTATGGCTGTACATAAATGGTCCTGTCGGGCTATCCGACACGGCGACACCAACATATGCAATCTTGTAGCCCATACCCTTGGGGTAATATTTGAAATACATCACAAAACGTTTTTCTGCCTCGTTGTAGAGAACTTTCGGACGTTCCAGAATGCAACCATAGGCAAGATCATGAGACGTATCGGTATATTCCACCGAAAGCGCCACTCCTTCGGCCGGGCGAGATATTCTGCGACAGAAGGGTATCCGCATGGTTGACGAGTTCTGCCAGTCGTACGAAGAGGAGATACGCAGCCTGGGAGGGATAGGTTTTTTTCTGGGGGGCATCGGTCCCGACGGGCACATCGCGTTCAACGTTGCCGGGTCGAGCCACTTCTCGCATACTCGTCTGACGGGGATCAACTACGAGACTCAGGCTACGGCGGCCACCGATCTGGGCGGGATAGAGCTTGTTCGCAAGAAGGCGGTCATCACGATGGGTCTTGAGACGATAACGCACAACCCCAACACTGTGGCGATCATCATGGCGGCCGGTCAGAGCAAGTCGCATGTTGTTGCCAACGCCCTGCAGCAGGAGTCCCAGCTGCTCTATCCGGCCAGCGCGCTCCACAAATTGGCGGGGGCGCGATTTTATATCACCAAGAGCGCGACCACCGAGTTGGAGCTGCGGCCGTCGGCGGTCGAAAGTCTCTACAAATGTCATGCGCTGCCGGCCAACTATTACGAGAAGCTGGTTGTTGACGCCTCGCTGCAACACCGCATCGGGCTGAGCGATCTGCCGGCCGAGGTGCAGCTGACCGACGAGAAACTGCAGCTGGCCGAGAAGTTGAGCGGGGTTAAGGTCCCCTCGCTGCTGACCGGCGTTTTCGACTCGATCGAGTCGAAGATCGCCCGCGGGCTTGAGAGCTACACGGGCGAGCGGTTCCTGCACACGGGACCCCACCACGACGACATCGAGCTGGCCTACTTCCCGCTGTTGCACCATCTGGTGCGCTCCAGGGAGAACGAGAACTATTTTGTCTACTGCACCAGCGGCTTCACTTCGGTGACCAACGACTATCTGCGCAAGTGCTTTGTCGATCTGGCGCGCGACATCGACAACGGTCAGCTGGCCTATGCCGACGGCTATCGCAACCTTTTCCGTCCCGAGCACGCGCAGGACGACATAACCGGCTATCTGCAGGGCATCGCCCACCAGAACATCGACCGGCAGACGCTCTACGTCAGCGCACGCCTGGCGCGCAACATCGCCCGCCACATCGGCACCGAAAGCGTCGAGGCGGTGCAACGGTTCATCCACGAGCATCTGACGCTGATCGACAGCCAGCAGGCCGGCCGCCGCGAGCCGGAGATCATCCAGACCTTCAAGGGATGGCTGCGCGAGTTCGAGGCGGAGCTGGTCTGGGCCCACTTCGGCATCGGCAAGGAGCGGGTGCACCACCTTCGGTTGCCGTTCTACACGTCCGACATTTTTCCGCAATATCCCGACCCGGAGAAAGATGTGGTGCCCATCCTCGACCTTCTGCGCAAGATCAGGCCGACGGTTGTATCGCTGGCTCTCGACCCGGAGGGCAGCGGCCCCGACACCCACTTCAAAACCCTGATCGCCCTGAGCGAGGCTATAGACCTCTATGCGGCCGAAAATCCCGATATTCCGCTGCGCATATGGGGCTACCGCAACGTCTGGTCGCGCTTCAAACTGCACGAGGTTAACATGATCGTGCCCATATCGCTCAACTCGTTCGCCGTGCTGCACAACATGTTCAACTCGTGCTTCCTCAGCCAGCGATCGGCTTCGTTCCCGAGCTATGAGTACGACGGCAGCTTCAGCGAGCTGGCCCAGCGGGTGTGGGAGCAGCAGTTCGAGGATCTGGTGCAACTGATGGGCGGCGATTTCTTCTACTCGTCGGCCAACCCGATGATGCGCCGCTCGTACGGGGCGATATATCTCAAGGCGATGAGCTACGCCGAGTTCTCGGAATACATGCAGCCCGTGCGCCGGTTGCTGACCATGAAAGATACCCTCACGAAATGAAAAAGCTGGCAGCAGGGATAGACATCGGCGGCACCAACTCGGTGGTTGGGCTGGTGGACGAACAGGGGAATATTCTGGCCGAAGGGGTGGTCTGCACACGACAATATCCCGATTTTGACCTATATTTACAGGCTCTGGCCGACACGATGAACGCCCTGGGCGAGCAGGTTGCCGAGCCTTTCGCCCTGAGCGGCATAGGCATCGGGGCCCCCAACGGCAACTACTACACGGGCAACATAGAGTTTGCTCCCAACCTGCCGTGGAC
>BNXD01000109.1 GCA_025999315.1 Bacteroidia bacterium | reverse complement strand
GCAGATTTTTCTCGTAGTCCATAAGCGGGCTCATGTTGAATGCTGACACGCCGCGGTGTGTGGTCACGACAAAAGGGATGCCCGTGATCTGGTCGTAGGTCAGTTCGCGCCTTTCGGGATAGACCCTCAGCATCGAATTCGGAAGACTTACGGTCGGGAACGTCGGTACCAACAGGTGACTGATGGTGCCGATATAGGGATTAACCCAGTCGACGGGCTCTTTGGGCGTGGCCGAAGTTGTTGTGGGACCTTTCGTGAGGGTAGATTTGGCACTTTGGGTTGCGACGGCCGTCGAGATCGCCAGTGAAGCCGCAAGACAGACAAAAGTTTTTTTCATTTCGGATTGAGATAGTAAATTTTGGGATGGAGGTTTCCTTCCGTCCCAAAATTATAAAAAATAAATTAAGGCATTACTACTTTGATGCAACGAACCGTTGCGCCGGTGCCCAGGGCGAAAGTACCCACCCCACCGGCGTTGATGTCGGTCTCTTCCAAGGGAATGCCGTCCACCACGTAGAGCGGGGCGTTGGATGCGTTGATCGACCCCGTACCGCGGATGCGGATGTTGAGCGCTTCACCCGGCGCTCCTTCGTTGGACGAAACGATCACACCCGCCACACGTCCGCGAAGCGCATCCTCGACTGAGAGCACGAGCCTGTCTTCCATATCCTCGGACTTGATCGAGGATACGGAGCCCGTAAGGTCACTTTTTTTGACCGTGCTGTAACCTATCGTCACCACTTCGTCGAGGATCGAGTTTTTATCTTCCATGCTGGCATCGAGCATGGTGCGCCCGTTTACATTCATCTCCTGCTCTGCCATGCCTATGAAGGAAAATCGCAGCATGGCATTGGGGCCGGTAAGCGTGATCGTGTAGTTACCCTTGTTATCGGAGGTTACGCCATTAGTAGTACCTTTTTCAATGACGCTGGCCCCGGTTATGGGGGCTCCGGAGGAATCCGTGATCCTGCCGCTTACCTTTGTTCCTTTTTGGGCAAACGTGAAGAGAACACAGAGCATGCCCGCCGCCAACAGCAGGCATCGCCGGCGCGCCGCGGAGTGGTTGCACGCCTTTTCTTGTCGATTTTCTCTCATAATTGCTTTGTATATACAAGGTATTTTTATCAGTGCAGGCCTATCTTCTTCACCTCGACCTCTAAGTCGCCGATATCGCGCCGGGCTTTGGATTTGATTCGCGAACGGTAGCTGTAGATGGTCATTACGGAATAGTGGAGAAAATGGGCGATCTTGTGGATATCCGTTATGCCGAGCCTGATCAGGGCAAATATTCTCAACTCGGACGTCAGACCTTCGCCTTTCCTTGAGGCGACCCGTTCCTCGGGCCGTAGCAGTGCGTTGAACTCTTCGACGAAATTCGGATATATATTCAGTACCGTGGCATCGAATTTTTCGTAGAATTCACGGTAGTTGCTCTTGTCGTTGAGCGAGGTTTCGATAAAGTTCAACAAGGCGTCGACGCCCCCGCTCATGGCTATCTTTCTGGTTTTGTGCTTGTAGGAGGCAATTTCTGCCATATAATTGGAATACTGCTCCATGAAGTGCCCTATGTATTCCTCTTTTATAATGTTGGCATCGCTCAGACTTCGCCGCACCACCTCAAGCCGCCGGTTCTGGCGAATGATAATGGAAAGCCCTGCGAGGCTAAGCGTGGTAAAAACCCCTGTCAGACAGAGGGAAAAGGCGAGCGTCCGGTAGCGTTGCCTCTCTTTGGCCTGGAACGAGTCTTCGATCAGCATGAACATCTTCGACGCCTCCAAGGCTCTTATACGCGCGCTGGAAAGAATGGCGTCGTCCATGGCGCACTTCATATATTTGTGTGCACGGTTCAGGTCGCCGTCCTCATACAGCATAGCCGCCAGGCGGCGCAGCGAGATATAGGAACGGTTACCCCGCCTCAGGTCGGAGGTGGCCGATAAAGTGTAGAACAGCCGCTGGTTGGATCGGTCGCCGAGCTGCCCGTACATATTGGCGATACTGTACGTTACTCCGGCGTAATATCCATCGTCTATCTCCGTCTTTTCGTAACTCTCGAAAAGCATCTTCATGGCGCGTTCTACATTGCCGTCCGCCAGATATTCCTCCGCCGTTGCCCTAAGGCGGAAAAACTCCGACACAAAAGGATTCGTTATCACCGAATCGCGGTAGCAACGCGCCTGAACCGCATAATAATTCGCGGTGGCCGGATCGGCGGCATATTCACTCAGGGTACTATACATTGACAGTTGCGCCACGAGGAAGTTGCCGTATATTTTGCCTTGCAGTTTACGGTCGGCCAGCCGGGCCAGTATCTCGGAACTCTCTTTGAACTGCCCCATAAGTCGCAACATCTCCACCTTTTCCAGTTCGGCTTCATCGATTTTGGAAGGAATGCCTGTGGCCAGGGCGTAATCTTTCATTAGTATCACATAATGCAGGGCCGAATCATTGAGGAAAGAAGTGTATTCGTGGCTGATATTCCGGACTATCGCGGTGCGGTCGACCGGCGAAACGGCTTGGTCGAGTATCGCGCACAAATCATCTATACGCCTCTGGCGCAGTTGGCTGTAAATATGCTTATAAGCTACCGTACGATCGAGTTCGTCCAGCAGTTTCTCCTGTTTGTTTGGGTCGGCCGACGCAGTGAACGCGAAAGCCAGCAGTAAGGAGAATGCGAGCAAAACTTTTTTCAAGGCTTGATGACAGGTTGGTTAGTGTAAAGATCATAATAATCAAATCGATTTCAAAAAAAGAAAGGCCTGATATGAATCATTTTCGCTTGATTATTT
>BNXD01000108.1 GCA_025999315.1 Bacteroidia bacterium | reverse complement strand
CCTCGAACAGACCCTCCGCCTGATAACCGACGGCGGGCTCTCCCCCGGCGAAGCTTTCCGCCTGATCACCTCCAACGCGGCCCGGGTGATGAAACTTCGCGGCAAGGGGCAGCTCTGCGCCGGTTTCGATGCCGACCTGTGTCTGTTCGACGATCGCTATGCGCTGACCGAGGTCCTCGCGCGCGGAGAGTGGATGATCCGGGAGGGGAAAATGGCGCGGCAGATCAATTTTGAACAATGAAATTTTATTTTTCATCGGTTCATTAAAAACGTTGGTTGTTTTTCGGCCTCGAAGAGGTCGGCAGCCCGCCGCTGACTGCGGGCCGTTTACCTGACAAATAAAATTTACATACCATTACATATGAAGACTACAATACGAATGATGCCGATCGCGGCGCTGTTGCTGCTGGCCGCCGTCGAGGGAGTTCGGGCGCAGGTCGACGACGATGTCGAGATCGGCGACCGGCAGGATGAGGTTCTGATGACCTCGACCTCCGTCGGGCTTGGCAACTACCGGCTGGGCGAAGGGGTAACATTCCTCTCGCGGACCGACAGCTACAAGATCAACCTCAGCGGTTTTGTCCAGACCACCGCCGAGATGACCCGCTACAACGCCGTCGATCCCGACCGCGAACAGTGGGACAGAACCTACACCCGTTTCCGGGTGCGGCGGGCCCGTATGCGCCTTAACGGATACGCCTTCGGCGGGCAGATACGCTATCGCCTCGGGATCGACATGGTCAAGGGGAGCGAGACCTCCGACGAAGGAGGCGCGGCGACGCTGTCGGACATGTACATACAGTGGCGGCCGCTCAGCAGCAAGCTGATCGTCAGTTTTGGTCAGCGCTACAGCCCGGCCGACAACAAGGAGTCGTTCATGAGCTCGCTCTCGTCGGAGTTTGCCGAGAAGAGCAAGCTCACCTCGGCCTTCGCCGTCTCGCGCGAGGTTGGGCTCTTCATCGAAGGGGTCTACAAACTGGGGACAAGTCAGTATCTTAAACCGGCCGTGTCCCTGACCGACGGCAGCGGCCCCGTGTCGTCCGCAGCGCGTTACGGCGGGCTGAAATATGGCGCGAGGATCAACTACCTGCCCTTTGGCCTGTTCAGGATGCAGGGCGAGACGCGCTTTGGCGATCTGGTCTACGAGCTGGCTCCCAAGCTCTCGCTCGGTGCGGCATACAGCCACGCCTCGCGCAACCCCGACCGGCGGGGCGGCGACGGTGGCGGACCGTACCTCTACAAAAGCAGCGCTGCGGCCCCGGGCAGCGGCGCAACGGACGACTTTCTCGTTTTTCCGACCTACTCCAAGGCGTCGGTCGACCTGACGTTCAAGTATCGCGGCTTCTTCCTCTTTGCCGAGGCGACCAAAAGCTGGTCGACAACCCCGCGCGACGCCACCTATCGCCTCTATGCCGACCGTCGCCCGACTTTCGGCGGCTTCAGCGTCTATGACGACGCCACGGGCGCGCTGCTGGGCGCCAACCCCGACCAGTATATCCGCAACAGGATGGCTCTCGGCTCGGCTTTCAACATACAGACGAGCTACATGTTCCGCTCGATGTGGGACGTTGCCCTGCGCTACACCCATCTCAAATCGGACGACTACTCCTATCTGTCCAGCAAGACCTATTACGGCCGCGACAACTGGTATGCCTGCAGCCTGTCGCGCTGGCTGACCAACACCTACGCCGCCAAGATCCAGCTCAGCTACGCCATCACCAAACCCGGCGACGGCTACGGACGCATAGTGCAGGATACGGTCAGTTCGACCGGCCCGCCCGACAGTCGCACAAGTTTCTACGGCTGGGAGAATCACGTGTGGCTGATGTTCCAGTTAGCATTCTGATGCCATGAAAACGAGGTTTATAATAGCGCTGCTGGTTCTCAGCCTGCCGCTCGCGGCCCAGCAACCCAGAAAGGTTACCGAGAGATGGTATCCCGAACCCGAAGGGTTGAAGGTCGATGTGCCGGCCACAAGCAAAAAGAGCGGCTTCACCACCCATCGCGAGATGATGGACTTTCTGGCCGCCCGGGCCGCCGAACATCCCGATCTGATCACCCTCGAGGTGGTGGGCAAGACCCAGCGCGGGCGTGACATTCCGCTGGTGACCGTCCGTCGCAACGACGGCAACCGGGAACGGCTGCGCATGTTCTACTTCGCCCGCATCCACGGCGACGAACCCTCGGGCACCGAGGCGATGCTCTATCTGATCCGCCAGTTGACCGAAAACGGTCAGGTGGGAAGACTGCTCGACAGGCTCGATTTCTACATAATGCCGATGGTCAATGCCGACGGAGCCGAAAAGATGGAACGGGCGACGGCCAATGGCATCGACCTGAACCGCGATCAGAGCAAGCTCGACACGCCGGAGGCCGTGGTCCTTCACAGCGTGGCCGGCAGGGTGAAGCAGGACATCTCGGTCGACTTTCACGAGTTTCAGCCCGTCAAAAGCCTCTATCCGGCGATCTACGGCAAGAGCCTGGTCGGGGTGCAGACCGACATAATGTTCCTTTACAGCGGCAATCCCAACACGCCTCAGGCGTTGCGCAATGCGGTGGACGAACTGTTCCTGCCCGGGCTGCGGACGACGATGGATCGGAACCACCTGACCCACTGCACCTACTTCACCCCAAAAGAGGATGGCGACGGGGTGGTATTCAACATCGGAGGCTCGTCGCCGCGTTCGACCAGCAACACGATGGCCCTGCGCGGGTCGATCTCGCTGCTGATGGAGACCCGCGGCATAGCTCTGGGGCGTGTGTCGATCCTGCGCCGTCTCAACTCGGCCTATCTGGCGGCCCTGAGCATCGCCCGCACGGCTGTCGACAACGAGCAGTCTGTGCGCAAAGCCATCGCCGACGCCCGGGCCGACCGCA
>BNXD01000107.1 GCA_025999315.1 Bacteroidia bacterium | reverse complement strand
CTCCATTTTGTCCTCGGTGGACAGCACGCCCACCGCCCCGGTCAGGTCCTGTTTGCGCACCGTGCCGTAGCCGATAACCACCACGTCTCGCGCAAGGCGTGGGAGGGTCGCTGGACAGGGCCCGGAACGAGCAACAAATATCCGGCGGTGAACGGCGCCAACGCCAGCACATTCTTCCAGCAGCGTTTCTCGAACATGCTGCTCGAGGACGCCTCCTACCTGAAGTTGAGGACAGTGCAGCTGACCTACGCCATCCCGACCAGGAAGATCATGCCCTGGCTCAGAAGCCTGAGCGTGTTCGCCACCGCCACCAACCTGCTGACCATCACCGGCTACTCGGGCTACGATCCCGAGGTGAGCATCACCACCGGCGCCATGAGCCCCAATGTGGACTACGCCGCCTATCCCTCATGCAAGACATGGTCTTTCGGTATCAACATAGGCTTTTAACCCTCCAAGAACAACGATTATGAACCTGAAAAGATATATTTTGGCGCTCTGCGCGATCTTAGCGGTCGGTGCGATGACCACCTCGTGCCTCGATGCCAAGATCGTCGACACGACGCTTACCGACAAATACTACAAAACCGAGCTGCACGCCCAAAATGCCATACTGGGCGTATACAGCTATCTGTACGCCTTCAACTATCACAAAGTCAACTGGCCGATGGTGATGGCGGCGATGGAGGACGCCATGTTCGTTACCTCGACGGGCGTGCCCGAGTCGATGTCCAACAACACCCACTCGGCAACAACCGGCCCGGCCATCAACTTTTGGGGCTCGCTCTACGGCGGCATAAATGCGGCCAACGAGGTGCTGGAGCGCGTGCCGGGGATCGCCTTCGACGACGAGAACGACAGAGGCCGCATCCTGGCCGAGGCGCACTTTCTGCGCGCCATGTACCATTACGACGCGGTGAGGCTCTATGGCGGCATCGACGGGGTCCCCATCAAGATAAAAGCGGCACAGACCATGGAGGACGCCTACACCGAAGTGTCGCCCGCCTCGGCGGTCTATCAGTTCATCATCGAAGAGCTCGAATATGCCGCCGGCACCAACGAAGACGGGACGTTGAGGTTGCCGCTCTACAAAAATGCCGTATCCGACGTGGGACGCGCCACCAACGGAAGCGCGCGCGCCCTGCTGGCCGACGTCTACAACACGATGGGCAGATGGGAAGACGCCATCGCCAATGCCGACATTGTGATAAACTCCAGCCAGTATCGCCTGCTGGACAACTATGCCGACCTGTGGGATGTGGAAAAGGAGGCTCTCTCCTACAACGAGCATATACTGGTGGTTCCGTTCTTCCGCGACCTGGACGCCGTCGAGGATTCCTCGCTCGGTTCGCAGGCGGCCCGCTTCTACTGCCCCAACGGCATAAACGAGGACGGGAGCAACCTGAGCGGCAACGTATACGGCAAGGGAGAGGGTACATACAGGGTACAGAAGTGGTTTATCCGCTACTTTCAGGACGATCAGGGCAATCTCGGCTACAGCGACGGCACCAAGGACGCATCTTCGACCGTGGCCAACCTGACATACAAGGACTACCGCATCGAGACCTCGTTCTTTCGCAAGTTCCTTTCCAAAAACAACGAGACCGGAGTAACGGGCAACAAGACGGCCTATCCGGCAGCGGGTTCGGGACAGGACAACTGGGGCTATATCAAAAAATACATCGATCCCAAAGGCATCTCCAACCGCACCAACGAGAACAACATAGTGCGCCTGCGTCTGTCGGACATGTACCTGATCAAGGCCGAGGCGTACAACGAGCTGGGTCAGTACGACAAGGCGTGTCAGGCCATCGACATGGTGCGCGAACGCGCCCGCAAGGCGAACGGCGCCGCCCGTGTGTGGCCCAAGTTCGTCGGCTCCGACCGCACGGACAACATCGGCCGCACACTCTCGAAGGACGAGTTCCGCTGGCTGGTGTTCATGGAACGCGGTCTCGAGTTTGCCGGCGAGCAGAAACGCTGGTTCGACCTGAAGCGAATGAAAAAGGACGACACCCAGATGATGTACGACTACATGATGACCACGTTCATCCCCGGCAGGCCCGGCGGGGACATTCAGTCCAATTGGGCGGTGCTGGCCGAACGCAAAAAGTGGCTGCCAAAACCCTACAATGAGGTGCAGAGAAATCCGCACGTCAAACAAAACCCCGGATTCTGAGATGGTTGTATAAGAGTCTGTTTAGATTTCAGACAAAACCCTGACAACAGATACGACAGCGGCGGCCGGTTGCCGCCCGAAGAAAATCTACCCCCCGAAAGCCTGGCTTTCGGGGGGTAGATTTTTGTATTTTTGCCGCAAACCGCAAATGCGGCAGGACATCTCGTAAAAGGGTTATTATGCGAGTTAAGAGTCGGTTGCGGAGCATAGTCTGCAAGCGGTCTACGGTTCTCGCTTCGAGTGTTGGTTCGAGCGTTGTTGCGGCTCGGAGCCAGCGAAGGGCTGCCGCAAAAGGCTTACCCCGACGCCGCAAGGCGAGGGCGTGCTGACAACGGGCTGCAGCCCGTAGCCCAAGAAACGCAGAGTGTGGCTGCGGCTGTGACGGTCTAGCACAGCAAGACCGAACGGCAGTCAGAGTCTCTCCTTGACCTTAAGTATGGCCGCTGTCAAAGGTCTTTTGAGGCCGCCCCGCGCGCAGCGGTCCTTTTTTATAAAAAGGACCAAACGACGCTCGAAGCAGGAGCAGAGGCCGCTTGCGGACTATGCCCTGCAAGGAGGAGTAAGGCGAGCAGCGTTGCGAGGGCCGCAGACCGCTTGCGGGCTACGGCCGAGGTAGCGCGAGGAAGGCAAGCGTCCCTCTGCTTGCTTTCCTTCGCGGGCGTCCCTTTGCCCGCCAACTTCCCGCCCCGCGCGTAGCAGTCTCGGTAGGCTATCGATAGAGATAACTTAAGGCCTATAATAAATAAACCTCGGCCTCTTCGAGGCCGGCGGCCCGGAGCCACCCCGGGCTAC
>BNXD01000106.1 GCA_025999315.1 Bacteroidia bacterium | reverse complement strand
AGTATGGATATTTCCGATTGCGCCTTGAGCGACGAACTGCCGCCGCCGACGGTCAATCGTTTGGCGGCGTTCTCGCCCACAATGACGATCTTTTTACTCTTTGCAGCATCTATCGGAAGGATACTGCCGCTATTTTTAAGCAGAACGATCCCCTCCCGGGCTATCTTCCGCGCCACGGCAAGGTGCTCCGCGCCCCCGAATGAACCGAAGGGACGGTTGCGATCCATCGTCGTGCGGAGAATCAGCCTCAACACACGCCGAACCTTGTCGTCGATCACGCTCACGGGATATTCGCCACTCTTGAGCCCTTCGAGAAAAACTGTTGAGAGGTGATATTGCTTATAGGCGTCGGGCGTGTTGCGCGTCAGGCCGTCCGTTGCGGTGCCATATTCGAGATCCAGCCCGTTGAGCGCAGCTTCCCTGGAGATATGCACCCCTCCCCAGTCGGAGATCACCGCGCCGTCGAAGCCCCACTCTCCTTTGAGAATATCCATCAACAAACGTTTGTTGTGGCAGCACCATTGGCCCATATATTTATTATAAGAGCCCATTACAGACCACGCTCCACCCTGCCGGACGGCCGACTTGAAGGCGGGAAGATAAATTTCGTACAATGCCCTGTCGCTTACATGAACATCGACCCAGTGGCGGTCGGCCTCCTGATTGTTGAGCGCAAAATGCTTCACACATGCGGCGACACCCTGTTTCTGGACCGCCCGGATATATGGCACGACCATCGCCGAGGCCAAATAGGGGTCTTCGCCCATGTATTCAAAATTACGTCCGTTGAGCGGCGTGCGGTAGATGTTTACGCCCGGGCCCAGAAGTACGCTCTTATTGCGATAGCGCGCCTCCCGGCCGATAGCCTCCCCGTAAATGGCCGAGATTTCGGGATCCCATGTGGCGGCCAGGCAGGTCAGAGCAGGGAATGCGGTACATGCGTCGTTAGACCATTTGGCCGAGCCCCACGCGTCCCACAGATTTTCCTCGCGTATCCCGTGAGGGCCGTCCGTGCACCATACTTCGGGAATGCCCAAACGCGGGACTCCGGGCGACGAAAATTTAGACTGCGCATGAACCATGGCCACCTTTTCCTCAAGTGTCATCCGGGAGAGAGCATCCTCTATGCGCTCTTCGATATTGCGCGAGTCGTCCAGATAAACGGGCGTGCCGCCCTGAGCGGAAGAGCAGAGCAGCACGCCGGCCAAAACAAATTTCAATCCCGAATTAATCATTGTGTTACAAATCGTTAACGGTATCCATAATTTTGCCTCAGGGCGCGGTGGGTCAGTTCGATCTCCCGGTTCGGCAGAGGGCGCAAAACATGATAGTTCGATATTCTGCGCGTCCCCGGATAGGCTTTATTTTTGTCGGTGGCGTTGCTCGAGTTCATATAATCCTCATTCTGCTGTTGTATGGCCTGCACCGATTTGACCAGAAGCCCCATCCTCACCAGATCATACCAGCGGTGCCCCTCGCCCAGAAGTTCCCATTTGCGTTCGTTCATGATCACCAGGCGGAACCATTCGATGTCGCTCGTCGGCTGGACGTAGCCGCGCATCAGGGGAATGTCGGGATTGTTCAGATAGTTCACAAAATTGGCCTGGCTGAGCGATGTCTCCCTGCTTCGGGCCCGGACTATGTTCACATATTTGAATGCGGCATCCGACACCCCCTCCAATTCGGCCAGCGCCTCGGAGTAGATCAGGCACACCTCCGAAGACCTGATGACAGGATAGTTGTGCGGGCCTTTATTGTAGGGATAGTTGTGGTTGGGATCGAGTTTGAACTTGCCCCCGGTCCAGCTGTATGAATTGGTAAGGTAAGTTTCGGAATAACCCGAGGCATAGGTCGGCGGCAATCTGTAATCGCAGATACTCCTTTTGAAACGCGGCGTGCCGAGGGTCATTTTATCTCCTTCAAAAAGCTCGCAATAGAGCGGATGCAACGTATTCTGTCCTCCGCCGAGTCTCGATTCTCCCTGGGGACCATAGAGCGAAGGCAGAAAACTGCCCTGATCGGCGGTCTGGTTGGAGGAGTACTGCACCTCGAAGAGAGCCTCCTTGGAATTCTCATAAGGATAGAACGCATGTGCGAAATCGGCCATCAACACATCGGCTTCCCCTCCGAGCAAGTCCAAAACGGTTTTTGCCCAATCCTTCGCCTTGGTATAGGCGTCGATTTCGTCCACCCAGTCATAGGAGTTAATATCTCCCAGCTTGAGCTCGCCTGTTATCACATTGTGCCTTTTATGGGAGGCCATGAACAGATAGACCTTCGAGAGTATCGCCATCGCGGAGAGGGATGTGGCTCTGCCCAATTGCTGTTGAGATCCGGGCAGCGAGTTCACGGCATACTCCAGGTCGTCGATCATCAGATCATAGATGTCCTCGACCTTCGAGCGCGGTATGTCGAAATTGTCGTCGGGTTGCGACAAGAGCACTTTATATTGTACCCCTCCGAAATTCTTGACGAGATTGAAATATGCCAGCGCCCGCAGAAAAGCGGCCTCGCCCCTGATCGATCTGTGAAAATCGGTCGGATCGGCGAGCCCGTCAATGGTGTTTATCACCAGGTTGGCTCTGTTTATGGCCGCATAAGCCACGCGCCAGATGTGTTCTACCGTCTGGTTGTCGCCACTCATTGCCGAGTAGGTTTCCAGCTGGAGTATATTGACCTGATTGATGCTTCCGGCATACATCTCGTCGGTGCCTATCTCTCCGGCCACCACAAGCCCCCTGCCCCATACGCCCCATTCGGAGCCGTTGGACATAGTGCTGTAAATGGCGTAAACGGCCGTTTCGTAATCCTTGTTCTCAGTGAAGAATGTATTCCCGCCCGGATCGGTGAACTGTTTCTCGTCCAGAAAAGCTACCTCGCATGAGCAGAGGGTGATCCCTGCCGCCAGGATCGTTGCCATATTGAATATTATCGCTTTCATTTTAGCCATTGTTTAGAAGTTGACAGAAAAACCGCCCA
>BNXD01000105.1 GCA_025999315.1 Bacteroidia bacterium | reverse complement strand
GAGGCAAGATGATCCCCGGCAACGACGAGAGCTACTATGTCGAGGTGGAGCTTCCCGCCGGGGTCAAGTTCAAAAGCACGAAGCTGCACAAAGCGCTGCTGGAGTGCGACGTATGGTTCAACATGCCGGTGCTCAAACATCACGGCGGGGCCAAGATGACCTGCGCCATGAAGAACTACCTGGGCATCAATTGGGACCGTCGCGTCCTGCACAACATCGATCTGCAGCAGTGTATCGCCGACCTGAACACATGGCCCAAGAAACCCGCGCTGCACATTGTCGACGCCTACCGCACCCTGAAGGCCAACGGACCGCAGGGCAAGGGGCCTGACGATGTGGTGCTGACCAAAGCCCTCTTCGCCTCGCAGGACCCCGTGGCAGTGGACACAGCTTCGGCCAAGTTTTTCAACCAGATACGCACCGACATCTCCCTGTCCGACATCAGACATATCGGCAACGGCGAGAAGCTCGGTCTGGGCACCACCAACATCGACTCGCTCAACGTCAAGCGGATAACAATGTCATAGCGGCTGATTTCGGGTTCTTGGCGAAATTTTCTATCCGGCCCGGGCTCTGTCTTCGGTGTGCGTCGGTAGATCTTGAAGCATGAACCAAATCGGTGCATGACGTTGCGGCTGGCAGAGCTGCGCAGCCTGCAGCCGCATTCTGCGCTTTTTGGGCGCTTTTTGGGCGGAGGGTTGCAGCCGACGCTCGCAGCGGGAGTTTAAGGCTGCCTGCAGACCATGTCTTGCTATTGACAACATGTTTTTCGACTCCCTGCCCGCTCCAGCGGCTAAAGCCGCTGCCGGGAGAGGGAGTCGGCAGTTTTGGCAGGCAAAACCGCAAGATGAATACAGGGCGTGTTCACATAGATCGGCACACCCGTCTTCAACGCTGTTGCGGCTTCTGTCTTCGTTGCTTCCCCTCGAAATACCCACCGGTATTACTTAGGAAAAGCGCCTTGACAGCAAACCACAACAGCATTAAATCCGACTATCCCGATCTATGTGAACACGCCTTAATTTCACCTCACCCATGACCCACCAAAACACACAAGATCATCGCTCTGCAGTCGGCGCGACCGACCGGCGCGACAAGACGTCCGCCCCCACCGGCCACCGCACGCTGAAGATCGTCCGGGTGGTGTTGGCGTTACTTTTTTTCCTGCCGCTGGTCGCCTTTTTTCTCGATTTTTCGGGGTGGTTGCCGCTTGGGCTGCACAGTCTGGCCCATCTGCAGTTCATACCGGCCTTGCTGGCCGGTATGTGGGGCGTGGTTGCGGTGTTGCTGCTGCTGACCCTGCTTGTGGGGCGCGTCTACTGCTCGGTTGTCTGTCCGCTGGGGGTGTTGCAGGATGTCATCGGGCGTTGCGCACGCATCTTTCCGCGCCTGCGTCCCAAAGTCCGGCGAAAACGCACGGCCAAAGCCCTCTACCGAAAACCATACAACATCATAAGATACAGCCTGCTGGCTGTTGCGGCCATCCCGGCGATATTCTTCGCCTCGACCTTTCCGCTGCTGTGGCTCGACCCCTACTCCAATTTTGGACGCATCGCCGCCGGGCTCATCAAACCCGTCTACATCTGGGGCAACAACCTGCTGGCAGCCAGGCTCAACGCCCATGGCAACTTCTCGCTCTACGCCATAACCCAACACCCCTCGACGGTGGTCATCGTCTCGGCGGCTGTGGTGCTCGCGGCGCTCGCGGTGATGGTCGCCCTGCGCGGACGGCTGTGGTGCAACACCTTATGCCCGGTGGGGACGCTGCTGGGGCTCATCTCGCGCCGGTCGCTGGTGCGGGTAACCATCGACCCCCAACGTTGCAACCACTGTAACCTCTGCACGGGCACCTGCAAAGCCGAGTGCATCGACCAGCGCAACGCCAAAGTGGACATGAGCCGTTGCGTGGCGTGCTACAACTGCCTGTCGGTCTGCAACCGCGGGGCCATCGGCTACGGGGCGCGCAGCCTCAAACCGGAGGCAGCCGGAGCGACCGCCGACAAGACAACTGCCGACATGACCGCCGCCGGTGCAACGTCCGGCGAGGCAACCACCGCCAGCCTCCACGATGGCGCCGGGCAAGGCTACGACCCCGGCCGACGCCGTTTCATCGCTACCGCCGCCTCGGCGCTGGCAGCGGCACCGGTGATCGCCCTGGCGCGCCGTACCGAGGCCGCAACTGGCGCAGAAGAGGGTTCTTCCCCGGCGACAAGGCGCTATCCGCTGCCTCCGGGGGCGGTCGACAACTTTGCCTACCGCTGTACGGCGTGCCAGTTGTGCGTCTCCAAATGTCCGATGCAGGCGCTCCGTCCCTCGGGGCTCGAGCGCGGCCTGACGGGGGTGATGCAGCCCCACATGTACTTCGAGCCCGAGGTCTACTGCAACTACGAGTGCACCGCCTGCACCCAGGTGTGTCCCAACGGCGCCCTGCAGCCTCTGTCGGTCGAGCAGAAAAAGGTGCGCCAGGTGGGAGTCGTGCGTTTCGTGCGACATGAGTGCATCGTGCAGAAACAGCATCAGGATTGCGGCGCCTGCGCCGAACATTGCCCCACGGGGGCGGTCGCGATGGTGCCTTTCGGCGAGGACCAGTCGCTGACCATTCCGCAGATCGACCCGCAGGTGTGCATCGGCTGCGGGGCGTGCGAATCGATCTGTCCGGTGCGTCCCGACGCCATATTCGTGGTGGGCCTCGAACCCCAGGGCACAGCCCTGCCCCCCCGCTCCGACAACGACGCCAAAGTGGAGATCGACGGATTCGGGTTCTGAGAGGGCGGCGATCAAATCAGTCTTTTTGAGATGCTTCGACTTCGCTCAGCATGACATGGGGCGGAGATGGTTGCTTTCGGGATTGCCTTCGGCTTCCCCCTTCGCGGCCCGGCATGGCTCTAACAAGTTCGGCCCTGCCTTCGCTCGGCATGACATGGGGCGGAGATGGTTGCTTTCGGGATTGCCTTCGGCTTCCTCTTCGCGGCCCGGCATGGCTCTAACAAGTTCGGCTCTGCCTTCGCTCGGCATGACATGGGGCGGAGATGGTTGCTTTCGGGATTGCCTT
>BNXD01000104.1 GCA_025999315.1 Bacteroidia bacterium | reverse complement strand
TGCCGATCAGTATGTCGATCTTCCCCTGCTCGAGCCGCTGCAGAATGTCGCGCGTCTCTTTGGGCGAACGGGCCCGCGAGAGCATCTCGACCGTAACCGGATAGTCGGCAAGTCGCCGGGTGAACGTGCGGTAGTGTTGCAGGGCGAGGATCGTCGTGGGCACCAGCACCGCCACCTGTTTCGAGTCGGTGGCGGCCTTGAAGGCGGCGCGTATGGCCACCTCGGTCTTGCCGAAACCCACATCGCCGCAGATGAGCCGGTCCATGGGGTGGGGCGACTGCATGTCCTCCTTGACGGCGTTGGTGGCCTTCAACTGGTCGGGGGTGTCCTCGTAGATGAACGACGCCTCGAGTTCCTGCTGCATGTATGTATCCGGTGAGAAGGCGAATCCGGGGCTCGCCTTGCGACGGGCATACAGAGCGATCAGCTGGCGGGCGATGTCCTTGACGGCCCTCTTGGCCGCGGATTTCATCTTCTGCCACGCTCCCGACCCCAGCTTGTATATTTTGGGCGGCTCGCTGTCCTTGTCCTTGTAGCGCGAGATGCGGTGCAGGGCGTGGACGTTGACCAGCAACACGTCGTTGTCGCGGTAGACCAGCTTGATGAACTCCTGCTCGCGGCCCCCCTCCGTGCTGCGCACCAGCCCGCCGAAACGCCCCACGCCGTGGTCGATATGCACCACGTAGTCGCCTGTGTTCAGCGTGTTAAGCTCGCCGATGGTGAAGGCGCTGCCCGTATCCAGCTCACCCTCGAGGCGATAGCGGTGATAACGCTCGAATATCTGATGGTCGGTGTAGAACGCCGCCTTGCCCTCCCGGTCTATGAACCCGGCGTGCAGCGTTAGCCCCAAGGGCTGAAACCGCACCGCCCCGTGGCCTGTGGAGTTGAAGATGGCCGTCAGACGCTCGGTCTGGGCTTTGTTCTCGGAGAGGATATAGGTGTCGACGCCCTCCCCGGCCGAGGAGATGATGTCCCGGGCCAGCAACTCGAAGTTTTTGTTGAAACGCGGTTGCGGCCTGATGCCGAAATCGACCTTCGCCTCGGCCGACCGTTGGCTGCAGTTGTCGTCCAGAAGGATCATCTGCATCGAGGCGGTCTCCTCCAGGAGATTTTTGGCGCTGGTTACGCTCATATCGATCTGCGAGGGATCGTCCAGCGTGCCGAGTATCTTCTTGCGTATCTGATCGATGCGTTTGAGCGTGTAGTCAGGATCGTAGAGCCACCAGATGGCCCTGTCCGCGAACGAGGCCAGCGACACCCGCCGCCCGGCTATCTCGAGGTTCTTGAGGTTGGGGACGATCTCCACCTGCTCCAGCCGCTCGACCGAGAGCTGGGTGGCGGGGTCGAAACTGCGGATCGAGTCGATCGTGTCGCCGAAAAAGTCGATGCGGAAGGGATGGTTGACCGCGTAGGAGAAGACGTCGACGATGCCACCGCGCACCGAGTATTGCCCCGGCTCGTAGACAAAATCGACCCGCGCAAAGCCATGACCGGCCAGCAACTCCTCGAGAAATGCCGGTGAGAGTTTCTCGCCCAGCCCCACGCGCATGGTGTTCTGCGACAGCTCGCTGCGGTCGACCACCTTCTCGGCCAGCGACTCGGGATAGGTGCACAGCACCAGATAGTCCGCCACCGGGCCCGAACCCATGGCTGCCGTTGCCATCATTTCAGCCCCGTTCGCTCTCTTTGGCCTTGCCTTTGCATCCGCGTCAGCCCCGGTCCCTGTCCCCGCTTTCGACCCGTCTCCCGCCTTCGCCTCTGTTTTTACCTCCCTGTCTGAGCCGGCGCTTGCTTTTGCTTCTGAGGTCGCCCTTGTCTTGGCCCCCTCCCCGTCGAAACCTCTGATTGCGTTCAGGGCGGCGGTTCGCTGGATGATGCCCGAGGCGTCCTGCTGTCCATATTCGATAGAGCGTTTGTAGGCTGTGGGGAAGAAGAGCACCCGTTCGGGCTCCAGAAACACATAGAGGTCGTTGGCCAGATAGGCCGCCTGATCCCTGTCGTCGGCCACCACAACATGCAGCCCGCCCCGCTCGCGCGCCGTCGCGGCTATGAGCAACGCCTTCGACGACCCGGCCAGCGATGCCGCCTCGACGGTCTGCGCCCGGTCGAGGCTGTCGGCAAACTCGCCTGTCGCCTCGCCCGAAGCCATCGTCCGAAAGATCAGCTCTGCAGCGGCCATCGTCTGTTGTTGAGGTGTATGTCTATTTGATTTAAGTGCGGCCCGGTGGCTAAAACAGGTTTGTCATCCTTCGAGGGATGACAAACCTGTTTATTCCAATTCTTTGCCGTCCTTGCCGAGGAATTTGGTCTCGATAAAGCCGGTCGACTGGGTCGAGGTGATGCGCAGGCGACACTTGTACTTGACCATCCAGCGAACGTAGATCGGCCAGATGCCATGGCGCAGATAGGTCGCCACGATAGGGCTCACCACCAGGTGGATATAACGCAACCCGCGATCCGAGGTGAGATAGGCGATCTGGTTCTCGATCTGTTTGTCGAGCAGTATCGAGGGGGTGATCATGCCCGTGCCGTTGCACGTCGGGCAGTGCTCCATCACCTCGGGCGCGGTGGCCGGACGAACTCTCTGGCGCGTGATCTGCATCAGTCCGAACTTGGAGATGGGCAGCACAGTGTGTTTGGCGCGATCGCCCGCCATGAATTTGCGCATCGAGTTGTAGAGCTGGGTGCGGTTTTCGCCCTTGTGCAGGTCGATGAAGTCGATGACGATGATGCCCCCGATGTCGCGCAGACGCAACTGACGGGCTATCTCCTCGGCCGCCTGCAGGTTGACCTCCAGGGCGGTGCTCTCCTGACTGTCGCCTGCCTTGGCGCGGTTGCCGCTGTTGACATCCACCACGTGCAACGCCTCGGTGTGCTCGATGATCAGATAGGAGCCCCGTTTGAGCGATACATACTTGGAGAAGAGCGACTTGATCTGCTTCGATATGTCGAAGTGGTCGAAGATCGGAGCCGCCCCCCGGTAGAGTTTGACGATCTTCTCCTTCTCGGGGGCGATCGAGGAGAGATACTCCCTGATCTCCTCATAGATAGCCTTGTCGTCG
>BNXD01000103.1 GCA_025999315.1 Bacteroidia bacterium | reverse complement strand
CTTCTATCTGGCCGGTCATCACGAAGGTCGCTTCAAGGCCTTCATCGCCCACTGCGGCATCTTCGACCTGGAGAGCATGTATGGACAGACCGAGGAGTTGTGGTTCGTCAACCACGACAACGGCGGCCCGTACTGGGATCACGGCAATCCCACCGCCATGCGCACCTATGCCAACTCGCCCCACAAGGCGGTCGGACGGTGGGACACACCCATAATGATCATCGCCGGCGAGAAGGACTTTCGCGTCCCTTACCTCCAGAGCCTCGAGGCCTTCACCGCCGCCCGTTGCCGCGGCATCCCCGCCCGTCTGGTGGTCTTTGAGGACGAGGGCCATCTGGTGCTCAAACCCCAAAACTCACTGGCGTGGAACCGCGAATTTTTCGGCTGGCTCGACAAGTATCTTAAATGAGCAATCTTCCCCGCGCTTTTTTTAAGCCGACGAGACCATGGACCATCGCGGGATTATTTTGGTTCTGCTCTCGTGCATTGCGGCCCGGGGCCAGCGGAGGGATGCCTCTCGAAACAGCAAATATTGGAGCCGCAGGCTCCGCTCATACGATGCTAAATGGCAGCCCTCCGCCCGGGGTGGCTCCGGGCTGCCGGCCTCTGCGAGGCCGGCCCGACGAACAAAGCGCAGTTGAAAAGTTGCGAAAAAAAGAATGAAAAACAAAAAAGTCAATATCATAACCATGGGTTGCAGCAAGAACCTGGTCGATTCGGAACGGGTTGCCGGGCGGCTGCAGCGTAGCGGCTACCATGTGGTGTTCGACCGGGAGGGCGAAGGGGCCGATGTGGTGATCGTCAACACGTGCGGCTTTATCGGCGATGCCAAACAGGAGTCCGAGTAACCCCCGTAGCTGGCCCCGACGCATCCCATCCTCTCGCGGTCGGCCCACGGTTCACGGGCCACATCGTCGATGGCCGCCAGCAGGTCGCGAATGTTCTGGCCCGAGTAGTCGCCCGAGATCTGGTCGACCCACTCCTGCCCGAACGAGGGCGCGCCCCGGCGGTTGGGCGCCACGACGATGTAACCGCGGGCAGCCATGAGCTGAAGGTTCCAGCGGTAGCTCCAGAACTGGCTCACGGTGCTTTGCGGGCCGCCCTGACAGTAGAGCAACAGGGGATAGCGCTTCGAGGGGTCGAAATCGGGCGGGAAGACGACCCACGTGAGCATCTGTTTGTGGTCGGTGGTGGCGACCCACCGTCTCTCGACCTGTCCCATGCGTATATGGTCATACAGATCTCTGTTGTAGCAAGTCGTCAGCGGGCTGGCAACGCCGGAAATATCGCCGGGCGTGGCGCCGCCAAACGAAAGCCGGTAGAGCTCCGTCGGCGAACTGATCGACTGGCGCGCCACCACCACCTGGTCGCCATGGACGGCATAGCCCACCTGGTCGAAATCGCCCCAGGTCATGGGATGGATGACCTGCCCGGCGGGGAGGGCAGAAGCCGCAGCATCAGATTCGGCGCAGAGACTCCCTGCCTCGAGATCGGCCCTGAAGAGCTGTACCGTCCCCTCGATCCCCGCCAGAAAGTATATCCTGCCGTCGTCGGCCCAGTGGGGGTCCGACACGCTGTGGTCGAAGCCGGCCGTCAGGTCGACCATCCTTCCGGCAGGCCGGTCGCCCGATGTCTGCTCGCCGCCGAGGTCGAGCGTCATAAGGCGCGCCTTGTCCGACTCGTTGCCCGGGCGGGCCATCGAGGTAAAAACGATACGCCCGTCGTCGGGCGAGAAACGCGGATACCTGTCATAGCCGGGCATCCCGAGAGTGAGGTTGCGGGTGAGGCCCGTGGTCAGGTCGTAGAGGTAGATGTCCGAGTCGGTGCTCACGGCATACTCCGCGCCGGTGAGCTTCTTGCACGTGTAGGCCAGCAGGGCGCCGCTGTGGCTCCAGGCGATCTCGCCGGTGTCGAAATAGGGCGCCATGGGGGCGTCCCACGGCTCTTCGGGCATGATGTCGCGCAGGTCTTCGATGCCGTGGTCGGTGAGCCGCCCTACGAAGATATGGCTGTAATTCCCCGTATCCCAGTAGTTCCAGTGGCGAACCATCAGGTCGTCGTAGACCCTGGCGCGCGACAGCGGCAGGTCGGGAAATATCTCCCCCGAGAGGCGTCGCTCGACGGCGACCTTGCGCACGATGAATATGTTGCCCCCCTGCCGGTCGACGCCGAAGCCTTCGATGCCACCCTCTGCGTTGGGTACCTGTCGGGGGTGGCTGCCGTCGCCATCGGCTATCCACAGCTCGCCGCCACCGGGTCCGTCGGCCAGAAAGATCACCCGGCCGTCGGGCAACCAGCACGCCTGCGAGCAATCGCTCCCCTCGGGGCTGATCCTGCGCGTGCGACCCTCGAGGTCGACGCTGCGCACGGAGGTCGTGCCGCGGTTGGCCTCCACGTCGTATGTGGTCAGTGTGTGGAGGATACGTTTCCCGTCGGGCGAAAAGGCGAGGCCGCCTGCCCCCACGCGGGCGATCTTCCACATCACCTCGGGGGTGAGCCTTGCAGCCTCTTTCTCGGAGTCGGTAAGGACGCAGACGGGTTGCCGGTCGGACATAACATTGTGGTTTACACATGAAACGGCCATCGCAAACACAATTGCCATGGCCGAAAGGCGAACGGAATCAAACATGAAAGGGGATATTTATATGCCGGTTGTCCATTTTAAAGGTTGGTTAAATATAGTCAAATCAAATTTGAAATCCCTTTTGGTTGCGTTTGGTGGCCCGCAGTCGGCGGTGGGATGCCATTCTAAGCCACAGGCGAAAGAGTGGCAGCCCGCCGCGGGGGGCAGCTGCGGGCTGCCGACTTTGCTTCTCAAAGCCGAACAACATATAATGTTTTACCATAGACCTTAGGTTTGGCCTTTGTCGAAGGTCTACTGAAAACCGCTGCGCGCGGGGCGGTTCTTTTTTATAAAAAGAACCAAACGACGCCAAGCCGAGAGCAGAGTCGAGCTTGCTCGAACTCTCTGCCGAGGCGCGAAGGAGTAAGGCGAGCGTCTTTTTGCGAGCCAACAATCGCCGCCTGAGCTGCGGGGCTACTTTGAGGTTGTTTAAACTTCTCCACTCTCGTTCTTTGCGGCTC
>BNXD01000102.1 GCA_025999315.1 Bacteroidia bacterium | reverse complement strand
CGCGTAGCAGTCTCGGTAGGCTATCGATAGAGATAACTTAAGGCCTATAATAAATAAACCTCGGCCTCTTCGAGGCCGGCGGCCCGGAGCCACCCCGGGCTACGGGCTGCAACTCTTTAGTTGTCGCGCCCTCGCCTTGCGGCATCGGGGTCAGCCTTTTGCGGCAGCCCTCCGCTGGCTCCGAGCCGCAACCGACAAACCGAGAGCCATCCGAGCCCAGCTCGGAAATAGGCGAGGTGCGAATCGACGAAGGAGTGAGGCAGAGGCGAGTTTACTCGCAACTATGCCGAGCGACGAGGAGAAAGGCGGGCGTCTTTCTGCCCGCCAACTTCTCGACGAAAGAGTGAGCGCAGAGTCGAGCTTGCTCGAACTCTATGCCGAACGACAAGGAGAAAGGCGGGCGTCCCTCTGCCTGCCAACTTCGGAGGAAGGCGGGCGTCTTTTTGCCTGCCAACTTTGGCCGCCACCCATCGGGGTTTTGCCCTTCGCCTGCGGCTTAGGGAGCAGCATTCAACGAAGCGTCCCTCCGCTGGCTGCGAGCCACAAAATATTTTATCACCCAAAATATGGCAACCTCCCTGGCTTTACTTCTTCGCGCCTCGGCAATGTTTCGAGCAAAACCGGCTATGCCTCAGAACCGCACCGTCGCGTTGAGCAGCACGTTCGTGCCGGCCTGGGGGAAGTAGCCCGCCGAAAAGTCGTTGCTCACCGCCCCGCCGTTGTCGAGGGCCGAATGATAGCCCCAGCCGTTGTTGACGTACATCGTGTTGAACAGGTTGTTGATGTTCAACGCCAGGCGGATGCCCTGCAGCGAGCGCGGACGGAAAGAGTAGCTCAACTGCAGGTTGTTGACAAAGTAGCTGCCCAGTTTCAGCGTGCTGTAGCCCGTGTTGGTCATGTATTGACTGCCGACGTAGCTCGAGGTGAAGGTAGCCCCGAAACTGCCGAACGCAGCCGAGATGACGCTGTTGGCGATCACCTCGGGCGAGTAGGCTATCGGCGTGTCGCTGAAATGCTCCTGTCCCTGGCCGAGATAGTCGTACGCGGGGTCGTAGATGTCGAAATACTCGGTGTAGTCCTTTATGCGGTTGCGGCTGAAGGTGGCGTTGGCGTCCCAGCGCAGCCAATGCCATGGGCGCACGGTGGCGGTGAGTTCGATCCCGGCGCGGTAGCTGCGGTCGACATTCTCGGCTATCGGCTCGCCGATGTCGTTGGTGCGCCCGGTCAGGACGATCTGGTCCTTGTAGTCCATGTAGTAGAGGTTCACCCCGGCGGCGAACACCTTGCCCAGCAGGTGGTAACCCGCCTCATAGTCGACCATTCGCTCGGCAAGCGGGGCCGAGATGTCGGTGGCGTCGGTGAAGTTGTTGCGCGAGGGCTCCTTGTGCCCTACCGACACCGAGGCATAGATCTGATGGCGACCGCCCGGGCTGTAGAATACGCCGCCCTTGGGGTTGAAAAAGTTGTAACGGCGGTGAACGTCGAGGGGCTGCATGGCCGAGGAAGCCGAGTCCCATGTGCTGTTCAACCCGGTGATGGTGTGGTGGATCGAGCGGTACTGCACGTCGCCGTAGAGGTTCAGTTTCTCCACTGGAGCCAGATTGGCCTTCAGGTAGATCATGCCGTCGTCCTTGATCGACGCGCTGCGATAATACTCATGCAGCGGCAGCAGCGGCCCCTGGTAATTCTCGACCCAGATGACCTGTCCGAAATGGTCGCCGTCGTAGCGGTTGGCCGACGCGCCGAATTTCATATCGAAGTGGCGCACGGCGTAGCCCAGCGTGGCTATGGCGCCGTAGAGGTCGTTGCCCATGTTCTTGCGCCGTATGAGGTTGCTCTTTTTGACCGTACTGCCCCCCGCCGAGTAGGGTTGCAGGCCATATTCCAGCAGTTTGCGGCCGTTTTTGTACTCCTCATAGTAGCCATCTCCGCGCGTGTAGTGCAGCGTGGCGTCGAGGGTCCACTGCGGCGAGAGGCGAAACACCCCATAGAGCTGCGAATTGTTCTGGACATAGTTGTCCGTCTGGTCTTTATAGTAGCCCAGCGTGTCGCCCGCCGCTCCGAGCATCAGTCCCGAGGGGTTGTAACGGCGATCCAGGGCCATCTGCTGGGCGTCGATGCCGTCCCATGCGTGATAGGTCTTTTCCTTGCCGGCGAAGTTGACCGCCCTGAGCAGAAAATCTTTGCCTGCATACTCCACCTGGGCGAAGTAGGAACTCATGTCGGTGGAGGCGCGGCGCACATATCCGTCCGAATGGAGGTCCGACAGACGCAGATAGAGATTCCAGTGGTTGCCGAGGATTCCGGTGTTGGCCTTGATCATGCGCCGGTAGGTGCCGTAGGAACCCACGCCGCCCGACAGTTCGCCCCCGGCGCGCGGGGAGAGCTTCTCGCTCTGCATGTTGATGCTTCCGCCAAAGGCTCCCGCGCCGTTGGTCGAGCCGCCCACCCCGCGCTGCACCTGAATGTCCTCCACGGACGAGGCCAGGTCGGGCAAGTTGACCCAGAAGACCGTTTGCGACTCGGGATCGTTCATCGGAACGCCGTTCAGCGTAACGTTGATGCGCGAAGGGTCGCTGCCGCGCAGACGGATCGCCGTGTAACCTATGCCGTTCCCGGCGTCGGAGGTAGCCACCACCGAAGGGGTGGTCAGCAGCAGATAGGGCATATCCTGCCCGGTGTTGCGCCCGTCGATCTGGTTTTTGTCGATCTGACTGAACGCCAGTGGTGTAGCACTGCCGGCCCGCGTTGCGGTTACGGCCACTTCCTGCATCTGCAATACCTTTACAGAGTCCTCTTTTTGAGAAAAAAGGCAAAAACATCCCCCTGACAGAACGACTGTCAACAGAAACTTCTTCATTGGTTAATTTTTTTGAAATGAACAGAACAGGGGTATCCGTTCCATCGCGCTTCCCTACGCCGGCATTACCCGGATCAGGTTCATGGGTATGATCTCAGCCCGTAATATTAAGGCACCCCTTTATTATCGCTGCAAAAGTAGTCAAAAAGTCGACACTTCAAACATCGTATAACAATTTTCACCCCTTTGCGCCCCTATTTTGTCCCCGTTTCGAGGAACACGCCCTAAATAAAAACAGATATGATGAAAAC
>BNXD01000101.1 GCA_025999315.1 Bacteroidia bacterium | reverse complement strand
CGGCATGGACGATGAGCGCCGACTTCACACGGTTGCTGCGTATCCTGGCCGAACGCCGGTTCTCCTCCAAGGAGGAGAGGGCCGAACTGTAACCACGCAAATTGATGCGCGCGCCCTGTTTTATGGCGTTTTTATTCTGCTTGACGGCATTGATCAACTCCTTCAACTGGAGGGCGTTGTCGCGATAATCACCCAAAAACATGTCGTTTGTTCCGATGAATTTGAAGCGGAAAACGGCATCTGCGTCCTGTTCTCTCGCCACCTCACCACTTTGGCCGAACGCGCATAACGCCGTAACAACCATAGAGATAGAAACAATAAATTTCTTCATGATATGGAAACTTAAGATATTCGCGCCGTAAATATAATAATAAAACAATTACATAATTCACATAACGCAAAAAAATTCTCTCTCCAATAGACCATTTAGAGCGATCATATCAACAAGTGGTTCAAAAAAGCCTGTCTGTTCATTGAGAGTTGCCGGTTACTGCCCGGCCATCTCTTCCACCTGTTCGACGGTGGCCGGCAGGCGCTCGCCGAGCAGACGGCACCCCTCGGCGGTGATCAGTATGTTGTCCTCGATGCGGATACCGCCCAAACCGACGTAACGCTCCACCCTGTCAAAATCGATAAAATCGCGGCATATCCCCTCGGCGCGCCACTTCTGGATCAGAGCGGGGATAAAGTAGATGCCCGGTTCGATGGTCATCGTCATACCCTGTTGCAGGCGTCGGCCCAGACGCAGCGAAGCGAGGCCGAGCCTCTCGCTTCGCGCGGTCTCGCGGTCATAACCCACATATTTCTCGCCGATGTTCTCCATCTCGTGCACGTCGAGCCCCATCATGTGGCCCAGCCCGTGCGGCATGAACAGGGCGTGCGCCCCGGCCTCGACCGCCTCACGCGGGTCGCCCTTCACGAGCCCCAGCGCGACCAGCCCCTCGGCGATATGGGTCGCCGCCGCCAGGTGGATGTCGCGGTAGAGCATCTCCGGAGCCGCCAAGCGTCGGCCCAGGTCGTTGGCCCCCAGAACAATGTCATAGATCTCGCGCTGCATCGTGTTGAACCGTCCGCCCACGGGCGTTGTCCGTGTAAAGTCGCAGCAGTAGTGCATCGCCTCCTCGGCGCCGGCATCGACCAGCAACATGCGTCCTTCGGTCAATCTGTCGTCGCAGGAGAGGTTGTGGAGGGTCTCTCCATGCTGCGACACGATGGAGGGGAACGCCACCCCGGCGCCCTCCTGCAGCGCGATCCCCTCGATGGCGCCCATGATCTCACGCTCACCCACCCCGGGGCGGCACATCCGCATGGCCGTGGTGTGCATCCTGTAGCCGGTGGCGCACGCCCTCTCGATGCGTTCCACCTCCCGGGGCTCTTTGACCGATCGCAACGCCACCACCGCGAGAGCCAGCGCCACCGACGCTCCGCCGTGCACCGCCCCGGGCGCGATGCCCAGCAGCGCAGCGATCTTCAGCGTCATCCCGGCGCGATAGGGCGGCAGGTAGTGGACCCTTCTCCCCGAGGCGACAGCCCGGGCGACGAGGGTCTCCAGCTGCGCAACAGGACAGGCCTGCTCGATACCCGCCTTCATGGCATGATCGGCCGTCGAAGGCTGAGGACCGGTCCAGATTATGTCGTTCATGGTCGGATCGTCGCCCAGGAGCGTCTCGCAGCCCTGGTCGAGGTCCACCAGCGCGTAATAGCCCGGACGGTCGATGCCCGTAAAGTAGAGGAACGTGCTGTCCTGACGAAAGCGGTAGCAGTTGTCGGGATAGTTGGCCGGGGCCTCGCCGTTGGCCGGCAGCAGGACAAGACCTCCCTCCCCGGCCATAAGTTTTACGAGCGCCTCCCGCCGTCGGCGGTATGTCTTAGGTGTGAACATGGCTGTGTATGGTTTTGGCGATACAAGTTACCTAAAAAATCACTACTTTTGACATCGGTTTTTTATTTTTGTCGGCTTTCCCGCATTTTTTCCACAAAACAAACCAAAAAAATATGACGATGAAACCTACCCTCAATTTGCTTCTGGGCCTGTCGGTGATCCCTTCGGTGTTGTCGGCTGCCGGGACGAAGAAAGCTGCCGCCAAGAGCGATGCGCGTCCCAACATTCTCTATATCATGTCGGACGACCATGCCGTACAGACCGTCAGCGCCTATGGCGACCGGCTGTGTCGCACGCCCAACATCGACCGTATTGCCGCTTCGGGGGTCCGCTTCGACAACAGCTTTGTCTGCAACTCGTTGAGCGGTCCGGCGCGTGCGGTGGTGATGACGGGCAAGTTCAGCCACATGAACGGGTTCATGGACAACAAGTCGACCACCATCTTCAATGGCGAGCAACCCACCTTCCCCAAGATGTTGCATGCGGCGGGCTATCAGACGGCCATCGTCGGCAAGTGGCACCTGGGCTCGACGCCCGTCGGGTTCGACTACTACTGCATCCACGTAGATCAGGGCACCTACTACAACCCCGACTTCATCGAACCCTCCGGCAAGAAAATCTACCAGGGTTACGCCACCGACCTGACGGGCGACAAGGCGCTCGAGTGGCTCAACGGCAGGGACAAGTCGAAGCCTTTCATGCTGATGACCCACTTCAAGGCGCCGCACCGTCCCTGGATGCCCGCCCCCGGGAAGATGGACATGTACGAGGATGTAACCTTCCCGCTGCCTGACACCTTCTACGACGATTACTCGGGTCGCGGACGGGCCGCCAAAGAGCAGAAGATGAGCATAGCCAAAGATATGACCATCGGCAGAGACAACAAAATGAGCAACGACGAGACTGAGTACGCACGCATGAACGCCACCCAGAAAGCCGCCTTCGACAAAACCTACACTCCGATCAGACAGGACTTCGAGGCGCGCCATCTCGCAGGTGATGAGCTCACCGAGTGGAAGTACCAGCGCTACATGCGCGACTATCTGAAATGTATCTCATCGGTCGACGACAACGTCGGCCGTCTGATCGACTATCTCCAGCAGAACGGCCTGTGGGAGAACACGATCGTCGTCTACACCTCCGATCAGGGCTTCTACATGGGCGAGCACGGTTGGTTCGACAAACGCTTCATGTACGAGGAGTCGCTGCACTCGCCCCTGCTGGTGAGCTATCCGGGCGGCATCAAAAA
>BNXD01000100.1 GCA_025999315.1 Bacteroidia bacterium | reverse complement strand
GTCGGACAACATACTCTCTTACCTGATGCTCAGCTCGGACATCAAGGGCCATGTCGAAGATCCGGCCTACTACTTCTCGGGAGATGCTTTGGTCGACACCGACCTCGACCTGCTGATGCTGACTCAGGGGTGGAAACGCTTCGATCTGAGCGCGGTGATAGGCGCCGACATACCAAAATACGGCTTTGCTCACGAAGTGTCGCAAACCCTGTCGGGCGAGATCTCAAACTTCTGGGGCAACGGCGCACGCAACCCTGACATCATGCTGTTCCGTCCCGCGAACGGTTTTATGGATCGCTACTCTCTGGGCGACAACCACAAGTTCACGTTCCACGACCTGGACTTTCCCGACAGCACGAGTTTCATTCTGCAGGCCATCAGCCGTGGCGGCAATACGTCGGTCATAACATTGAAGGTCAAGCCCGAATCGTTCCCCGTCTGGCAATCGTTCATCCCCAAGCCATACGTGGGCGAGATGCCATCGCGCATACCCGAGAACTTCCTCAGCCAGGCCAAGGAGAGCTATTACTACGAGGGAGGGATCAAGGTGGTCAATATGGAGGATGTGGTGGTTACCGGCCATCGCGAGGAGTCCAAGAACAACCATATCTATAACGTCCAGCCGACCTACACTCTGAGCGAGGAGCGCATCGCGGCTCTCTCGGGCACCGATGTGCTGACCCTGATCCGCATGTTGCCCGGGGTGCAGGTGTCGGGCGACGGCGAGATACGTGTCCGCGGAGGCAACGGCCCCCCGATGATCTATGTCGACAACATGCAGATCGAGCCCGAGGATGTGATCTACATGTCGGGGATGGATGTGGCGGGGATAGCCCTCGTATCGGGCACCGAGACGTCGATGGTCGGCGTGGGCGGGGCCAACGGGGTCGTCCTGATCACCCTCAAGGACGGCAGGGAGCTCTCTTCGTCGGTGGCCACCTCGCCGTCGCTGGCTCACATAGCGCATCTGGGCTACAAGAAGCCCGAGGCGTTCTACAAACCCAAATATGAGACCGCCGACGAGCGCAACAACTCCAAACCCGACCTGCGCACGACCATCCACTGGGAGCCCAACATCGTAACCGACTCCACCGGCCGGGCCTCCGTCGAGTTCTATACGGCCGACAAGGCGGGCGCCTACAACATTGTCGTGGAGGGCGTGGGAGGCAACGGCGACGTTGTCAGCGGCCGCTACACCATCGAACACAAGTAGAGAGAGGCGTGTTGAAATAACTCTCGAGGGTGTGGCGAGTAGTGTTGACATACCCCAATAGCTTCGGCGCGAAAGTTCAGACTGACTTCTTCTACTGTATTATGGACACAGAGCCCGGGATTGCCCGGGCTCTGTTGCATTTATACCTTCGTATGTTGGCCTCGTGGGGGGGGCCTCGCCGGGAATCAGTAACGATAGTGTTCGGCTTTGTAAGGGCCGTCGACGTCGATGCCGATATATTCGGCCTGAGAGGGGGTCAGGCGCGTCAGGCGCACCCCGATACTCTCCAGGTGGAGGCGTGCGACCTCCTCGTCGAGCTCTTTGGGCAGGCGGAAGACATCCGTGTCGAGCGTGCCGCGCTTGCTCCACAGTTCGATCTGGGCGAGGGTCTGGTTGGTGAACGAGTTGCTCATCACGAACGAAGGGTGCCCCGTGGCGCAGCCCAGGTTGACCAGTCGTCCCTCGGCCAGAATGAAGATCGAATGGCTGTCGGCAAAGGTGTATTTGTCGACCTGAGCTTTGATGTTGAGCTTTGTTACGCCGGCGGCGCTTTCGAGGCGCTCCATCTGTATCTCGTTGTCGAAGTGGCCGATGTTGCACACGATGGCCTGGTCGCGCATGGCCTGCATGTGCTCAAGGGTGATGATGTCGCGGTTGCCGGTGGTCGTAACGAAGATATTGCCCTCCTCGAGGCAATCCTCCACCGGTTTGACCTCGAAGCCCTCCATGGCCGCCTGCAGAGCGCATATGGGGTCGATCTCCGTAACGATCACCCGCGCCCCGTACGAACGCATGCTGCGCGCGCACCCCTTGCCCACGTCGCCATAGCCGCATACCACCACCACCTTGCCGGCGATCATCACGTCCGTAGCGCGTTTGATGCCGTCGGCCAGCGACTCGCGGCAGCCGTAGAGGTTGTCGAACTTGCTCTTGGTCACCGAGTCGTTGACGTTGATGGCCGGTATGAGCAACTCGCCGCGCGCCTTCATCTGGTAGAGACGGTGCACGCCCGTGGTGGTCTCCTCCGAAACCCCATACCACCCGGCCACCGTGTCGTGCCACTTGCGCGGCTCCTGTTCGAGGATGGTCCTGAGTGTGGCGAGGATCACGCTCTCCTCGTGGCTGCCGGGAGCGGCATCCAGCGTGCGAGAGTCGTTCTCGGCGGCGTAACCCTTGTGAATGAGCAGTGTGGCATCGCCGCCATCGTCGACTATCAGGTTGGGCCCCAGTCCGCCGGGGAAGCTGAGCGCCTGCGCCGTGCACCACCAGTAATCCTCGAGGCTCTCGCCCTTCCAGGCGCAGCCGGGGATGCCTGCCGCGGCGATGGCCGCCGCGGCGTGGTCCTGCGTCGAGAAGATGTTGCAGCTGCACCAGCGCACCTGGGCTCCGAGCGAACTGAGGGTCTCTATCAGCACGGCGGTCTGGATGGTCATGTGCAGCGAGCCCATGATACGCGCCCCGGCCAGAGGCTGCTTGGTGGCGTATTTGCGGCGAATGGCCATCAGGCCCGGCATCTCTTTCTGGGCGATCTCGATCTCTTTGCGTCCCCATTGGGCCAGGGCGATGTCTGCTACTTTGCAGGGCAATGAACTGTCTGTGTACATAAATTGATTGAATGTAGTGATTTTCTGTCGGCGGTCTGTTTTTCGACTCCCTTGCCCGCAGCGACTAAAAGCCGCCGGGAGGCGAGGGAGTCGGCGGTCTCGACAGGCAAAGCCGCTTAATTGGCAGGAACCTTGAGTTTTTTCTTGTTGCGTTTTTTGTTTTTGTTGTGGCGGCGCCAGTATCTGATGCCGAAGAATATTCCCGCTCCGAGCAGCAGAAACGCCCACAGGTGGCCCAGACCGATAAAGAGAAAGAGGATCGCCCGCCAGCCGCCGCCGAGCGCCGCGCCCATCCGGTGCCAGAACCCGAACGAGGAGACCGGCTCGGTC
>BNXD01000099.1 GCA_025999315.1 Bacteroidia bacterium | reverse complement strand
ATGGGTATCTGCCCCCAGAAGAGCTCCACCACAGGGTTGTCGATGCGCTGCGGAAACCCGGTCAGCGGAAAATCGTACATGCACTCGGCACACATAAATGCCGCCCCCTCGCCCTTGACCTTGCCGCACACCGGACAAACATCGGGAAAGAAGAGCCGAAACAACGCCTCAAAATATTGTTTCAACACGGGAAACATTTATTTGTTATGCAATTATATGGTTGGGTTTTTATAATCAAAAAGTCAATCCTCCCCAATCGCCCCGCAGGGGCGAAGCAACCCCGGTATTGAGCGGCAAGCGGCTGGGAAAACCTTGAAGTTGAAGCAAACATGCGATCTATTGACTTGATATTCGTGTTTTGTCAGCACACAGACCTTAAGTTTAGTTCACGTTCCGATGTATATTGAGTCCGCTACGCGCGGGGCGGTCCTTTTTTATAAAAAGGACCAAAAATCGCCGCCTGTGCTGCGGGGCTACTTTGAGGTTGTTTAAACTTCGGCGCTCTTGTTCTTTGCGGCTATTTCGTCCTCTGCCTGCCTTGCCTCCTTGTCGCATAGCGGGAGCTATGCTCCGCGTCGGCAAGTTGTCAGAGGCCAAAATAGCTCACAAATAACTTCGGCGGAGAAGTCTAAGCAACCTCGGCGCTGCTGGTGAGGCTGCTGCGCCGAACTCGGGCTTTTAGTCGCTTACGCGCCTAACGCCCTCGAACAGCGGCTCGCTTGGGACTTTCGTCCCAACCGCCTCGCTCTCGACGCGCTCCGCTTTACGCCTCCTCGCAACGGCGGCCGGGCTTCGCGATAGCAGAACAGTCAAAGCCTAACCTTACTTGTCTATTTTTAACCAACGTTTAATTGCACAACAAAGTGAGAAAATTACTGCGGATCGATGTTGAGAGTTATGCGGATGCCGCGCATGGGTGCGGCGGCGGCTTTAAAAACCTGTGCAAGAAGCTCTTTGGCGTGGCTGAACGAGCGTTCGCGCGGCACTTTGACGATCAGGTCGACCACATGCAGCCCCCTGACGCGCTCGACCGTGGGCAGCACCGGCCCCTGGATCGTATCACCCAACTCATTGCGACACAGAGCAATCAATGCCTCGGCCCCACGCCACAGCCAGTCGCGCTCGGGGTGGGCCATCCGTATGACGATCAGACGGCAGTAGGGCGGGTAGAGAAATTGCCGCCGCTGGTCGAGCTGCTCGGCGGCCATGGCGCGATAGTCGCCCATGGCCGCCTGCTGCAGTGTGGCGGCAGAGGGTTGCGAGGTCTGTATCACCATCTCGAGGCTGCGCCGGGCGAAAAAATCGATCGTCCGAAAGGTGCGCTCCGCCGCACGGAAGTCGGGCGCCCCCAGCAGGTTGTCGACGTTGAGAATGGCCGTCAGAGCGATCGGCGCGGTGTAAAAATCGCGCAGCAACATGCTGGTGCCCACCAGAATGTCTATCCGCCGGTCGAGGAACGCCCTTTCGATGGCCCGAAAACGACTCTCCACCGGAGCGGTGTCGCTGTCCAGACGGGCGACCGCGACCCCGGGGAAGAGCTCTCCGGCGATCGCCTCGATCTTCTCGGTGCCGAAGCCCCGGCTCTCGCCCAGCGGGGCGCGACAATCGGGGCAATGAGTCATAAGCGGCTGCCGGGCAGCGCAATAGTGACATTTTAGCTCGCTGCCGCTCTGGTGCGGCACCATCGGTACGTTGCAATGGGGACAGCGCGGACTCCATCCGCACGCCTGACACTCGACGAGCGTCGAGAAACCGCGCCGGTTCTGGAACAGCACCACCTGCCCGCCGCCGCCGAGGGCCCGGCCCATGGCGTCGAACAGATCGGCGTTGAAGTGGTGTTTGCGCTCGCCGCGTTTGGCCGCACGAAGGGTGTCGGAGATGGCTATACGCGCCCGGTCGCCACTCTGACCTGCCTCCACAAGCAAGTAACGCCCGGCGGCGGCGTTGAACCAGCTCTCCAGCGAGGGTACGGCGCTCTGCAGAATGGTTTGCGCCCCGTAGATCGAGGCGAGCATCAACGCCGCGTCCCTTGCACTGATGCGCGGCGAGTAATCGTTCTGTTTGTAAAGCGGGTCGTCCTCGCGCAGGACGACCACCAGGTCGAGACGCCGAAAGGGCATGAAGAGCGCCTGACGACTGCCCACCACCGCCATGCCCTCCTGCCCGGAGGCCAACTGCAGGCAGGCCATTGCTTTGCGCCGCTCGCTCATCTCGGGCAGATAGACGATGGCCCGGCGACCGAACTGTTCCCTGACAGCCATGGCCAAGTGGTGGTCGGCCGTGATCTCGGGCGTCAATATCAGGACGTTGCCGCCCTGGCGCACAACCCTGTCGACCACCGCCAGCAGCGGAGCCGTCTCGTCGCCACGGTAGAGCGTCGTTTTGCCCGCCGACAACGCGCGCTCCACCTCCAGATATGCCGCACGCTCTTCGTCGGTCAGCGGGGCCTCCTTCATGGGTTCCGGCTCGAAGGTCTGTTCCTGCTCCCCGACGCGCAGGGCCCCCCGCTCGCAGAGTTTTTTGACAATCGTCGCATCGATGCCCAGCGGCTTGAGCGGAACTGTCGCCTCCGACAACGCCGCCTCGCCCCGCTCCGAGGCCGCGGATGTTTCCAGCGCTTCGACCACCGCGATCATGGCCGCATGCTGCGCCCTGGCCCTTTTGAGCGTCTCGAAAAGCTGCCCGAGCGACTCTTCGTCGGCAACGGTGCTGCCGAGACCTACTGTTTTGACCATCGGCCGCTCGAACGCCTTGACCGTTAATCCCTCCTGCTGCGTGCCTTTGCTTTTGAAGGGGGCTGCCATGGCAAACCCGGCCACCACCCCCAGCGGGATCATGTAGTAGGCCGACAGCCACTCCCAAAAACGCATCTGCCCCGGCGGCACCACCGGAACATCGTGCATCACCGCCAGCACCGGCCGGACCTTACCCTTGGCCGGAGGGGTGTCGTGCAACCGCCACACCACCCCCGCATGGAGCCTGCTGGCCCCAACTCCCACCGATACATAAGCTCCCTCGACCAACTCGCCGACCAACTCGCCAACCCGGAACGTCAACGGCGGGATCGCCAAGGGCAGCAATATATCGGCGTAATCCATATTTTTTTATTTTGTGGCACCCGTTGTGCATTTAGAAAAGAATGATTTAATAGCATCCTTTCTGAGGAAGAGGTTTTGTCGTCGGCCCGCAGGCGGCGGTGGGCTGCCATGTTGTGCCGGCCTCGCAGAGGCCGAAAAACAGGCG
>BNXD01000098.1 GCA_025999315.1 Bacteroidia bacterium | reverse complement strand
GAAATGAGCGGACAGCAAGTCGTCGCATGGTTCGATTTCGGAGAGCAGGGCCGAACGCTGGAGGTCAGCGTCGGCATCTCGGCCACAAGCATCTCGGGGGCGCTGAAAAACCTCGACGCCGAGACCGCGGGCCGTTCGTTCGACCTGCTTGCCTCCCTCGCCCGCAAGGCGTGGGAGCAGGAGATGGAGGTGGTCGAAGCCGAGGGCGACGAGCAGGCAAAAACAATGTTGTACACATCGCTGTACCACACGCATGTCAACCCGTCCGTCTATCAGGATGTGGATGGTCGATACCGCGGCATCGACCTCGACGTGCATCAAAACGACGGTTTCAACAACTACACCGTGTTCTCGGTCTGGGACACCTACCGGGCGCTGCATCCGCTGATGAACCTGGTCGACCGTCCCCGCAGCCGCGACATTGTCGCGTCGTTCCTGGCGCACTCGGACCAGAGCGTGCATCATATATTGCCGGTGTGGTCGCACATGGGCAACGAAAACTGGTGCATGATCGGCTATCACGGCGTGTCGGTGGTGGGCGACGCGATAGACAAGGGTCTGGTCGGCGACCCCGCGGCCGCGCTGGACGCCATGATCAACTCCTCCAACTGCGACTACTACGACCACACGGGAGTATACAAAAAACTGGGCTACGTGCCCTTCGACTGCTCGTCCAACGGCTCGTCGATCACGCTCGAATACGCCTACGACGACTGGGTAACATACGTCGCCGCAAAGAAACTCGGGCGCACGGATGTCACCGCCGAATATGCCCGACGCGCACAGAACTGGCGCAACGTGTACGATCAGACCGGATTTGCGCGCGGCCGCATGGAAGACGGTTCGTGGAAGCCCGATTTCGACATGTATGACACTCACAACCAGGGATTCATCGAGGGTAATTCGTGGAACTACTCGATGTATGTCCCCCACGACGTCAAGGGCCTGATGGCTGTCATGGGAGGGGACCGGGAGTTCGTTTCGCGCCTGGACAGACTGTTCACCGAGCATCTGGACGACAAGTATTTCGCAGCCACCGAAGACATCACCCGCGAGGGTTTGCTGGGGATGTACGTCCACGGCAACGAACCGAGCCACCACGTTCCGTACATGTACATGTGGACCTCGCAGCCGTGGAAGACGCAGTATTGGATTCGCGAGATCATGGACAGGATGTATCGCCCGGCCGTCGACGGTCTTTGCGGCAACGACGACTGCGGTCAGATGTCCGCCTGGTACGTCTTCTCGGCAATGGGGTTCTATCCGGTCTGCCCGGGCAGCGACCAGTACGTGATAGGCGCGCCCTATTTCCCTTATCTCAATGTGAAGCTGGAACAGGGACGCAGGCTCGAGATCAAGGCGCCGGGTGTAAGTTCCGAGAATCGTTATGTGCGCTCGGTCCGGCTCAACGGGCGACCCTGGACCAAAGCCTATCTGACCTACGCCGATCTGAGCCGGGGCGGCGTTCTGGAGTTCGAGATGTCGTCCAAGCCCTATAAAAAAGGATGGTTCTCAGTCGACGAAAAGCCATATTCAATGACGGAATAAACATCAAACATAGTGAAAATAAGTTTTTTAAGCATCGCTATTCTTTCCCTCTCCGTGGGAGTTGCCCAGGCCCTGCCAACGGGCAAGATCGGCTATGTGCGTCCGCTGGTGGGTACGGACGGCTACGGCAACGTCTATCCGGGCGCCCAGATACCTCACGGGGGCATCCAGATCAGTCCCGACACGGACGCCGATCTCTACGACGCCGCCTCGGGATACAAATACGATCGCCGCTCGCTTTTGGGATTCAGCCTCACCCACCTCAGCGGCACGGGCATTCCCGATCTGGGCGATTTTTTGTTCGTTCCCGGCACGGGTGCGATAAAATTCGCCCCCGGCACGCACGACGACCCTGATGCGGGGTATCGTTCGCGTTTCAGCCACGAGCGCGAGTGGGCCTCGCCGAACTATTATGCGGTGGATCTGCTCGACTATGGGGTCAAAGCGGAGATGACCAGTGGGCTGCGCAGCGGAATGTTCCGTTTCACCTACCCTGCGACCGACAGCGCTTTTGTGATGATCGACATGCGACACACCCTGTGCCAGCAAACCCGTTGGGCAAACCTGCGCGTGGAGGACCCCTATACGATCACGGGCAGCAAACTGGTGAAAGGATGGGGGCCTGAGCGCCATGTATTTTTCGTAGCCGAATTTTCCAGGCCTTTGGACGATTTCGGCCTGGTCGAGAATGGCGACAAGCCGGTGATATACGACACCCGGCGTTTCAGAAGCAATTGTGAGGCGTGGGGCGACGACCTTCGCTTCTGGTTGCGCTTCGCAGCCGGGAAGGGAGAACAGGTAACGGTAAAGGTCGCCGTTTCGGGCGTTTCGACCGCCGGCGCGCGCCTCAACCTCGACGAGTTGAAAAACAAGTCGTTCGACGCCGTGCGCGCCCAGGGCGAAGAGCTCTGGGAGAAGACCCTGGATTGCATGGACATGGAGGGTTCGCAGGTCGAGAAAGAGACGTTCTACACCTCGCTGTATAGATGTTTCCTTCATCCGTTCGTGTTTCAGGATGCTGACGGACAGTTTCGCGGATTGGATAAGAACATAGAAAAGGCCAACGGGTTTACCAACTACACGGTCTTGTCGTTGTGGGATACCTATCGCGCGCTCCATCCGCTGCTGAACCTCGTGCGGCCCGACCTGAACGCCGATATTGCCCGGTCCATGCTCGCGCATTACGACCGGAGCGTCGAAAAAATGCTGCCGATATGGTCGTTCTATGGCAACGAGACATGGTGTATGATAGGCTATCATGCGGTTTCGGTGCTGGCCGATATGATCGTCAAGGGCGTCGGGGGTTTCGACCACGAGCGCGCCTACCAGGCGATGAAGCGGACGGCGACCAATCCCCATTACGATTGTCTGCCCGAATATACGGAATTGGGATGGGTGCCATGCGATAAGGAAAAGGAGTCGGTCTCGAAGACCCTCGAATACGCCTACGACGATTACTGTATTGCGCAGGCGGCGAAGAAACTCGGGAAAGAGGACGATTACCGGTATTTCCTGAACCGCGCCCTCTCGTACCGGAATCTGATCGATCCCCAAACCCGCTACATGCGCGGGCGCGACACGAACGGCAACTGGCGCACGCCGTTCTCCCCTGTCGCCTATCAGGGTCCGGGGTCGGTGAACGGCTGGGGCGATATTACGGAGGGCTTTACGCTGCAATACACATGGTATGTGCCTCACGATGTGCAGGGTCTGATCGACGGAGTGGGCCGGGAACTGTTCGAGATGCGGCTCGATTCGCTGTTCTTGACCGAGTTCCCGGACGACATTCCCGGCGCGCACGATATATGGGGTCGCATA
>BNXD01000097.1 GCA_025999315.1 Bacteroidia bacterium | reverse complement strand
TGATTGTGAGCTATGCGCAGCACCCACGGCAGAAACCGGCCGCTGTCGGCATAACGCCCCTGGTCGAGCACTTTGATCACCTTGATGAACGTGTCCTGAAATATATCCTCGGCCATCTCCCTGTCCTTGACCATCGTATGGATATAGTTGAGTATCCTCACGCGATGACGCTCGACGAGGAACTCCAGCGCATCGCCATCGCCATGTGTGAGGTAGGCGTGCAAAAGTTGTTTGTCTGTCTGGGCGTGGTGTGAACTCATAACTTCGATGTTTAAGAGAAAGAGACGTCAACGCATCGCAAAAACAGACATTGACGTTCTCTTACAAGGCGTCCGTGGCCCCGGAATCGGCAACCAGGATACGCCCGCAGTATTCGCAAACAATGATCTTCTTGTTGGTCGCTATCTCGGCCTGCCGCTGGGGAGGAATCCCGTTGAAACACCCTCCGCACGCATCTCTTTTGACCGTCACCACCGCCAAGCCGTTGTATACGTTCCCTCGGATGCGCTCGTAGGCGGTCAGCAGTCGCTGGTCGATCTTCATCTTGGCCTTCTCGGCCTGTTTTTTCAAGTCCTCTACGCTCTTGGCCGTCTCTTGCTCGATGCTCTCCAGTTCGCTTTTCTTCTCGGTGTAGTCCATCTTGCGGTCGTCGATAACGACCTGTGAATCCTCGATCATTTTCTTTTTGACCTTGATCTCGGCGGCGTACTCTTTGAGGCGTTTCTCGCTCAGCTCGATCTCCAGGTTCTGATACTCGATCTCTTTGGACAGCGAGTCGAACTCGCGGTTGTTGCGTACGTTGTCCTGCTGCTCCTTGTAGCGGGTTATCATGCTTTTGGCCTCTTCGATGCCGGTTTTGCGCTGGCCGGTCAGCGAGTTGAGCTGGTCTATCTCCTGGGCGATGTTGGCGATGCGCGTCTCCAGCCCGGCTATCTCGTCGGCGAGGTCCTCCACCTCGAGCGGCAACTCGCCCTTTACCTTGTTGATTTCATCTATCCGCGAATCGATCTTCTGCAGATCGTAAAGTGCGAGGATCTTCTCCTCCATCGGATAGTCGGTTGTCTCGGCAGCTCTTCTTCTTGATGTGGTAGCCATACAAAAGTGTCTCTATCGTAAATAATTAACGGGGTTTTGCTCCTGCTCGCTGTGCAGGATTACAAAAGTAGGCAATTTTTTCCGAATTATGTCAAAAAGAATCGCCTTTGCGCAATATTCGCTCTCGAAATGGCCGATGTCGGCGATCATCATGCCACCGTCGGCGCCCAGAAAGTCGTTGTAGCGAAAGTCGGCCGCAAGATAAATATCTGCGCCTGCCGCCCGGGCCGCCGCCGTGAACGATGCTCCGCTGCCGCTGCAGATCGCCACCCGCAACACATTCTCGCCCTGCGGCGCACTGTGGCGCACCACCTCCAGGCGCAACTTCTCCTTGACCGTCGCCAGGAACTCCCGGTAGTGCGTCGGCCCCTCGAGACGACCGACGACCCCCGTCCCCGTGCCGGCTTTCTCGGCCGACGGAGCCAGAAAATCGATCTCCCTGAGCCCCAGCAGCCCGGCCAGATGGAAACTCAGCCCCCCGCGCACGTTATCGAGGTTGGTGTGAGCGGCATAGAGCGCTATGTCGTGGCGTATGGCCGCCTCCACCACCCGCTCGTTGTAGCTCGTCCCCGTGATGTGCCGCAGAGGGTGAAATATCGCGGGATGATGAGCAACAATCATGCCAGCCTCTTTGGCAATCGCCTCTTCGACCACCGCCGGAGTAATATCGACACACAACAACACCCGCCTGATGTCGGCTTCGGGGTTGCCCACCACCAGACCGGCGTTGTCGAAACTCTCCTGCACCCAAAGTGGGGCCGCCTCTTCGATAGCAGCGGCAATATCTCTGACTTTCATATTGTTGATGATGATTCGTGTCGCAGTATGAGCCGCATTCTACCCATCGGCCAACTGTTTTTCAGAACAGTGTCTGCTCGATGATCCGGGGACAGGGCTTTTCGGCGAGTGGCTGCTGGTCGGCAGCGGGCTGGTCTGCCTCCGGTCGAGCAACCGATTGGTCAGAAGATGGCTCGGTGGCCTTGCGGGTGGCGTCCGTCTGATCTGTCGTTTGTTGCCGGGCAGCATGCACCGGGGCCTGAGGGGTGTTTTGTGCCGAAGTTTCGGCAACGGCAGGCGACTTGCCTCGATACGAAACCGTCTCCTCCGTCTCCTCGTCGCCGATCACTCCACTGCCGAGTTTGATCTCCTGGCGCACCTCCATGAGTATCGACTTTATGGCATACAGCCGCTCGAGCACATCGGCCTTGCTGCGCTCCTCGTCGGCGTTGTTGCGCAGGCGACGTTCGATGGCGTCGAGCTTCATGCCCTGCTCCTTGCTCAGGTGATATATAAGACGGATATTCTCGACATCGGCCGGAGTGAACATGCGGTTGCCCTTCTTGTTCTTGTGTGGCTTGAGAATGTCGAATTTCTTCTCCCAAAAGCGTATCAGGGACTGGTTGACGTCGAACATCTCGGCAACCTCTCCCATTGAGTAAAAGACTTTACGACTTTCCTTGCTCATGATACACTTCATATAACGGCGGCTACATTAGTAATAATTATGTGTTTTTGCAAACCAAAGTGAAATTGTGTGCTATTTTCATTAACTTTGTGCGCGTATTTTATAGAAACAGTTTAAATGTCATCGATCATCTGCGGGGTGGTCATACGCGGCCGGCAACTCGGGCGCAGACTGGGTTTTCCCACCGCCAACCTCTCTCCCGGCGCCACACCCGTCACATCGGACGGGGTGTGGGCGGCCAGGGTACGCCTCGACAGCCCCGACGGGGCTGCGTTCGACGCCGTGGCCAACCTGGGGGTCAGACCTTCGGTCGAAGGGGCTGCCCAGCGACTGCTCGAGGTCCATATCTTCGGCTTCGAGGGCGACCTCTACGGTCGAACGATCGAGGTCGAGCTGGTCCGTCGCCTGCGCCCCGAACGTTGTTTCGCCTCCCGCGAGGAGCTCCATGCTCAGATCGAACGCGACGCGAAACAGGCGCAGCAAATTTTAAACGAATCCAAAACCCCTCTCATATGAAACCCGTTATCAAATATTGGGCCATCGCCTCTCTGTCGCTGGCGGCGGCATGCGGCGGCGGTGGACGGTCCGCGGCAGACTATGTGTCCGAAGAGCAGTCGGTGCAGTTCACTTCGCCCAATTTGGTCGAGTGCGACAACGCCGTTGCCGCCGAACCAACGCCTGCGGCACAAGCGCCGATCGAGCGCAAGATCATTCGCGAAGGCACCATCTCCTTCCGCACCGACGACACCCAAAAGACGCGGCAGGTCATCGAGCAGGCCATCGCCGAGTGCGGGGGCTACATCTCCTCGGACGACATCTCAGGCTACT
>BNXD01000096.1 GCA_025999315.1 Bacteroidia bacterium | reverse complement strand
CTTGTCGAAAGGTCTCGGCAAGACTGTTAAGCCTGTCATTTTGAGATGCTTCGTTTTCGCTCAGCATGACATGAGGAAGAGAAATAAACCCTAAACCTTCGGGCGGGGGCGTTGTGCTTTGGCGGGCGTGCTGCCGGTCGAGGCGTGGCCTTTGGCTTTGGGCTCCTTGGCAGCGGCCTTTGGGGTGGTCTCTTTCGCCGTCTTGACGCTCTCTTTGGCTTTGACGGCGGGGTCGGTCTGGGTCTGGTCGGGCAACTTAAATTCGGTCATGCCTGCCCCCACAAGGAGGTTGAACCACGAGATCACCTTTTTGATGTCCGAGACGTGGACCCTCTCGCGGTCGTACTCGGGCAACGCCGCCTCAAAAAACGCCTTCATCTGTTCGGGCGAAGAGTTGCGCGAGATGGCCTCCTTGCCGCCCGTGTGGGCGTATATCTTCTCGAAAACGGCAGCGAGGGGCAGCTCTTCGGTGGCGGTGAATATGGCGATCTCGGAGAGCGAACTCACGCGCGCATTGGCCGAAAAGAGAGTGCGTTTGCCGTCCGTGAGCGACTCGACTATCACCCCGCTCGGGCTCTGCGCCACGTATTTGAACAGCCCCGATTGGCCCGATACGGCCAGAATTTCCTTCAGTTCCATGTGCAAGTAAGTTTTGTTTTGTGCTAAGTTTTGTTTTGCGCAAAGATAATGAAACTTTCTCTTTTTTCGTTGCTGTGGTTTGTTTTTGGTTAGTTTATGATTGTAAGGTTTTTAGCTTACGGCTGGTTACTGGATGAAGATGACGGAAGAGGGTATTTGGGGAGCGATGCGAGGTTGTGAAATTGACAGAGCGTTACACGTTCGGTCGCGGTTTTGTGGCGTTGAAGGAGTGGAAAAAGTTTCGGCTTCGGGGTGTTGACGTGGCGGGAAAAGTTGTGTTTTGCCGCCTGAGCAAACCTTTGCCGGGAGGTTGTAACGACAAACCTGCATCGCGCCACACATCCGTTGATCGCAGACCGACCGCAATGTTATCGCCTCCGACTACACCCACGGGCCGAGATGCGGTCGCGATCGAAACCGTCCACGCTCCCGTCTTCCGATGACAAATATAGTCGGTTTTTGGGAGACGGACAATAGCGATCGGGGTCGATCGGGAAAAAGGCGCGTTGAAATGACGATTTTCAACGCCGGTCAACAATTTTGCACAGTTGACAATAACTCTGTTTGAGGCAATTTTGCCGCATGACCGGGAGCCGTGAAGAGGCTCCGCAAAGAGGGTTGGAGGTATGCAGGGAGCTGGTGAAGGCGGTGGGAGAAGTCGGGGCTGGGCAGAATGGACCGGCAGCAGCGAGCACGACCGACGCCGTTGCGGACGGCAGCCCCAAAGTGGTCGGTTTGATCTACTCGGCCACCGACGGGCAGGGCAACATTGTCGGCACGCCGTTCAAGTCATCGCTTTTCGCCAAGGTGCTCGGCAACAAGGAGCGGGAAAACCGCTTTCTCAAGATGGCCGCCATCACCTGCATCCGCTCCACTGTCAAGGAGAACGGAGGCCCTCCGGCCACGGGCGTCGTTTCACTTTCCGGTGGCTTTTGCCCAGCCGAGATTGTCATAACGCATGTTCAGATAGGGATAGGCGGGTTGGCGGATGTAGACGGTCAGGCCGGAGTGGTGTTCGACAGTGAAGCCGCCCTGCCCGTGGAGGAAGTTGCCGGTGGCGGCTTTCCACGGCACGGCGGCGGCGATGAGGTCGCGGAGTTCGGCGCGGTCGGCCTCGCCGTCGAGCAGGCGCGAGCAACAGTCGCCCATGTCGAAAAACAGACGGTGAGCGCCGCGGTCGAAACGCTGCACGTCGAACACGGAGAGGGCAATGGTGGGGTCGCAGCGGGTGCGGACAAATTCGGCCAGCGGTGCGATGGCCGGGGTGCTTATGAGCGAGTATGTGGCCGAACGCCGCCAGTCGGTGGCCGGATAGGCGGACAGGGCGTCGACGACCGCCTGCCCGAAGGCCGCAAGGCCGGAGGGCGGCCCGAACAGATGGCCGAGCGAGGAGCGGTAGTGCTCGGTGAAGCCGGGCGAGACGATCTCCGCACTCGAAGCCAGCAGATAGTCGCACTTGTCGCGCAGCTCCCACGCCACCTCGATCCCCGCCATGAAACAGGCCTCGAAGACGATGCCGTCGAACATGTCCTCGGGGATGGCTGCGGCGAAGCCGGCCAGCTCCATCTCGCTCGCGCCGTCGGCGACAATGGAGCGGGTCGGAGCCTCGTCGCCGGGCGCGACGGGGGCGGCGAGCCGCCCCTCGGGCAGCCAGCCGCTGGCGTGCGAGAATACGAGCAGCGTGTAGCTGCGGGCGGGAAAGAGCGAGCGCACCCGGCGTAGCACCCGCCCGAAGACCTCGGGTGAGGCGGAGTTCTCCTCCTGGTAGCTCTCAATGGGCCTCAGTCCGCCGTCGGGAGCGACCTCGCAGAGCGACGGGGCAAAGGCGCGCATGTCGCGGTAGACGACCATGCGCAGCCGGGCGGAAGCGGAGGCCGCGCATACCGTAGCGAAGCCCTCGCGCAGGGCGGCGAGCTTGGCGTCGCACTCGGCCGAGAGGCTGTTGTCGCCCCCCATGTAGACTACCAGTGTCCGGTCGTCCGGTCGTCTCTCCAGCTCTGTCCGTGCGGTGCACGAGCAGACCAGAAGCGCGACGACGACGACCGCAATACGGTTTACGTGTGGCATGGCGAAGAATTTTGAACGTAATTCAATGTTGCTCAACATGTCATACCGAGCGAACCTCCTTTATGTCATGCTGAGCGAAGCGGAACGGAGTGGAGCGAAGCCGAAGCATCTCTGCCACGTATGTCATGCTGAACTAAGTGAAGCATCTCATACAGTTTTGCTGAGACCCTTCGACAAGCTCAGGGTGACATGGAGGAAACACGGCTCAGGGTAACATGTAGGGATGTGCGCTCAGGGTAGCACCCCGTATGTCATGCTGAGTTTGTCGAAGCATCTCTGCCGCGCATGTCATGCTGAGCGGGAGCGAAAGGTCTCGGACAGGACGGCCGTCAGGCATTCAGAAACTGCCAGTCGGGGTTTAAGGTTGCGATGAGTTCTTCTTTTTTCCGGCGCGTCCAGCCTTTCAACTGTTTTTCGCGGGCTATGGCTTCCGTTATGTCTGTGAACCGCTCCGCATAAATCAGATAATACACCGCATAACGGGCGGTGAACGAGGAGCCGCCATTGCCGTGACATGCGAGCCTCGTTTGCAGATTGTTGGTCACGCCGATATAAAGCACGGTTCGCGAGGCATTTGTGAGTATGTAAACGAAATATTCTTTCATATAACAAATTTAATGATAATTCTTTAACGTTCGTGCAGAGACCCTTCACTTCATTCCGCTGCGCTCCGGCTGAGACCCTTCGACAAGCTCAGGGCGACATGGGGGGGGAATGCAG
>BNXD01000095.1 GCA_025999315.1 Bacteroidia bacterium | reverse complement strand
GGCCGTAGAGCAGCTCGCCCTCCACCTTCTCGTTGGCGTAGATGCTGGCTCCGTCGCGGTAGTCGATCTGGTTGTCCATGGTTTTGAAATATCCCTCCACGCTCGCCTCGTAACGGTTGCCGGCCAGGTTGCAGAACCACCCCAGCGACACCAGATCGCTCAGTTCGGGCCGCACATTGGGGCTCGAGGGGAGCCATACGTCCGTCGGACTGCCCACCATCGAGTTGCTCAGCAGGTGCAGGTACTGGCTGTTGCGGGCATAACCCGCCTTGAGCGAGCTCGTCTGTCCCAGCGACAGGTTGGCCGACAGACGCGGCTCGAGGTTCAGGTAACTTTTGACGACCGCGCCCCGGTCGAAGCTCTGCTCGCCCGTCACCTCGCCCCCGGGCAAGAAGTCGTAGAAGGTCCCCGGCCCCAGGACGGAGAACGAGGAGCCCCTCAGACCGGCGATCACGTTCAGGCGACTGCCGATCCGCCACTCGTCGCTGACAAACAGTGCGTTCTCCCACGACCGGCGTCGCTCGAGACGCGGCAAGCCGGTCATCGAGCGCGAGGTGATCTGTCCCGGAGTGATGGAGTGGAGCGTGGTGTTCAGCCCGAAACGCAGCGTGTGCCTGTCGGCGAGGGCATACTGGAACTCCTCTTTCAACGCCCAGTCGCCGATGCGCGAATCGACGTTGATGTCAGTCCACGTGTTGAGCATGATGCCATAGCTGTAGTCGCTCACCGTCAGCGAGGTGTTGGAGAACAGACGGTGCGAGAAGATATGGTTCCAGCGCAGGGTGGCCGTGGCGTTGCCCCAGTCGATGCCCATCTCGCGGCGCAGCCTCATCACGTCGCGGCCCATATAGGCGGAGAGCATCAGCCGGTCGCGGTCACCGAGCTTGTAGTTGGCCTTCAGATTCAGATCGTAGAAGTAGAGGCGGCTGCCGTCCATCGAATCGTCGCCATACAGGGGTAAAAAGATGTCGGCATAGGTGCGGCGGGCCGAGACGATGAACGATCCGCGATCGCGCACAATGGGTCCTTCGACGTTCAGACGGCTCGAGATGAGGCCTATGCCACCGCTGACGCCGTAGCTGCGGTTGTTGCCCTCGTTCATGCGTATGTCGAGCGTCGAGGAGAGGCGTCCGCCGAACTGAGCGGGGGCCGTACCCTTGTAGATCACCGCGTCGCGTATGGCGTCGGCGTTGAACGTCGAGAAGAAACCCATCAGGTGCGAGGCGTTGTAGACCGTCGCCTCGTCGAGCAGTATCAGGTTCTGATCGGCCGTTCCGCCCCTGACGGTCAGGCCGCTGCTGCCCTCGCTCGTGGCGCGGATGCCCGGCAGCAGCTGCATGCTCTTCAGGATATCCTTCTCGCCCAGCAGGACGGGAATCTTGCCGGCTTCCTTCATCTCGAGCTTCTCCACGCCGGTCTGCACCTGCTTGACGTTGCGATCGTTCCCCTCGGCCGAGATCACCACATCCTCCAGCTGCCGCGCGCTCTCGACAAGGGCGAAATCGACCATGCGGTCGCCGCCCGTCATCACGACCACCCGTTGCACGGCGTATCCCATCATCGAACAGACCAGAGTGCACTCTCCCGACGCGGGGAGCGTGAGCGAATAGAAGCCATAGCCGTTGGAGACGGCGCCCGTGGCCGGGAGACCCTCGACGCCGACCACCGCGCCCGTTATGACCTCCCCCGTGCGGCTGTCGGTGACCGTTCCGCTGACGGACGCGCGTTGCCTCTGGGCCAAACCCTGTGCGACAAGAGAGAGAGAGAGCAGCGTACAGAGCAGTATCCGTTTGGCCATTACGATCGTTTTGGGCCAAAGATACGGAGTTTGTTTCGATTTACCTCAAGGCAAATATTTCATGGCCACAAGCGTCCTGCGCCAGAGCTCAGCGCCCTGCTCCACGCGGCAGAGTGTCAGTGTATCGCCCTCGATGCGACTTGTGAACGCAAGCGTCGCAGAATCTTCGATCTCATAGAGTTGCACCAGCGGATAAGTGCGCTGATCGTAAGTATAATAGACGACACTGTCGCACGAAAGATCAATCAGATAGCACCTGCTGTCGCTGCCGAAGGCCAGCTCCAGACAGTCGTCGACAGCGCTGTCGGTCGAAACATAGTGCCTGCCTGCAACGCTCGTGTCGCCCCGTCGGGCGCCCGGCTCCTCGCTCTCGGACACACCGCCTCTGCTGCATGACAGCAGGCAAAACAGACCCGATGTTGCTAAAAGGAGAAGCGAATAACGCATTTCGTGCACTTTTTATTATCAAAAATAACAAAAAGTGCGCAAAAAAGTCGACTGTCGGATAAATTTTATTCGGAAAACCAGATGTGCGGTTATAAGGCTGGTTTAAAAGCGTCATTTTATTAAGGAATATACCGTTTGTTTTTGCGATTTTTTGAGGTGAGTTCAGCCGCTTGCCGCTGGGGCCTCGCTACTTGTTGGCTCGCAAAGAGACGCTCGCCTTACTCCGAAGTTGGCGGGCAAAGGGACGCCCGCCCTTCTCCTCCTTGCGAGGCATAGCCCGCGAGCGGTCTCTGCTCTCGCTTCGAGCGTCGATTCGCGCCTCGGCCATTTCCGAGCTGGGCTCGGATGGCGCTCGGCTTGGCGTCGTTTGGCGGCAAAAAGTAGCACAAAAACCGCCCGGCGGTGAGCGACGGGCTAAATTGTCTTGGTCCTCGCTGCGACGCCAAACCTCCTCCTTTTAGTCCCCTTCAGGGGCCTAATGTCGTCAAACAAGTGGCGTCGCCCCTCGCTCGGACCTGCGCCAATTTTGAACCGCCCCTCGCTCAATGCCGGGGATGCTTCGCCTCTTCGAGGCGATCGGAATGGATTTATTTTTTGATTATAAAAATCCAACGTTTTAATCGGATAACGGGGTCTCAATGATTTTTCACCCTCCCGCGCATAGCCTCGAGGTGGCTTTTGGATACGGCCAGCGTCGCGACGCTGATGCGACAGTCGGGGACCTCGCGTAGAATCTGTTCGGCACACGAGACGATGGTGGCGCCGGTGGTCAGCACGTCGTCGACCAGCAGGATATGTTTGCCGGCAAGTCGCTCGGGGTGGCGCACCGAGAAGATGCCCTCCACATTCTCCCACCGCTCGGAGCGCGGACGACGGGCCTGACTGCGGTTGTACTTGTGGCGTCTGACCGAGCGAAAATCGACCGGACGGCAAATCTTCCCGGCGACGCCCAGGGCCAGATATTCCGATTGGTTGTAGCCTCTGGCAATGCGCCGGAAGGTATGCAGAGGCACCGGAACTATCACATCCACACTGCCATAGAGCCCGCCCTCTTCCATCTGGTCGCCAAGCCACTGCCCCAGCTCACGCGCCAGCCCCCAGCGACCGTAATACTTCAGGGCATGGATCATCTTGCGGTAGCCGCTCCCGTGCACATACCAGAACAGCGCACACCCCTGCACGATGGGTATCTGCCCCCA
>BNXD01000094.1 GCA_025999315.1 Bacteroidia bacterium | reverse complement strand
CTGGACGGTCTTGCCCAGATAGTCGCCGCGCCGCTCCTTGTTGATGACGCTCTGGTAGATCTTGCCCGTGGTAACGTTGTTGGCCTTGGAGGTGGGGATCGATGTGAAACGCTCGTAATGACCCAGATCGAGGTCGGTCTCGGCGCCGTCCTCGGTTACGTAACACTCCCCGTGTTCGTAGGGGTTGAGCGTCCCCGGATCGACGTTGATGTAGGGGTCGAGTTTCTGAATGGCCACCGAATAGCCCCTCGACTGCAACAGTCGGGCCAGCGATGCCGATATGATCCCCTTGCCCAGCGAGGAGGCCACCCCTCCCGTAACAAAAACATATTTGGTTGCGTTGTCGTTCTGCGTAGCCATTGTTTTTACTTTGATCTTGTCATACGAATCCTGTCATACGGGACATCTGGACGATTTCCATGTTTGTCGCCACGAGCCGCCCCATTTAACTCTCTACTCCTGTTTCCGTTCTCAACTCTCAACTCTCAACTCATAACTCCCAACTCTCAACTCCCAACTCCCAACTCTCAACTCCCAACTCCCAACTCTCAACTCTCAACTCTGTCTACTCCTGCTCCCTGTCGATCATTCTGATCTTTTCCATCTGCGCGGCCATCTCGCCCCGGGCCTTGTCGATCTGCTGACGCACATCGGCGATGATCTTCTCGGAGTTGCGGGATTTGGCAAAAAAGCCTATATTGTTCTCCAACAGGGCTATGTCGGCCTCCAGCTGACGCACTCGCGAGAAGAGCTTGTCGCGTTCGCTCTGCAGACGACCCGTGCCGCTGCTGCGCATGTCGTTGATGCGGTTGCGATAGTTGCCCATCCGCTGCTGTCGCCCGTCGGCGCGCAACGCATCGAACATGCCGTCGACCAGCTTTTTGTACTCCCTGCCCAGCGTCTCTTTCTGTTTGATGGGCACAAAGCCGATCTCGCCCCAGCGACGCTGAAAATCCTTGAGCGTGTCGAAGTTGAGCGCGGTCATATCCACGGCGGCCATCTCGGCGAGCAGGGCGCGTTTGCGTTCGAGGTTCTCATGCTGCTGCGCCTCCTGACCCGAGAACTGCTGGGCCTTGCGGTCGAAAAAGTGGTCACATGCCGCGCGGAAACGTTTCCATATTGCGTCGGCGTGGCGACGCGATACGGGGCCGATCTCTTTCCAGCGTTTTTGCAGGGCGATGATCTCGTCGGATGTTTTGCTCCACTGGTCGCTCTCCTGCAACCCTTCGACCATGATGCAAAGCTCGATCTTCAGTTGGAGGTTCTCCTCCTCCTCGTCCTTCACTCCGGCGTAAAAGTTGCGCTTGCTCTCAAAAAAGCGATCGCACGCCTGGCGAAAGCGGTCGTATATGTGCGTGTTGTCCTTTTTGGGGGCGAAACCGATGGTTTTCCACAACTTCTGTATCTCGGCGAGCCTGTCCGAGGCTTTGTTCCACTCGCGGCGCGAGGCGTACTCGGCCTCGGCCAACTCTTCGGTTTTGATACACAACTCGGTCTTCAGGTCGAAGTTGCGTTTCTGGTCCTCTTTGAGCTTCTCGAAATAGTCCTGATGGAGCTTGTTGATGCGCGAACTGGCCTGGCGGAAACGCTCCCAGATCGCCTCCTTGTACTCGGCGGTCACCGGCCCGGTGTCGCGCCAGCGCTCGTGCAGCTTCTGCAGGCGGTTGAACGCCGCCACCACCGAAGGCTCGAGCAGCAATGCCTCGGCCTCTTCGCACATGGCGACCTTGGTCTCGTAGTTGCGCCTCAGATCCAGGTCGCGCAACTCCTTGTTGATGTTTATGTAGTTGTAGAACTGTTCGACGTGATGGTTGTAGGTCTCCCAGATGTCCTTGGTAGCGGTCTGTGGCACGGGACCCGTCTCGCGCCAGCGACGCTGCAGATCGCGGAAGGCATTGAAGGTGTGACCCAGGGTCTCGCCTTTGGTTATCAGCTCTTTGAGCTCTTCGATGATGCGGGTTTTGATGGCGAGGCTCTCGTTTTTGGCGCGCTCGATCGAGGCGGCATGTTCGTCCCTTTTGCGGCGATAAAGGGCAAAGACCTCCTTGAACTTCTGCTCTATCGGGTCGACCTCCGAGACAAACTCCTCGGGGACGCCCCCCGCCTCGACGAAGAGCTTTTTCTGCTGCTCGACCGCCGTGCGGTGCAGCTTGTAGAAGGCCACCTTGACAGCCTCGGCCTCACGCCTGAGCGACTGCACCGGCCGGTCGGCGAGCAACTCCTCGAGCAGAGCGATCAGTTCCTCCCTGCTCTTGCCGCCGAGATCATAACCACCATCTTCGGCGCTCTCTTCGGCGCTCTCCTCGGCGCGCTCTTCCGCGGTCTGCTCATCATGCTCACCCTGTCCCTGCAACTCACCCGACTCTGCGCTTTCGGTCGCCAAAGTTTCGGGCGCGGGCGCGAGATGAACCTCGGACGGAGTGAGATCGACCTGTTGCAGGGCCTGAGCCTCGGCGTTTTCCTGCTGTGGAGCATCACTCTCCAAGGGAGCGATCTGCTCGACCTTTTTCTTTGCGCGGGCGGCGGGCTTTTTTGTCGCGGGTTTTTCGGTCGCAGACCCGACCGTCCCGGCAGATGTTTCGTCCGTCTGGGCAGGCGCCGGTTTGACTTTCCGGGTCGCGGGTTTTTTGGCGACTTTGGCGATCGGCTCCGATGCGGAGGCATCGGCGTCTGTCGCGACGCTTTTTCGGGCAGCAGCCTTTTTGACAGGGGCTTTTGGGGCAGGTTCGGCGGCCGCGTCAGGAGCGGCGGTCGAGGCGGTTTTGCGCGTAACGCTCTTTTTCGCAGTGCCGGATAGAGCGGCCCCGGCGGGGTCCTGCTCCGCGGAGACAGAGGATTTCTTGGTAGCCATCTTTCAAAGATTTAAGGGCGGTGTATAATAGAGTTTATTATAGATCAAGATAAACTCTAATACCATCCAAATTACAAAGGTAAGGATTTCTTTGCAGTTTGCTCATTAATTTTGCACGCCGACGATTTATTTTTCGCAAATTTTATATGGTTTTGAAGACTTGAAATATGCTGGCACGCCTTAAATTAAGCTAAAGATAAACATCACTCAACTGATCTTGAGGCTAAGATTTGAGTTAGATAAAGACAATAAAGAGAGATAAAACTGATCTGCAAAAAATAGAAGAGGGAGCGCGAAAAACTATTGCATAAGCCGATGAATGATTGAAAAAAGCAAAGCGACAATCTACAAACCCGTTGTGCATTTAGAAAAGAATGGTTTAAAAACTTCCTCTGCACCGCGCGCATACAGGCGCGGTCGACGGGACGCGAACCCTCTCCCTCGACCATACACAGCGAGTCGACCGCTCGGCCCCGCCCGCCACCAGAACATGCCCGATCTCGAATCTGTGGTCGCGGCACAACTCCTTCCACACGTCGAACTGCTCTTCAGGCAGCGACACCACCAGCCGCGCCTCGGGCAACGCCTCATGCAGCCGCTCCAGAGTGCGCA
>BNXD01000093.1 GCA_025999315.1 Bacteroidia bacterium | reverse complement strand
GGCGCGCGAGATTGCTCCCCGGCTGCCCGCTCGCGTCCGGCTTCACAGCCTGCGCCTCTACGAAACGGCCACCTCCTACGCCGAGTGGCGATCGGAGCGGTAGCCTGCGTCCCTGTCAGGCGGACTCGTTAGGCGTTTGACAACGGTTAAACTTAGGTTTAAGGTAAGACGCTGACTGTTTTTCGGCTTTGCGAGAGCAAAGTCGGCAGCCCGCCTCCATCCCCCGCGGCGGGCCGCACCCTGCTCACCTTCGGCTCGGGCAACCCACCGTCGTCTGCGGGCCGCCTTGAACGCCAACTATTCGCCCGGTATCACCCTTTTGCGGCAGCCATTCGCTGGCTCCGAGCCGCAATGGCAATAGATGTCGGTTAAGTGTTTAAACCAAATATCAAACAGACTCTCAGCGTGTGAATAAATTGTTTCTCATCGACGCCTATGCGTTGATCTACCGCAGCTACTACGCCTTCCTCTCCCGGCCGATGCGTAACGCCCAGGGTATGAACACCTCGGCCGTATTCGGCTTTGTCCGTTTCCTGCACGAGATCGTCTCCCGCGACTATATACTGACCTGCAAAACAATACTTTGGAACGGTCCGGTGGGCGTCTTCGAGATGGAGAAGTTCGCCACGGGCTCCAAAGCTGTGGCCGAGGCCATAGCCGAGGCCACAGCCTCGGGCGCCTATTCGCTCATCGGCGGGGGCGACTCGGTGGCGTGCATCAACAAATTTGGCCTGGCCGACAAGGTGAGCTACGTCTCCACGGGCGGCGGCGCGCTGCTCGAGTACATGGAGGGCATCGAGCTGCCCGGCGTGGCGGCGATACGCAAATGAGTTATGAGTTATGAGTTTTAACTATCGAGGGCGGACAAAAGATTGTCCGCCCTCGATAGTTTTTTATGTCGGCGGGCAAAGAGACACCGAGCCGAAAGCCGAGCCGGGCAAAACGAAACAAACCTTCGTGCGCCGGAAGCGGTCCGCAGCCGGCGGAGGGATGTCCCGAAGTCGCAGACGAGAATTTTGCCGCCCCACGTGTGGGGCGGCTGTGGGCCGCCGACCTCTTCGAGGTCGAAAACGGCCAATGTTTTGCGGGGTGGAGCGACGTCCGGCTGCGAGGGTGCGAGGGGCAGAAAGCTATCTATAGCCCAACGATCTGGTGGCGGCGTAGCTTATGTTGCGGGCGTCGGCGCGGCGCAGCTCCTGTTTGACGTCGGTGATGATGCCCATGCGGGTGTTGACGTCGGCCTTGATGCACACCGTCAACGGCGCGCCGCTCAACCTGTCGCGCTCGGAGGCGATGAACTCTCCGATGTCCCGGGGCGTACGGAAGCTGTCGTTGAGCTGGATGCGGGGCGCCGAGCCGAACCTGGCCCGAAGCTCGGGCATCGGTTCTCCGATGTAAATGTAGCTCACCGCCGATCTTTTCTCGAGCCGTTGCACCTGGGACGCCTCGGGCAGACGACAGACAACCAGCCTGCGATCCTGACGCCGCATGGTGGTGGAGACCATAAAGAAAAAGAGTATCATGAAGATAACGTCGGGCAGCGAGGCTGTCGAAATGGACGGAACGCTTTGGGCGCGTTTTTTTCGGATCACTGCCATGGCTATCTCGCTTCGGTATTGCGGGGTTCGGCCTCCGAAATTTTCATCGGCACGGCGCGCTGCACTGCGTCGCGCCTGTCGGCGTTGAGCTCGGTGAACCGTCGGCCGAAACGCTCCATGGCCACCCGGTCGCGTATCTCGTTGAAGGCGCGGGTGAGCTCGTTCTGCACTCTGACGTAACAGTCGTAGCTCGTGCCGCGATCGCTCTGCAGCGAGACGATGCCCCGGCTCACAGGATAGATGCCCAGAAACTCGATCTGCGTCTGCTCCTTCTCGGGCAGGTGCGGATCGTCGTTGCTGTTGAGGATGAACTCTTCGGTTCTCTCCGCCAATTGCGATATGTCGACAGCCTCGCGGCCCACCATGATCTGGTCGAAGCGGTTGACAAACACCAGCATCAGGTTGCGCTCTTTGATGCGCAACTGCTGCTGGGGTCGCGCAGGGTCGGCCAAGGGCGGCAGGGTGCGATTGAGGCCCGTCTCAGTGCTTTTCATCGTGGTGGCAACAAGAAAAAAAATCAGCAGCAGGAAGGCGATGTCGGCCATCGAACCTGCGTTGATCTCGGGTATTTTTCTTCGGTCCGTCATCATTTGAAACTGTTGCGCACCTCGCCCCAGATCACGACGATGATCGCCGCTGCCAGCATGATGTATGCCGAATAGAGATATATGTCGCTCAGGCGAAGGGCGAAGGGGTCTATGAACCAGCCGCCTGCCGGGTTGGCAACGGGGGCGGCGCTGCTCAGGGGGGTGCAGATGCCCTGCACGAGGGCTATGAGCATCAGCGGCAGCAGAGAGCGAAACGTACCCCGGGGATTGCGGATCAGACCCACCAGCAGCATCGCCACAACAGTCAACAGGGTCATTCCAAACAATATATATGCCCAAAAGAGCATCAGATCGACAACCTGCTCGCCCATAACGATGAACAGGATCATCGTCAGGGCCGACATGGCCATCAGGGCGTATCTGACTATCGGCAAATATTTCATTTGCGTCCGTATTTGGCCAGCATGTCGACCAGCGAGATCGAGCTGTCCTCCATCTGGATCACCAGCGCGTCGATCTTCGAGAGGATATAGTTGTAGAACAGCTGCAGGACTATGGCCACGATCAGACCGGCCAGCGTGGTGAGCAGAGCCACCTTGATGCCGCCCGCAACCAGCGTCGGCGAGATGTCCTGCGCACCCTCGATGGCGTCGAAGGCCTGGACCATGCCCACCACCGTGCCGAGGAACCCCAACATGGGTGCGAGTGCGATAAAGAGCGAAATCCAACTCATGCCGCTCTCCATCTGCCCCATCTGCACCGAGCCGTACGAGACGACCGACTTCTCGACCGCATCCAGCCCCTGGTCGTAACGATCGAGCCCCTGATAGAAGATGCTGGCCACCGGACCGCGTGTGTTGCGGCAAATCTCCTTGGCAGCCTCGATGCCTCCCTCGTCGAGGGCCTGCTCGATCGCCGCCATGAGTTTGCGGGTGTTGACGGTTGCCAGATTCAGATAGAGCACGCGCTCGATGACGATGGCCAGACCAAACACCAGACAGAGCAGAATGGGAGCCATCCATGCGGCGCCGCCCTCGAGAAATTTCTGTTTGATGACCTGGTGGAGCGGCTCGCCATGCACGTCGGTTTCATCCTGAAAATCGGCAACATCCCGGTCGACCGTGAGCTCGGTGGCGGCACTCGCGTCCACGGCGCCGCTCTCCTGGGCCGAGGCGCTCATCACACTGAGGTTCAGGGTGCACGCGACGGATATGATCAAAAGAAATCTTTTCATTATGGCCGATATTGGTTAATTCTTACAAATATAGAAATAATTTTTGAGGTTGCGCGCATCGGCTGATTTACAAAAAATTATCAACAA
>BNXD01000092.1 GCA_025999315.1 Bacteroidia bacterium | reverse complement strand
GCGGGACGACAATCTGGCTCCGATGAACCGCATCTTCGTCTATGCCGAGGAAATGCTCTATCAGAAACGCTACGACGAGGCTGTCAGGTATCTCAAGGAGGAATACGACCGGCTCGATCCCGACAGCCGCAACGCCGGCATCATCGCCTACTCCATCGCACAGGCCTACCACAGCAAGAACGACGCCCTCAACGAGAAGCTGTACTTCGCCCTCTCCTCGATAGCCGACCTGCGCAACGGGGTGAGAGAGTACACCTCCCTCAGGCGTCTGGCTGCGATGATGTACGAGTCCGGCGACATCGACCGCGCCTACAGCTACATGAAGTGCGCGATGGACGACGCCATACTCTGCAACGCCAGGCTGATGACCCTCGAAGCGTCGAACATGTTCCTGATCATCGACAAATCGTACCAGCAGAAGGAGGTGAACCGTCACCGGCAGTTCGTGGCCTATTTTGTCGTCATGGCCCTGCTGTCGTTGCTGCTGTCGCTGCTCTACCTGCGCAACCGCAAACAGAAACTGCGCCTGACTGCCGCCAAACGCTCGCTTTCCGAATCTGTCGAAAAGCTTTACGAGGCCAACCATCGCCTCTCCGACGCGAACCACATCAAAGAGGAGTATATCAGCCTCTACATGGAGCAGTATGCAAGCTACCTGACCAAGATGAACTCCTACAAGACACGGTTTATGATACTTGCGAAAAAGGGGAGAGTCGAACCCATCGTATCATTCCTTGAGAACGCCTTCAACACCCGCGAGGAGCAGAAGGAGTTCTATCACAATGTCGACACCACCATACTGCACCTGTTCCCCGATTTTATACAGGAATTCAACGCCCTGCTGGTCGAATCGGAAGCCGTGACGCCCAGGGAAGGCGAGCTGCTCACCCCCGAGCTGCGCATATTCGCCCTGATCAGACTCGGGGTCACCGACAGCATCAAGATAGCCCACTTCCTGCAATATTCGACCTCGACGATCTATAACTACCGCACCAAAATGCGAAATCGGGCGGCTGGCAATCGCGACGAATTTGAAAGCAAAGTGGCGAGAATAGGACTGAACAACTCAATATGACATGAATAATGCGGAGTAATAGTTGAGATTTGCCATCATGCCGGGCTGCGCTCCCTCCATGTCGCCCTTCACTTTGTTCAGGGAGACATGACATAAAAACAGATCAAGCAATAAGGCATTGATAATCAGACATAAGCTTCAACTGTTAATTCGCATTAATATGAAAAAACCACAACGCGCGGAGTATGAATCTCCGACCGTCGAATCGGTCGATCTGGCGCTCGAACGTGGCTTCGCCCAGACGCAAACAATAATTTACGAACTAACCGAAGGGGAGGAGTGGTAAGATGAAAAAACTGTTCTTTATTTCGGCATTGACACTCGGAGCAGCGCTCTTCTCATGCAACACCGACCAGACGGTCGTTCCCGCCGTCGACGGGTCGAACCTTGTGATCATAACCGCGTCGGGCAACGACACCCGCACCGAGATGAACGGTAAAGTCGTAATCTGGGCCGAGAACGACGCCTTGGGCGTACTGGACGATGCGGGCAACTCCACGGCAGCGCCTTTCGCCCTGACTTCGGCCCATGGCGCCGCCACGGCAGATTTCAGCGGCACGCTGGCCAGCGACGACGCCGTGGCGCGCACTCTCTATGCAGTATATCCCTATCACGCGGCAAACGCATCGCCTGCCAATGCCTATCAATTGACCCTGCCCGCATCGCAGTCGGGCAAGCCGGGCGACCATCTCTTTATGGCGGCCTCGCCGGTGCATATCTCTACCGCTCCGTCGCAGACCAATATCGCCTTCGGCTTCTCGCACCTGATGGCCGTTCTCGACATCAATGTGGTCGGTATTCCCGTCGGCGAAACCGTCTCGTCGGTGACCATACGTGCCACCAACGGTTCCGACACCCCCTTTGCCACCACCGCCACGGTCGATCTTACGGCTGCAAACCCGGTTGCGAGCGGCTTCGGCGCCAATGTCGGCAGCCTGTCGGTGGCCAACGCCAAACGCGGCAACATCACCGCCAGCATCGTGATCTTCCCCACCGACTTCAGCGCTTCGCCCGCAGGGCTGACCATCGATGTGGCCACCAACAAACAGACATATTCTTTTCTCAAAACGGTCAATAAAAATTTTGTGGCAGGCAGCCGTAACCCCACTACGGTGGAGATAGCCCCCGTTACGGGCAGCGACGGCTTTGAATTTCTCGCCTCCGAGACCGCCCGTCCGGGCGTGGGGGACAACCTGAACGTCGATGTCATACCCATCCGTGCCGAATTGCTCAAATCGACAACCGACCCGACCACCTATCTCTACCCGTTGGGCGGCACAGGATCGGTTGCAGGCGTGCAGCTGAGAATATGGTTCGTCTCGAAAAGAGGCACCGCCGTGGGTCGCATGTTCGCTCTCAACAACGCCTCCGGTTATACCAATGGGTTCAAAACGGACGAGGTGGCGAGCATCTGCGGCGACGGATCGACGCTGAGCGGCGGCAACCAGTCGCGCTCGTGGGACCAGAATGCGTTCTATTTCAAAAATCTCTCCGACGCCCAGCTTTACAATGTCTCCTACACCCAGTACAACTTCGCAGCCAACTCCAGGATAAACTTCCCGACGGCCGACAGCTTTACCGTTCCCTGCTACCTGACAAGCTACGGCGCCGACGATCCCTTCCCCTACGACGGAGCCACCGCGCCGGTGCATGTCTCCATGGCCGCCATGCCTCCGCTGTTCACCCCTTCGGACAGCGAAACTTTCCGTCCGGGCGTGGGCGCATATGCCGCATACGACATCGTTCCGGTGCGTGGCGAGTTCTTCGTCTCGGCAGCCAACCCCTCCCCGCTCTACTTCACTTCGGCGGCAGGTTCGGGCACCAACATTTTCCGCATGTGGACCATACAAACCAAAGGCGCCATAACCGCCACGAGCGGCATCAACATACTGTTGCCTTCGGTTGCCGGAACATACTTCAAGGGATCTGTCCTCTCGGACGTAACCTCCATCCTCGGTGCGGGGTCGCAGATCGGGGCAGGCAACGCAACGGCGGGGCAGAGCATCAAACAGACAAGATGCTACTTTCCCGACCCCTCCGACAACGATCTTTACGAGGTTTACTATACCCAGTGGAACGCTACCGGCTCGGAATGCTACGTGGCAGCCTCCACAGGCACTTACAGCGTGAGGTTCCATATCGAGCCGAACTCCGGTACGGGCGGGGCCAACATCCCTGCGGAGAGGCTGTACAACTACTGTCCGGTGATCGTAAGGGTACAGCAACCTTAAGGTTGCTACTGATTTGCATAAAAACACCCGGCACTGTTCACAGCGCCGGGTGTTTTTATGCAAATCAGGGGTTGAAATATAAAATGTCATGCTGAGCGAAGTCGAAGCATCTCAAAATGGCTGATAGATGCAGTATAGTCGAGACCCTTCGATCTCTTTGCTCCGCTCAGGGTGACATAATATACTTTGATTCGCGTTTTTATTGAAACAGCCAAAATGGCTACGGGCAGAAAACCGGACAAACTCTCATCTCTCAAAGCCGCAACCTCGCCCTGAACAGCGAGCGGGGAGGGGTTGGCTGCCGAGACGAAGAACTCGCCA
>BNXD01000091.1 GCA_025999315.1 Bacteroidia bacterium | reverse complement strand
ACCACCAGCTTTTCATCTGGAACACCACCGAGGAGGCTCTGGTGGGGGCCTATCGCATGGGTATGGGGGCCGAGATCGCTCCGATGATCGGCCTGAAGGGCTTCTACGCCACCTCGCTCTTCTCCATGGACCGTCAGATGCTGCCGGTCATGGAGAAGACCATCGAGCTCGGGCGGTCGTTCATCGTCAAGGAGTATCAGCGCAGGGCCGTCTCGCTGATGCTGCTCTGGAAGGGCATCCTCTACGTGCTGCTCAAACACACCGAGTACCGCAACCTCATGGGTCCGGTCACCATCTCGGGCGAGCTGGACGACGTGTCGAAGATGATCATCGTCCGCTTTTTGCAGAAACACCACATGAACCGCCGCCTGGCCCGTTATGTCCACCCCAAGACAGGCCTGAAGGGCATCAACGCCCGCATCGACGAGGGGCTCATCGACGGCATCGACTCGATCGATCTGGTCAACAAGATCGTCGTCGACATCGAGCGCGACGAGTTCTCGATCCCCGTGCTCATACGCAAATATCTGCAACTAAACAGCCAGGCGCTGGCCTTCAACGTCGATCCGCTGTTCAACAACTGCCTCGACGCCATGATGCTGCTCGATCTGAAAAAAATTCCCCAGGAGACCGTCGAGATGCTCTCCAAAGAGATCACCGACATCGACGTGCTGGCCCGCTTCCGCCGGGTGCAGTAGGGGGTTTAGGGTTGCCACTTATTGGCGCGCAAAAAGATGCTCGCCTTTCGATTTTTCACTCCGGCAGGATTCCCATTGCGGCTCGCAGAGCCGCGCAGCCCGGAGCCGGCGGAGGCCCGCCTCCGATGCACGAAAGCGCTGACGGAACAGGGCGGTCAACCCCGGCTATGCGAGGAGCGGTTGTTTTCAAATCTCAGGGTTAAATATACAACGGGCAAAAAATGATACTCGAAATTTTGCTGCTCATATCGGTCGCGGCACAGCTTTTGGCGGCGATCTATGCCTTGAGGCTGATGGCGGTGACCAAATACAACGTTGCGTGGATACTGTTCACCGTGGCGTTGTGCGCGTTGGCCCTGACGCGGGTCGGGCAGTACTATCAGATCGTGGCGGGCAAAGAGTGGCGTTTGCCGTCGGACTTTTTTGTATGGGTGGGGGTCGTTTCGTCGCTTTGTTTTGCGGTGGGGATCTTCTATGTGAGCAAGATATTCAACTATATCAACAACACCTCCCTGCAGCAGAAGCTGACCCAGAAACGCATCCTCGACACCATCCTGCGCACCGAGGAGAGCGAGCGGGCCCACTTCTCCAAAGAGCTGCACGACGGGCTTGGGCCATTGCTCTCCTCGGCCAAGATGTCGCTCTCAGCCATGGAGGCCCGATTTGCCGATCCGCGCGAGGAGGAGATCATGCGCAATCTGAGCTACATGATCGACGAGGCGATCCGCAGCCTGCGCGAAATATCCAACAACCTGAGCCCGCATACGCTTAAGGATTTCGGCCTCTACCGCGCCATCGACAGCTACATCCGCCGCAGCCGGTCGATCGGCGGGGTGAAGATCGCCTTCAACTCGAACCTCGGCGCGCAACGCTTCGACCGCAATGTGGAGATCATCCTGTTCCGTGTGGTGAGCGAGCTGATCACCAACTCGCTCAAACACTCCGGCGCCTCGCAGATCACCCTCTCGCTCTACGAGCTCGAGGGAGGGATTCGCTTGGCATACACCGACAACGGCAAGGGTTTCGACCCCGAGGCGTCGACGGGTACGGGCATGGGTCTGTCTAACATCCACTCGCGCATAGGTTCGATCAAGGGAAACGTAAAGATCGCCGGCAGGCCGGGCCACGGCATGACGGCCGACATTGCGCTCGATCTCAACGAAGCAACAAGGTGGAAATGAACTCAACGATACGTCTTTTGCTGGTCGACGACCATGCGCTGTTCCGCACGGGCCTCATGCGCCTGCTCTCCACCGACCCTCGCATGGAGGTGGTGGGCGAGGCTACCAATGGGGCGGAGTTTCTCGATATGCTGCCCGGTGTGAGGCCCGACGTAACGCTGCTCGACATCGACATGCCCGTCATGGACGGGATCGAGGCGGCAACCCGCGCGCTGACCGACGACCCCGGCCTGAAGATCATCACTCTGTCGATGCACGGCGAGAGAGAGTACTACTTCCGCATGGTGTCGGTGGGTGTTAAGGGTTTTCTGCTCAAGAACTCCACCTTCGACCAGGTCGTCTCGGCCATTACGACCGTAGAGGCCGGGGGCAACTACTTCTCGCCCGAGTTGTTGCTGGAGCTGGCCCCCGGTGCGGCAAGCGCAGGCGAACCGGACAGCGAAGACCGTGGAGCGACGCTCTCTCAGCGAGAGATGGAGATACTGCTGCTCATCTGCCGCGGAGAGTCCAACCAGCAGATCGCCGACAGCCTGTTCATCTCCAAGCGAACGGTCGACAACCATCGCGCCAATATTCTCGACAAAACCGGATGCAAAAACACGGCGAGCCTGGTGGTCTACGCCATAAAACACTCTCTGATCGAGTTATGAAACGACTGATCGTGCTGTTGCTGCTCGCCCCGGCCCTTTCGGCGCGGGCAGCGCTGTTCATCTCTGCCGATTCGCTGCCCTCGCCGACCGCGCCGCTCGTTGCTGCGACGATCTCCGCCGACAGTGTGGCCCGCACGCTCGACGATCTGGAGCGGCGCGGCCCCGACAGTCTCTACTGCAACCGCTACACCGGTCGCCCCTTTTCGGGCGTCATTGACGGCAGGTCGGACGAGGGCAGCCCTATCCGCATAACGCTCATCGAAGGGGTGGCCGAGGGCCCTCTGACGGGATATTACGACCCCGAACGCACGGTGGTCCGCTGGAGGTGCGCCTTTCACAAAGGCAAACGCGAGGGAGACTACACAGCCTTCCATCGCAGTGGCAAGGTCGACTTCACCGCCACCATGCGCCACGACAAAATGGTCGGCAAGCGTCGTTGCTACTACGAGGAGGGCGGCCTCAAACACATCCACACCTACAGAGAGGGCAATGAGACGCGGCGCGTCGAATATGACGCCCGGGGGGGGATCTCGCTGGCCGCCTCGTTGAAAGATGGCAAAAAGGAGGGCGCGGTGCAGATATACAAAGAGGGCAAGCTGACCGAGAAACGCCATTACCGCGCCGACAAACTCGACGGTCTCTCGCAGAGCTATCACCCCTCGGGGCGTCTGAAGAGCCGTGGCGACTATCGTGGCGGCAAGAAGGAGGGACGCTGGCGCTACTACTCCGAGAAGGGCAAGCTGTTGCGCATGGAGACATATTCGGAAGACAAGACCGTCAGACAATGACCGCCACTGCGAGCGCAGGGCGACAAACACCGTCATCTCGAACTTTGGACGAACACGCCTTTGGCAAGGTGTTATTCTGTCTTCGGGCTCTACGACCGATTACCTCTACAAGGACGATGCGGCGCATGGCTTTCAATCTGTTTTCCAGACTTATAGCGATACCACAGCCAATCTGAACAACCTCAACGGTCCGGGAGCTTACTACTCTCCCACTCAAAAGAGCACGCAGAACTGGCTCTATCCCAACTATTTCCCTGCGGGCGGCTCCAGAAACCCTTTAGGGACATTATCGTCCAATACAACAATGGCAACACTCTGGTGCAGTAACGCCGGTACCGGAACGTATGAATACAATGG
>BNXD01000090.1 GCA_025999315.1 Bacteroidia bacterium | reverse complement strand
GATCAACAGCTGCAGCTCGACGTCGGGCCTCACCTCCAGCGCCAGATTGATGTCGAGATTGCCCTTTTTCTGCGATTTGCCGGCCGTTTCTTTTTTACCTGCCGGGGTTGTTTTGCGGATGCCGACGTTCTGTGGTGCGTTTTTGGGGCGGAAGAGCACAAAATCGGCCTGCGCCAGGTCGCTTTTGTTGGACAGTGCGATGGTGAACTCCGAATCGCCCGCCGTCGTGGCCATTATATCCATGTTGACCCCCGCCTTGCCTCCGCGGATGGTGGCCAGACCGCTGGCGTAGACCTTGCCGTAGAAGCTCTCGCCGCTGCCGCCCCGGGTGTTCATCACCATCATGCGGTCGGGGTGGACTTTGATCTCATAGCTCAGATTGGCCAGGTAGTTCGACACGAAGGTCATCTCCATCGCGCCCCGGTTGCCGTCGCTGTCGCGGATGACGGTCGGAGCCATCGTGAAATTGTTGTCGCGTATGGCGATCGTGGCCGTGGGGACGGTGTAGGTTACGTTGGTATAGTCGATGGTGGTCGACATGCCACGCACATTGATGGCTCCGCCCAGCACGGGGTGGTTGCGCTGCCCGACCAGCGACAGACGCACGTCGGCCCTGCCCGCCGTACCCCGCAGCACACCCCTGAGCAGCGGATCGATCAGCGTCAGGTCGATATTGTCAAATCGCGCCTCGGCACGGTAGCGCTGCTCCGAGGGGCGATAGTAGCCCGTAACCAGCGTATCGCCCCGCATGCGGTCGACGATGGTTCCGCGGGCCCGTTGCTGTCCGGTGTCCCACCTGCTGTCGACGATCAGCGAGGGGATCGTGATGTTGTTAACGCTCAGACTGTCCATGCCGATATTGGCCTGCAGCAACGCCTCCCTCAGCCCCGAAACTATGTCGGCCCGTCCCGTTGCCCGTCCCTCCACGCTGTAACCCATGGATTCGGTGAAGCGCGACAGAGGGTGGAGGTCCATGTTGTTCAGCCCCACGTGCAGGGTGTCGGCGCGGCTGCGCGAGAGCGTTCCGTCGATGGCGATCCCCTCGCCGCGGCTCTCGAAGCGGAAGCCGCGGATGGCCACCCGCGAGGTGTCGTAGATGATGTTGCGCACGGCAATGTCCCACACCCTCGACCTGTTGACAACGTACGACGGGGTCATCTCCATTCGTATCCTCGCGCCGCCGCCCTCGGCCGTCTCCACGAACGAACGCAGCCCCAGCCGTGCGCTCGAGCGGTTGATCGCGTCGTTGTAACCGACCACCAGATCGATCCTGTTCTCGCGGGCGTGGCTGGCGACGGTGCACTGCGGCAGATCGATCCCGGCGAGGCTCACCACTTCCGCTTTCAGGTCGAGCAGCATCGAGTCGGAGACGTTATGGGCTGAGATGTTGAGCGTTTTGGCCGCGTATTTTTTGTAGGATATGCTGTCCGAGAGCAGCGTGGCCGTGAGTTGCTCGGTGATCATGTCGTAGACGATGCGCATGTTGGTGCCGGGGGCTATGGAGAGCCCCGGCACCAGGATGGCTGCCACGTTGTTGGCCTGTTTGACATTGAGCCTCACCACCGAGCGGTTGCCCTCCCCGGTCGAGACGGCATCGACGGCGATGCGCTGCGGCCGTTTGCCGGCCCCTGTCAGCGAGGGCAGATAGTCCCTCATGGTCGAGACCACCGAGGAGGCCAGCTCACGGTAACTCTTGCGGCTGTAATATTCGGCATCGGCAAAGTCCGATGTCAGGCTGAGTCTCTTGCGCTGGGGGGTGTTGACGCCCGTGAGCTTGACCGGCCCCGTGCTGACATCGACGTGTTCGCTCAGGTAGCGCACCCTTTCGAGCGAGAGCACCCCGTTCAGATCGTCCGGTCCCCGTCCGGTGGCGTTGGCCGACAGATGGCAGCTCAGCACCGAGACCGAATCGCGCCGGTTGAGCCTGAGCCGCACCAGATCGGCGCGGCGCAGGTCGATGTCGGCATTGTAGCGCGGCAACGAGTCGAGCAGATCGAACACCCCGCGCGCCTCCATCTCCAGATTGGGATCGGCGCAACTGATGTTTCCCGTATAGACCTTGCCCGCGATTTCGCCCTTGAGGTTTATGTTGCTGTAGTTGTAGTCGTTGAAGTGAAACTCCCGCACCGTGGCGTCGGTTGTCAGGCGCAAGCCTCCCCGGCCCGCCGTTCCGTCGATGGTGGCCGCCACCGAGATGCCTCCGAACTTGCGGTTGCCCGTCAGCAGCCCAAGGTCTACGCCCTGCGCGTCCACTCGCCCGCCTATGGCCGTACCGCTCTTTCCTGCAATGACATGCACATCCATCTTGGCGCTGCCGTGGGCCGAGGCCACGAGCCCGTCGGCATCGAAATCGGTGAGAGTGCCGGCAAAACGTCCCGAGAGGCGACAGGGGGCGAATTTGTCGAGCAAACTTTCGGGTATGGGCTGTTTGCCGGTGATCGATCCCACGATGCGCTCGATGTCGTCCGCCGGGCTTTCGATGTGTCCGATGTCGAACTCGAAACGTGTGTGGGGGATGTCGGGCACACCTTTCATCGAGAAGGCCACGTTGTCCACGCGCGTGTTCACCGACGTTGCCCGCCTGAGGGTGCCCCGCATGTCGCTGACCGGTCCCCGGACGTTGAACACCAGGTCGGTCAGCGGAACGTTCCACTCCTTCATGCGCGGGGCGAAACAGCTGATCGTCCGAAAGTCGAACCGCGAGGGAGAGCTCTGCGCATCGAAACGCACCTTATGTATAAAATCGATGTAACCCCGCCAGCCGTCGTAGAGCATGTGCAGGTGGTCCAGCCGCACGTCCGACCCCAACGCCATGATGGTCATCCCCGTAAAACGCATTCCCGAGCTGCTGATCGAGAAATCTTTCCATCCGAGGCACTGCAGGTCGAATCCGCACTTCTCACGAAACGAGATGTTGCCGATGCTCATCGCTATGCTGTCGTCGCGCACGGCAATATGCGAGGCGTTGAGCGCTACATCGTTCACTTCCAGATTGGTGAAGTTGATGGCCCCCTCGGGCCGGGCGATGACCGAGTCTTTCAACATGCGAAAGCGCACCCTGCTGATGCGGCACGACGAGGCGTCGAGCGCAAAATGGCCTCCCTTTTTCTGTTTGTCGCTCTTGAGCGGGGCCAGCACCTGGGAGATGTTCATCAGTCGCGGTTCGACCTCGTGCAGATAGAAGAGCCCCGAATCGAGGGTTATATGCCCCAGCGATATGCGCGAAGAGAAGATGCCGGGATCGGTTATCCCGACGGTCAGGCGCTTGACATACAGCAATGTATCGCCCTGAAGGTCTTCGACATAGAACCCGGCTATATCCAACCGGTTGAACGGGCGCAGATAGATGCGGTCGATGCTGACCCTGGTGTGCAGTTTGTCGCTGACCCACGTGGTGGCTTCGGCGACGGCAAGATTCTGAACCGCAGGCAAAAAGAGCAACACCGAGGCAAAAACGGGCGCCACTATCAGCGTCAGCAGCAGATAGGAGAGTATGGACAGCGATATTTTTATAACTTTGCGCATATTTTGCTCTCCGGAGCACGCTGCCCTCCGGTTTTTGTCTCGTTCTTGGTGTGTAATTTGACAAAAGTACAAATTTTTTTGTTTAACATCGCGTGTATCGGCCTTTTACCTTCGATCCGACAACATTCATAATACAAACTACGTTCCAATCCAGAATGAGAGACCACATCACCATCCTCGGCATAGAATCTTCG
>BNXD01000089.1 GCA_025999315.1 Bacteroidia bacterium | reverse complement strand
AAAGCGCTATGGTTCCGGCCATGCGGAACGCCTCGAGCCCCTCGGCCAGCGCGAAAATCTCCGCAGCACACCTCTCTCTGTAAGCCTCGGTCAACGCCCCGAGCCGCTCGCGCATCGCCCGGCGGATCAGTTTTTTCTCCTCACACGGCATTTCTTCCATATTTTCGGTCTGAAAATGTTGTTATTTTGCAAACAATAAAATAACTTTGCGAGCGCAAATTTGGTCGCCAAGTTGCGATGTCAATAAAATTGGGGAGTAAAAATTTCATCTCGATACTTTTTTTCGACTCCCTGCCCGCCCCTCCAGCGGCTGAAAGCCGCTACACGGGCGAGGGAGTCGGCAGTTTTGGCAGGCAAAACTGCAAAATATGTCGATAAAAGCAACATCCGAAAACAAATATAACGATTATATGGCAAATCTTTTTTCATCTTCGATCGGGCGCAAACTGGTGATGAGCATTTCGGGGTGTTTTTTGATCCTGTTCCTGCTTTTTCACCTGACGATGAACATTGTGGTGCTATTTTCGGCCGAGAGCTACAACGCTATCTGCGCCTTTCTGGGGGCCAACTGGTATGCTCTGGTGGGAACGCTGGTGCTGGCGGCAGGTGTGGCGCTGCACATACTCTATGCCACATGGCTGACACTGGGCAATCGCCGGGCGCGTGGCGAACAGCGTTATGCTGTTACCGCCGCCGAGCAGGGGGTGAGCTGGGCCTCAAAGAATATGTACATCCTCGGCCTTGTGATCGCCTGCGGCCTGCTGATGCACCTCTACAATTTCTGGTACAACATGCAGCTGGTCGAGCTGCGCGGCGAGCATGTCAATGCGCTGGGCACTTCGCCCAAGAATGGCGCCGCTCTGATCGCAGGGCTCTTCTCTCAGCCCCTCTATTGTGTCATCTACCTGGTTTGGCTGACGGCCATCTGGTTTCACCTCACTCACGGCATGTGGAGCATGTTCCAGACCGTCGGCTGGGCCAATCGCAAATGGTATCCGCGCCTGAAATGGTGCGCCCAGGCCATCGCTACGCTGATGATGCTCGGTTTTGCGGCGGTGGTGATCGTTTTCTACGTTCGTTCATTGGAGGTTGTTTAAATCTTCGTGCTCTCGTTCTTTGAGGCTCTTTCACACCTCTATTTGCCCCGCCTCCCTGTTACATGGAAACCGCTATGCGCCTCGTTGGCCGAACAAATACAGGCGCAAAATAGCTCTCAAATAACTTCTGTACGAAAATTCAAACAAACCTCCCTAAGAGATTATAAGATATGGCAACATTGGATTCAAAGATACCGCAGGGACCGCTCTCCGAGAAGTGGAGCATACACAAATCGCAGATCAAGGTGGTCAGCCCCGCCAACAAACGCAAACTCGAGGTGATCGTCATCGGCACCGGTCTGGGCGGTGCGTCGGCAGCCGCCTCGCTGGGCGAGCTGGGCTACAACGTCAAGGCGTTCTGCATCTCCGACTCGCCCCGCCGCGCCCACTCCATCGCCGCGCAGGGTGGCATCAACGCCTCGAAGAACTATCAGAACGACAACGACTCGGTCCACCGTCTCTTCTACGACACCATCAAGGGAGGCGACTACCGCGCCCGTGAGGCCAACGTTCACCGTCTGGCCGAGGTGTCGGGGTTGATCATCGACCAGTGTGTGGCTCAGGGCGTGCCTTTTGCGCGCGAGTACGGCGGCCTGCTCGACAACCGCTCTTTCGGCGGCGCTCAGGTGTCGCGTACGTTCTATGCCCGCGGACAGACGGGACAGCAGTTGCTGCTGGGGGCTTATGCCGCCCTCAACCGCCAGATAGCCAAGGGCAGCGTGAAGAGCTATCCGCGCCACGAGATGCTCGACCTGGTGCTGGTCGACGGCAAGGCGCGGGGCATCATCGCCCGCAACCTCGTAACGGGGCAGATCGAACGTTTCGGAGCTCACGCCGTGGTGGTCGCCTCGGGCGGCTACGGCAACGTCTTCTTCCTGTCGACCAACGCCATGAACTCCAACGGCTCGGCGGCATGGCAGTGCTATCGCAAAGGGGCGATGTTCGCCAACCCGTGCTTTACTCAGATCCACCCCACGTGTATCCCGGTGCACGGAACGCAGCAGAGCAAACTGACACTGATGTCCGAGTCGCTGCGCAACGACGGTCGCATCTGGGTGCCCAAGAATATCGAGGATGTCGAGCTGATCCGCCAGAACAGGAAAAAACCCTCGGAAATTGCCGAGCAGGATCGCGATTACTACCTCGAGAGACGTTACCCGGCCTTCGGCAACCTCGTGCCGCGCGATGTGGCATCGCGCGCCGCCAAGGAGCGTTGCGATGCAGGCTTCGGGGTCAACCAGACTGGTCTGGCCGTCTTCCTCGACTTCCGTACGGCGATCGAACGCCTCGGCGAGAAGGTGATCCGCGAGCGTTATGGCAACCTGTTCCAGATGTACGAGAAGATCACCGACGTCAACCCCTACAAAGAGCCGATGACGATCTACCCGGCGGTCCACTACACCATGGGCGGCATCTGGGTCGACTACAACCTGATGACCACCATCCCCGGGCTCTACGCCATCGGCGAGGCCAATTTCTCGGACCACGGAGCCAACCGCCTCGGCGCCTCGGCCCTGATGCAGGGGCTGGCCGACGGCTACTTCGTGCTGCCCTATACCATTGGCGACTACCTCTCGCGCGAGATACAGTCGCCCCGCGTGTCGACCGACAGCCCCGAGTTCGAGCAGGCCGAGCAGGCTGCCCGTGCGCGCATCGAGCGGCTGTTTGCCGTGGGTGGCAGCCAGTCGGTGGACGATCTGCACAAGAAACTGGGCCACATCATGTGGGAAAATGTGGGCATGGCGCGCAACAAGGAGGGCCTGTCCACGGCCATCGACAAGATCAAGGCGCTCAGAGAGGAGTTCTGGCGCGATGTCAAGGTTACGGGCTCGGCCGCAAGCTTCAACCAGGAGCTGGAGAAGGCTTTGCGTGTGGCCGACTTCCTCGAACTGGGCGAGTTGATGGCCCGCGATGCGCTCGGCCGCAACGAGTCGTGCGGCGGCCATTTCCGCGAAGAGTTCCAAACCCCCGAGGGTGAGGCTTTGCGCGACGACAAACACTATGCCTATGCCGCCGTGTGGGAGTATCGTGGCGCCGACGCCGAGCCCGAACTGCACAAGGAAGAGCTCGCCGTCGAGGCGGTCCACCTGGCACAACGCAACTATAAAGATTAACGGGAGAGCGAAACCTTAAACAACCTCTAATGAAACTCACACTGAAAATATGGCGCCAGAGCGACGCCAAAGCCAAAGGCGGTTTCGAGACCTATCAGATTGACGGCATCTCGCCCGACAGCTCGTTCCTCGAAATGCTCGACGTTCTGAACAACGACCTGATACACAGCGGTCGCGAGCCCATAGTCTTCGATCACGACTGCCGCGAGGGCATCTGCGGCATGTGCTCGCTGCATATCAACGGCGAGGCCCACGGGCCCGATACCGAGGTAACAACCTGCCAGTTGCACATGCGTAAATTCAACGACGGAGAGACTGTCGTCATCGAGCCGTGGCGTTCGCGCGCTTTCCCCGTTGTGAAAGATCTGGCGGTCGACCGCGGCGCTTTCGACAAGATACTGCAGGCCGGGGGGTTCATCTCGGTCAACACGGGCGGTGTTCCCGACGCCAACTCGATCCCCATCTCGAAGGAGGATGCCGACGAGAGCATGGACGCCGCCGCCTGCATCGGCTGCGGCGCTTGCGTGGCCACG
>BNXD01000088.1 GCA_025999315.1 Bacteroidia bacterium | reverse complement strand
ACAAGAGCGGAGAAGTTTAAACAACCTCAACGTAGCCCCGTAGCGCAGGCGGCGATTGTTGGCTCGCAAAAAGACGCTCGCCTTACTCCTTCGCGCCTCGGCCATTTCCGAGCGAGCTCGGATGGCTCTCGGCTTGGCGTCGTTTGGGCCTTTTTATAAAAAAGGACCGCCCCGCGCGCAGCGGCTGAATAGACCCTAAAACGACGCAAAAACAAACGGTCTATTCTTTAACAAAATGACGCTTTTAAACCAGCGTTTTAAATGAACGGCAGAAATATGAAAAGAACTTTTACCCTCCTGTCGACCTGCCTGTTATGCGCCTTTGCGGCATCGGCGCAGCAGCAAAGAAAAGGCTCGAGCATATTGGAGATCATTGACATAACGGACGGCAGCCGCAAAACGGTCAAAGAATTTCCCTATATCATCGAGGCGCCCAACTGGACGCCCGACGGCAAATGGCTGATCTACAACAGTCGCGGCCGGCTCTACAAAATATCGCCCGACCGGGGAGGGGACCCTGTGGAGATCGATACCGGATTTGCCGACAGGTGCAACAACGATCATGTGCTTTCGGCCGACGGCAGGCAGATAGCCATCAGCCACGTCAGCAGGGAAGACAACCGTTCGCGCATCTACACCCTGCCCTTCGAGGGGGGAGAACCGACGCTGGTTACCCCTGAGGCTCCCAGCTATCTGCACGGGTGGAGCCCCGACATGCGTCGTTTGGCCTATTGCGCCAACCGGGGAGGCAACTATGACGTATATACCATCCCGGCCAAAGGCGGAACGGAAAAAAGGCTCACCACGACCGAAGGGCTCGATGACGGGCCCGAATACTCCCCGGATGGGAGATTCATCTGGTTCAACTCCGTGCGCAGCGGGCTGATGCAGATATGGCGCATGAGAACCGACGGGTCGAAGCAGACCCAAATGACCTTTCACGACGATCGCAACAGCTGGTTTGCGCACCTCTCCCCGGACGGGAAGCAGGTCGTATATATCGCCTATCGCAAAGGCGATGTAGACCCCGGGGCGCATCCGGCCGACAAGAACGTGGAGTTGTGGCTCATGCCCTCTACGGGCGGCGCTCCACGGTTGCTCGCGGAGCTTTTCGGAGGGCAGGGGACCATCAACGTCAACTCGTGGGCTCCCGACAGCCGCCGACTGGCTTTTGTGAGTTATCGCAAGGATTAGGGCGTGTTCACATAAATCGGCACACCCGTCTTCAACGCTGTTGTGGCTTCTGTCTTCGTTGCTTCCCCTCGAAATACTTTCCCGGTATTACTTCGGGAAAGCGCCTCGACTGCAATCCACAACAGCATTAAATCCGAATATCCCGATTTATGTGAACACGCCCTAAGTGTTAGCACACCCCTAAAGTTTGCCGGGCAATGAAGAGGCGGTAACGAAAGGAGGGGCGGCGCCGGACCCGAAGAGGAAAATTTAAACGACCCTCGGAGCTATCTCGCACTGCCGGAGAACGAATACGGACGATCGTCGGCCCCTGTTCCCCGCCCATATTCGGGTTCCGGGGCCATCCTGAAGTCGATGGTCGCACCTTGCATGAGCTGGGAGTGGCGCAGATAATTCCGCGTACAGTTTTTACCGTTCACCGTCAATCCTGCGATGTAGCGATTTCGGGCAGAGTTGTCCGGGGCCGAAAGGGTTATCTTTTTGCCGTTCTCGAGCGTTATGACGGCCTTTTTGAACAGCGGCGAGCCTATGGCGTACTCGTCCGAGGCAGGACAGACGGGATAGAACCCGAGGGCCGAAAAGACATACCATGCCGAGGTCTGGCCGTTGTCCTCGTCGCCGCAATAGCCGTCGGGGGCTGCGCTGTAGAAGCGGTCCATCACCTCACGCACCCGGTGCTGCGTTTTCCATGGCTGTGAGGCCCAGTCGTAGAGATATATCATGTGCTGTATGGGCTGGTTGCCGTGGGCGTAGTTGCCCATGTTCATGATCACCATCTCGGTGATCTCGTGTATCTGTTGGCCATAGTAGCTGTCGTCGAAGACGGGCGGCACCACAAAGACCGAGTCGAGCATCTGCGCAAACTTCTCCCTGCCGCCCATCAGGTCGATCAGCCCCTGAACATCATGAAACACGCTCCAGGTATAGTGCCATGAGTTGCCCTCGGTGAAGGCGTCGCCCCATTTGTAGGGATTGAACGGCGACTGGAAACTGCCGTCCAGGTTGCGGCCGCGCATAAGGTTGGTCCCGGGATCGAAGACATTGCGATAGTTCACCGCCCGCGAAGCCCACAGGTCGAGCTCCTTCTGCGGACGGCCGAGCTTTTTGGCCAGCTGCAGGATGCACCAGTCGTCGTAGGCGTATTCGAGCGTCCGGGCAACATTCTCGTCGATGTCCACGTCATAGGGCACATAGCCGAGCGTGTTGTAGTATTCGTGCCCCGTGCGTCCGGTCGAACCCACGCCCGGGTATACGTTTTCCGTTCCACGGACGAGCGCATCGTAGATCGCCTGCAGGTTCTGGCCGGTGATGCCCTTGACCACGGCATCGGCCACCACCGAAGCCGAGTTGTTGCCTATCATGCAGTCGCGATGTCCAGGGCTGGCCCATTCGGGCAGAAATCCGCTCTCGAGGGCGGCATTGGCAAGCCCCTGCTGAATCTCGGCGTTGATCGACGGATAGAGCAGGTTCAACAGAGGGAACAGGCAGCGGAACGTGTCCCAGAATCCCGTGTCGGTGTACATGTATCCCGGCAAGACCTTGCCGTTGTAGGGGCTGTAGTGCACGACCTCGCCGCTGTCGGTTATTTCGTAGAACCTGCGCGGGAAGAGCAGGCTGCGGTAGAGGCACGAATAGAAAGTGCGATACTGTCCGTCGGCGCCGCCTTCGAGAGTTATGCGCCCCAGCACATCGTCCCAGCTCTGTCGGGCAGCCTCCTTCACCCGGTCGAAGTCGGCGTCGCCCAGCTCTTTGAGGTTGGTGTATGCCTGCTCGAGGCTGATGAACGACGAGGCCACGCGGGCGTTGACCTGCTGGCCGCGCCGGGTGTCGAAACCGACCATGGCGCCGGCATGGTCGCCGGTGTATTCGCTCCTGTCCGGGAGCGTCTTGCCGCCCTCTTTCCAGACCTGCGCCGTTGCGAACGGGGTGTCGAACTTCACCACGAACCAGTTGCGGAAGTTGTCGGGCACCCCGCCGCTGTTGCGGGTGGTGTAGCCGACTACCGTATTCTCTTCCGGTATGATCTTGACATATGACCCTCGATCGAAGGCGTCGATCACCACGCCGCTCTGGTCGCTCTCAGAAAAAGTAAACCGCATGATGGCCGCTCTGCCGGTCGGAGCCACTTCGGCCGTGATGTCGTGGTCGCCCAAGTAGACGCTGTAAAAGTAGGGTTTTGCCGTCTCCGACTTGTGCGAAAACCAGCTCTGGCGGGCATCCTCGCCTGTCTTGTCGCGCCCCTTGACGGGCATGAGCGAGAATTGGCCGTAGTCGTTGATCCACGGGCTGGGCTGGTGGGTCTGTTTCAGTCCGCGAATCTTGTTGTGGGCATAGTTGTAGGTCCACCCGTCGCCCATGCGGCCTGTCTGCGGCGTCCAGAAGTTCATCCCCCAGGGAACTGCCGTCGCCGGATAGGTGTTGCCCGTCGAGAGCGCAAATGTCGACATGGTCCCCACCAGCGTGCTGACGTAATCGGAGGGATGGATTTCGGCATTTGGTCGTTGACTCCGGCAGCCGTATGACAGACATAACGTTGCAAGGGCAAGTGCGCTTATCGGAAATTTTTTCATCAGGGGCGGGGTTTTCAGGTGATTTTCGATCCGGGACATGACAATGATCTGTCGTGTAA
>BNXD01000087.1 GCA_025999315.1 Bacteroidia bacterium | reverse complement strand
AACCCCACCACTCGAGCGACTCGTTCCAAGCCGGGGCCGGACACAAAAAAGCGTCGACGTGGCGGAAGATGCGTCGCTTGATAAAATGATTCAACCAGCTGCGCCTAAAAGTCTCCCGGCGGGCGTTGTCCATCGACACCACCGGACGGCCCCGCCGCGCAGCCCACCTGACAGCCACCGCCCCCGCCGGAAAAGCGATCGCCCCGCACACCACCGCGTCGGGATCGATTCTCTCGAGGGTCGCGGTCAACCTGCGCCCGATCTCACGGATGGGCACCCCGCGCCAGGAAGGGAAGAGGTACTGATGGTGGTGAAAGACGCTCTTGTCGTCGTGCGAAAATGAATAGTCGAGGCTCTCCTCGAACAGCTCGACCACATGGAGCTCGTCGCCCCGTAGCTCCAAAAACTCCTGCAGGGCCAGCAGCCGGGGCGGATAGTAGAGCCGAAAATCGTTATGTGTAATGACCACTTTCATCAGCGCGGGTAATCAAATATGTTGGGTTTTCTTATCTCGTGGTTTTCCGGCCATCCGACGGATCGTACCTTCGAGGTGTGGCATCAACGCACGAAGGTGCAACTTGATCCAGTGTGCCAGGGCGGGCAGCAGGCCGTGGTGGCGCAACTCGAAAAGAAAAAAGTGGCGCGGATGGGCCGAGGCCAGCGGCGAGTAGAGGTCGGCCAGCCTTGCTCGCAGTGTCTTCCGAGGCGGACGCTGCGGGCCACGGTCGCAATAGCCGCAAATCACCGGCGCAACATACGATGCGATCCCACGATCGCCGGCACGCAGCCCATAGTCAATATCGCCCAGGTTGTGGTGAAACCGGCCGTCGAGCATCCCCACCACATCGAAAACAGCCCCCGGCACCAGGACAATATTGCCGTTGAAACTGGTGCATCGCTGCAACGTACCGTCGGGGACGATCAGCTTCCGGTCGACCCACCCGCCGTAGGTAACACGGTGGCGGTCGGAGGAGAGGGTCGTTCCCACCACAATGGCCCGGTCGTCCAGCAGGGCCGAGGCGCCCAGCATCACTTCGAGAGAGGTCGAACGAAGGTAAGTGTCGTCGTTGAGCCACAGGTAAAAGTCGTAATCGCGGGCCGAGGAGGCCTCTCGCCACGAGTTGATCATGCCGCGGTTCCAGTAGAGATTGCCATCGCCGTGCAATATCCTGACCATCGGAAAGGCTTTGGCCACGGCCTCGGCAGTGCCGTCGGTCGATCCGTCGTCGGTCAGATAGACATTCACCACGCAATTGTCGGGCAAGGCGCAACCATACAACGCCCTGAGCGAACAGAGCGTCTTCTCTCTGCGATTATGAACGGTCATCAGCACCGCCACGTACTTCATGATGATCTCAGATTACTTTATACCTGTCTTTTCTGTAAAAAATATTATTGATCCACGCTTTCACCCGGGCATCGGACATCTCGCGAAACTCTCTGGAGAGGCAAAGCCCGACCATCAACCACAGAAAGACGTAGCTCATGTCGTAGATGGTAAACTCTTCGATGAACATCCACAGCCAGCGAAAGGTGATGAACAGCCCCAGAGCCCGCGCGAGATTGTTGCGCGAGCGGCAAACGGCATACCACGACGCGAAATAGAAGATCAGTCCGTTGAGCAACACTGCAAAAATCCCGCCATAAAGGAACAGATTCAGTATGCCCGTCTCGGAGCTAAACCTGTCGGCTCCATCTTTGAAGTAAGCATATTTGAAAGCGATCGTTTCGTACTTGCCTCTGGCGCTCTCGCCAAAGAGCGCCTTGTCGTGTTTGATCACCGACGAGAGGACCTCCGCATAGAGGAAGGTCCGGTTATCGGCCTTCAGTTTGTTGTTAAAATCGGCATCCTGGGTTTTGCTCGACCAGGAGATATAGTCATTCATCCTCAGAACATTGAAGACACCCGTCGCGCCGAGCACAAAAAAGACGATCGGCAGGAAAAACAGAATATTCCGCAAAACTTCCAGCATCGCCTTCGGGGGATGGCGGTAGAACCAAAACAGCGCCGCGATCGCAAATGCCGCTGCGATCCTGGCCATGTTGGAGCGGAAAAGGATGGCCAAAAATATCGACGCAAGCGCAATGGCCAGCACCAGCGCCTGATGTTTCCTGCGCAGAAAAAAAGGAAGAAACAGCACCAGAAAATAGATCGGCGTAACGCATCTGGCAAACAATTGGTCTTCTTTGTCCGAAATGGTCATCGGCAGCGCCACCACAACGGCCAGTGGCAGCACGATCCTGACAAAACCGCGCAACGCCGTCTTGACAAAGCCGGGATTGCCGCCCAAAAAGATATTCAGCGGGGCCAGCAGGGCCAAAGTGGTTACGATCATCATATTGCGCCACTCCCAATAACCGTCGGCAATGTAGTATCCCCTGAGAATGGTCAGCATGTTGTACAGTACCAGAAGCACCACCAGCGCATGAACATTGATCCATCCCCGGCGATAGCATGTCAGGGTATAATAGACAACCATGCCCAGCGCCATATACTCGAATGCGACAGCGACATAGGTATTTACAAAAGACCCGATCTTCAGGGCGAAAGTCTGGGAGGCAATCACATTCCCCAATAAGACCAGGACCGGATAGAGGGCAAACGCCTTAGGCTGTTTCATGACTGTCAAAAGAGGTGATGTAAGTAATTTTCAATTAATCGGTTAGAATATTTTATTTTCTTTGTTTTTCAGGGATATGTGAATTAAATCTTATGTTCCATCACCCTGAGTTCGTGTCACCCTGAACGAAGTGAATGGTCTTGGCAAGATTATGTATGAGATGCTTCGACTTCGCTCCACTCCGTTGCGCTTTGCTCAGCATGACATTTTTTCAAAAAATTTCTCACTTCTCGTTTCTCAATTTTCATGCCATGTCACCCTGAGCGGAACAAAGTGAAGTCGAAGGGTCCCGGCAAGGCTACTAATGCGGTTATTTTGAGATGCTTCGACTTCGCTCAGCATGACATTTTTTCAAAAAATTTCTCACTTCTCACTTATCGTTTCTCAATTTTCATGCCATGTCACCCTGATCGGAACAAAGTGAAGTCGAAGGGTCTCGGCAAGGCTGTTAAATAAGTTATCTTGAGATGCTTCGACTGCGCTCAGCATGACATTTTATATTTCAACCTCTTTTTATTCTTATGTCACCCTGAGCCTGTCGAAGGGTCTCGACAAGGCTGCTAATGCGGTTATTCTGAGATGCTTCGACTTCGCTCGGCATGACATGGTGATTTTCAATCCCTAATTCGCATTACATATTGAATTTCAGATCATGTAGAGCGAACAGATACGTTCCACCGCCTGTTCAATATCATACTCCCGGCCGACCATGGTCAGGGCCTTTTCGGCCCGGGCGCGAGTCCCGGCAGGGTCGTCGTGCAGCATGATGCAACTTCGGGCGATCAGGCGGTGATCCGGCGCTATCAGAAAACCGTTGTCGTCGTCATGGATCAGATCCCTCAGCCCCGGGGCGTCGTACAACACCACCGGGGTGAGGCACCCCATGGCCTCGATGGCCGCATTGCCCAGCCCCTCGAAACGCGAGGGCATGACAAACACATCCGACGCCGCCAGGTAGTCCCGTACATTGTCGACATTGCCCTCGAAGCGGACAAAGTCCTTCATGCCGAGCTCACGGGCCAGCTCTCTCTCTTCGGGTTCGGAGCCTCCGCTGCCCAGATGCAGATAGAGCGCATAGAACGCCTCTCTTATCAGAGGCAGGGCGCGTATGATGTCGTGGTGGTTCTTGTTGGGGGTACACCCGCCCATCGAAACGATCACGAACGCATCCCTGTCGATGCCCAGCCTCTCTCTGAGCTGCTGTCGCTCGTCGGCCGAGGCGGGTGGATAGAAACGGTCG
>BNXD01000086.1 GCA_025999315.1 Bacteroidia bacterium | reverse complement strand
TTCTCGCCGCCAACATGCTCTACGAGCAGTACGGCGACGCCCGACCCGTCAGAGAACATTACGCTTCGATGAAGCGGTGGGTCGATTTCACCGTGTCGAACTACATGACCGACCATATCGTTACCAAAGACCATTACGGCGACTGGTGTGTGCCGCCGGAGAGCCTGGAAATTATTTGGACGAAAGATCCGGCCCGAAAAACCGACAAAGCGATACTGAGCACCGCCACATTCTACCGTCTGTTGCAATTGATGAGCCGTTTCGCTGCCATCGCCGGACAGCAGGGCGACCGCGAGCAGTTCGACACCCTTGCCGCGAAGATAAGGCAGGCCTACAACGAAAAATATTTCGACAAGGCCGCCGGTTGCTACGGCAACAACACCGTAACGGCCAACATGATCTCGCTCATGTCGGGGATCGCCCTGCCCGAGTACGGACAGCGGGTTTTCGATAATGTCGTCCGCAGGACGGAAGTTGAGTTCAATGGCCATGTAAGCTCAGGAGTCATAGGCATAGCCTGCCTGATGCAGGGGCTGACCAGATACGGCAACGCGAACCTCGCATACAAAATAGCGAGCGCCCGGACATACCCCAGTTGGGGCTATATGATCGACAACGGAGCCACCACCATCTGGGAGCTGTGGAACGGCAATACGGCCGCTCCGCTGATGAACTCGCAGAACCATGTGATGCTGCTCGGCGACCTGCTCGTGTGGTATTACGAGTCGCTGGCCGGCATAGCCACCGACCGCGACGAGGTGGGTTTTCGCAAGGTAGTTATGAAGCCTGTCTTCCCCGACGGTTTGGAGTTCGTCGAGGCATCCTACAACTCGGTCTGCGGCAATATAGTCAGCAACTGGCGCCGGAGCCGGGGCTCCATCGAGTGGCACATAGAGATCCCTGCGGGCAGCAGCGCGGAGGTAACGCTGCCGCAGGGCATGATCTCCGGCGGCCGAAACACGTTCGCTCTTACCTCGGGCAAGCACGATGTAAAAATTTCAAATCAAAAAATTATAAAATGAAAAGGAGTTCGTTATTTCTTATTTTCCTGCTAACGGCAAGCGGCATCTCTCTGAAAGCCGCGCCGTCCGCACAAGCCAGGCAGGCCTCGCCGGGTGAAACCGCGGCTCGCGGAGTGATCGAACGCACGCTCGGCTATTCGCCCGCAAACATCCGCATAGAGATCGCAGGGCGCGACGCCGGGGGGAGCGACTGGTTCTCGACCTCGGTCGAAAAGAACATCCTGACGGTCAAGGGCAGCACTCCCGTAGCTGTCTGTCACGGATTTTACGACTATGTGAAGTCCAACGGCTACGGCATGGTTACGTGGTCTGATAACAACATAAAGTTGCCCAAGAAGTTGCCGAACCAGTCGCCGAAAAAGGTGGTCTCGCCATTCAGGCACCGATACTACATGAACGTTTGTACGCTGGGCTACACCACTCCTTACTGGCAGTGGGATCGCTGGGAGAAGGAGCTCGACTGGATGGCTCTGCACGGGTTCGACATGCCGCTCTCGCCCATCGGCAGCGAGGCCATATTCGCACGGGTGTGGCGTCAACTTGGGCTGACCGAGAGCGAGATCGACGATTTCGTTACCGGCCCGGCCCACCTGCCGTGGTTCCGCATGGGCAACATGTCCGCGCTCGACGCACCTCTCTCGCAAAAGTGGTACGACCAGACCATAGAGCTGGAACACAAAATGGTCGATCGCATGAACCTGCTCGACATGTCGCCCATCTACAACGCTTTTGCCGGATTCGTCCCCGAAGCCGTAAAAAGAATACGCCCCGAAGTCAACCTTATAACGACCGGATGGGGCGGCTATTTCAAGTGCCACTTCATCCTGCCCGAGACCGATCTTTATCAATACATCTCCAAACTGTATATTCAGGAGTGGGAGAAGGAGTTTGGCAAGGCGAAATACTATCTGGCCGACAGCTTCAACGAGATGGAGATTCCCTTCGCGGCCAAAGGGACCAAGGAGCGTTTTGACCAGATCTCGTCGTACAGCCGTTCGGTCTACAAATCCATTGCGGCGGTCAATCCCGACGCGGTGTGGGTCATACAGGGGTGGATGCTGGGCTTCCAGCGCAGCATCTGGGATCCTGAGAGCATCGAAGCCCTGCTGTCGGGCGCGCCGGACGACAAAATGATGGTGCTCGATCTGAGCGTCGACTTCAACAACGACATCTGGCGCAACGAATACACGTGGAACTATGCCCCCAAATTCTACGGCAAGCAATGGGTTTTCAGCACCGTGCCCAATTTCGGCGGCCGCTCGTGTCCCATCGGCAAACTCGAATTTTACGCCAACGGCCACCTGATGGCCCTCGAGTCGCCCAACCGCGGCAATCTCGTCGGTTTCGGCACCGCGCCCGAAGGGGTTGAGAACAACGATGTGGTCTATGAGATCATCTCCGACGCCGCATGGTCGAGTGCGAAAATAGATATACGGCAGTGGCTGAAACACTATTCCACATTGCGTTACGGATCGTGCCCGGTCGAGATCGAGGTCTTTTGGGACAAAATGCTTGGCACTTCATATGGAAAGTGCACCAACCGCGCCCAATATAAGACGCAGCTTCGTCCTTTCTCGATCGGCGGTCGCAAATACGATGTTTCACCCGAACATTTCCAGGCCATCGAGTCGTTCATGGCCGCTGCCGACAAATTGTCGGGAAACAAACTCTATATGACCGACCTTGCCATGTGGAGCGGTCTTTACGCTTTCGGAAAGGCCGACGTGCTGACCGACCAGATACACCGTTGCTATATCACCGGCGACAGAGCCAAAGCCGCCGGGTATGAAAAGGAGTTCATGCGCCTGATGCGGACAGCCGACCGTTTTTTTGAATCGCACCCGGACATGCGTATGGAGCGATGGATCGATTACGCCCGCGCCTTCGGCAGAACGCCCGAGGAGAGCGATCGTTACGAAACCAATGCCCGCCGACTTGTGACCGTATGGGGACCGGGTAATGGCGATGCGAGCCTCAATGATTATGCTTGCCGCATCTGGTCGGGATTGATCCGCGACTACTATATCCCTCGCTGGGAGCACTATTTCGCAGCCAAGAAGAGCGGTACGGCGTTCGACTTCGACCACTGGGAGTATAAATATGCCGAGCAGCAGCGCGGCGTCTCGCCTGTCAAACCCTATTCTGACATTGTCGGAGAGTCCAGGGCGCTGGTCGGCAGCAGCAGTGAGATCAATTTGCTGATGGAGGGGCAGTCGGCGCAGGAGTTGGGTGGATGGTCGCCCATGGAGTTGAAAAAAGATGAGATGCGCCTCACGTTTCAGCTAAACTCGGAGGATTTTTTCAGCAATAAGGGGGTACGCATACGCCACATGAATGGAAAGGATCCGATCGAGATAATCAAGGTGCAGTTCTGGGCCGACCACAAGTCCAAGGGATTGGTCGAGCCGAACGCGACCTTGAGCGGAGATAATTCTGTCTTGGAATTTCCCATCGAAATCCCATTCGAGGAGCGGCGGCAGGGAGAGGCGTTTTTATTTTTAACGGTAAAGGCTCCCAAAGCGGGGGCTGACTCCTATGCGTTGGTGGAGCTGATCAGATAGGTCGCCTGCCGCCTGCCGCGGTAAAGCCGGGACGTTTCAAACGTCCCGGCTTTATGGCTTAAGATTGGAATAAAAAGCATTGCATTCGCTAAACTTTTGGATTTTTTACTTAACTTTGTTATTACACCAAAAAATATTATTTGATATGAAATACAACACAGAGAGTAAGGTTGAGCGTTTGTTTTGTCGGGAAGATATTTACCGGGATCAGGTTGGGACGTTGCGGCGGATACCGACGATCACGGTCGACAACTATGTAACTCTTGGGCAGTTGACCGCTTTGCGGTTTTTGGAGTGGGTTTGTCTGAATCCGGGAGGTGTTGTTGCGCTGCCGACGGGCAAGACTCCCGAGTTTTTCATCAAGTGGATGCAGTACTATCTGGCCAACTGGCAGTCGGAGTCCGAGGGAGGGATGCTCGAGAAGGTTGGCTTGAAGGGCAAGACGCCGGACTTTGGGTCGTTGTATTTTTTTCAGCTCGATGAGTTTTTCCCGATCAGTCCCGACCACGACCGGTCGTTTCGTTACTTTGTTGAGAAGTACTATATCAAGGGTTTCGGTTT
>BNXD01000085.1 GCA_025999315.1 Bacteroidia bacterium | reverse complement strand
CAAGGGGAGTATACTCCCCTTGTTAATCTCTCTTATGACCTCTTTTTTGTGCGTAGCCAAAACCCGGATCGCCCGAGCCCGCAACTTATTTATCAGAGTTCACATGGATCAAGATGACACGTCTCTTTCATCTCTCTTTCCGGTGTCTTTTGTGCCTGATCCCCATTACATGGGAACTGCCGTGCGCCTTGACGGCGGTGCAAAATCCATCCGAAAACTGAAACAAAATCCACATGTCATATTAACCTGTATAAACTCTATTGCGCTAAACCGGCTGTATTTTTTTAGTAGCTATAACCTGTTGTGCACTTAGAAAATATTGGTTTACAAGCGTCCTTTATGAGTTTGGGGTCTTATCGGCGGCCCGCAGACGGCGGAGGGCTGTCCGAGCCGAAAGCGAGGGTTTTGCAGCCCTCCGCGGAGGGCGGCTGCGGGCTGACGACTTTGCTTCGCAAAGCCGAAAAGCAAGCAACGTCTTGCCATAAGCCTTGAGTTTAGCCGTTGTCGAAAGTCTTTTAAGACTGCTCTGCGCGTAGCGGTCCTTTTTTATAAAAAGGACCAAACGACGCCAAATCTCCTCCTTTTAGTCCCCACTGGGAGCCTAACGTCGTCAAACAAGTGGCGTCGCCGGGCGCTCAATTTTCTCCGCTCGCTTAACGCCTCGACTCAATGTCGGGGATGCTTCGCCTCGAAGAGGCGATGGAGATCGAAAGAGTGTTCAAAAAACGCGAAGCCAAGCCGCCAACATCACCTTTGTCCGGTGCGCCCTCGCCTTACGGCATCGGGTCTGGCCGCCACAATATGGCAGCCCCCCGCCGTCCGCGGGCCGCGATCGACAACTTCCTCAGCAGCCAATTATCTCTACAGCAGCGGACTGAGCAGACTGCACAGCCCCTCGACAAATTTTCTCCAGCGGGGACGTTTGTCCCACTTTTTGGGGTCGATCAGGGTGCTCGCGTGCAGGTCTGCGTGGAACAGCTCCTCGAGCTGGGCCGTGAAAACCGGGTCGTAGATCATGGCCGACACCTCGAAATTGTCCTCAAAGCTGCGTATGTCCATGTTGGCTGTGCCTATCGAGCACATCTGCCCGTCGATCATCAGCAGCTTGGAGTGGTTGAACCCCTTGTGATACTGATAGACCTTCACCCCTGCGCGCTGCATGTCGGAGATATAGGAGCAGGTGGCCCAATAGACCACCTTGTGGTCGGCATGTTTGGGGATCATGATCCGCACGTCGACCCCGCTCAGCGAGGCGACCCTCAGGGCGGTGTAGATGGCGTTGTTGGGCAAGAAGTAGGGCGAACAGATGTATATGTGATCCCTGGCCTTGTTGATGGCGGCAAAATAGGCCTGCATGATCGAAGCCCAATCCGAGTCGGGGCCGCACGAAGCTATCTGCATCGGTACGAAACCGTCGATGTCGTTGCGTGGGAAGTATTTCTGATCGTCCAGCTGCTCGTGCCCGCTGACAAAGAACCAGTCGGTTACAAAGATCGTCTGCAGCATCACCACCGCGTCGCCTTCGAGCCGTATATGTGTGTCGCGCCACGCCTTGCGCCCTTTGGTGGCCAGATAACGGTCGGCGATGTTCATCCCTCCGGTGAAACCCACCCGTCCGTCCACCACCACTATCTTGCGGTGGTTGCGGTAGTTGACCCTGCTGGTGAGCCAAGGAAAAGCCACCGGCATGAAGGTGCGCACCTCGACCCCCGCCCGGCGCATCTGACGGATATACTCGCCGCTGAGCCCCCAGCTGCCCACCGCGTCGTAGATCAGCCGCACCTCGACCCCGCTGCGGGCCTTCTCCATCAGCAGATCGCCTATGCGCCGCCCCAAATGGTCGTTCTCGAAGATGTAATACTCCAGATGTATCGACTCCCGGGCCGCGGCGATGGCCTCGATCAGAGCATCGAAAGCCTGCCTGCCGTTGTTCAGCAGGTCGATGCGGTTGCGGGTGGTCAGCAGCGCCTTGTTGTTGTTCAGCAGCAGGGTGATGATCTCCCTGTTGCCGAAGATCTGGTTGTTGTGCAGGCTCTGCTTCTGCAGTTCGTCGAGATACTTGAGCTGCCGCGAACTCAGCGCCTCGATCTGCTGGAGGTCCTTGATCAGTTTGCGGTTGAAAATCTTGTTCTTGCGATGGTTGCGCCCGAAAAGGATATAGAGCGCCATGCCTGCGAAGGGGATCATCGACACCACCACGATCCATGCAAGGGATTTGGTGGTGTCGCGACGGTCGTGGATGATCGTAATGACCATTGCCACCGCCACCGCCACGTAGAGCGCCCAAAGTATGGCTATGATCTGATTCATCGGTATTGCAAAATAAAGTCGAGAGCGATCCAAACTTGCCGGACATCCCGTATTATACAAATATAGAAAAACTTTCTCGTCTTTTTGAATTTTTTATTTTGATTTGGTCAGGTTGTGATTGTTAGTTTTTTAACTTACGATGGGTTACGGGGCGTGGATGGTGAAGATGGGAGTTTGGGGATCGAGAAGACGACGGCACAGCTCAGGACGAGGCTGCAATGTCGACCCGGTCAAATGGGATGCACTTAGCCGGTCGCGTCAGGGGCGAGAGCGCCGGGGCGGTGAGGACGAACGGATCGTCAAAAGGTTCAGGATTGCGTTGTGAACCGGAATTATAAATTATGCGGATCAGGAGGTGTGATTTGCATTTGATTAACAATGTCTTATTGCGCCATCAATTTTCATGTCATGTCGCACTGAGCGAAATCCTTATTCATGTCACCCTGAACGGAACGAAGGGTCCCGGCAAGATTGTGAGCGAGACCATTCGACTACACTTCGCTACACTTCGCTACACTTCGCTACACTTCGCTACACTCAGGGTGATATGACATAAAAATTGATTAAGCGATAAGGCGACCTGACGTCCCGAATCGGGTTGATTTGCAAAAAATCAAAATTGATTGCACAAAATCTAAATTTGCAAGCGGGAATTGAACATTATTATGTCCGCAATTGACATTGGTTTAGGTGTGCCTGGGTTATCTTTGCATGTAATAAACAAAGACAATTCGCATATGAGACCGATCGTTTTAATTCCGACCGTTGCCCTTGCCGCCACTCTCCTTGTTCAAGGTTGCGCGCCTGATGGAGCCGGACGAACAGCATGGGCCGAAGAGGCGCTTGCCACGGCCGAGGCGCAGCTCGACAGCCTTGCCGCACGCTTTGCCGACTCGACCCGACTGCCACGTTCGTGGAATGACGGGCTCTACAGAACCACCGATATTTATGACTGGACGAGCGGCTTCCTGCCAGGCAGCCTGTGGCTGATCTACGAACTTCGGGGCGAGGAGAGCCTTGCCGCCATGGCTCGAAGCTATACCGCCCGTCTCGACACGGTGCAATATTACACCGGCAACCACGACATAGGCTTCATGCTCATGTGCAGCTACGGCAACCAGTTGCGTCTGACGGGCGAGAAGGCCTGCGTGAAGACGCTGGTCAACGGCGCCGAGAGTCTTGTCAAGAGGTATGACCCCGCCGTGGGGCTTATCCGCTCGTGGGACTTCGGCAAATGGAACTACCCTGTGATCATCGACAACATGATGAACCTCGAACTGCTGTTCAAGGCTTCGGAGCTCTCCGGCGACCCCCGTTTCGCGCAGATCGCCACCACCCACGCCGACAACACCATGAAAAACCATTTCCGTCCCAATAACAGCTCCTACCATGTTGTGAGCTACAACGACGACGGCACGGTTGAGAGCCGAGGCACCTTTCAGGGCCTTGCCGACAGTTCGGCCTGGGCGCGCGGACAGGCGTGGGGCCTCTACGGCTACACGATGTGCTTTCGCTGCACCGGCGAAGAGCGTTATCTGGAACAGGCTCGCCGCATAGCCTCGTTCATCCTCGACAACCCGGCGCTGCCCGAAGACATGGTGCCCTACTGGGATTATAACGCTCCGAACATACCCGACGCGCCACGGGACGCTTCGGCCGCGGCCATCACCGCCTCGGCCCTCGTGGAACTGAGCACGCTGACCTCGGGCGAAGAGGCTGCAGGATATATGGCCGCGGCCGGAAAGATACTGCGCTCGCTCTCCACGCCCGCCTATCTGGCGGCGCGCGGCGAGAACGGATACTTTATATTTAAACACTCCGTCGGCCATCTGCCGGCCAACTCCGAGATC
>BNXD01000084.1 GCA_025999315.1 Bacteroidia bacterium | reverse complement strand
CGCCACCCTCTCCGACAAGGCCATCTCGGCGGCCATCTCCAAACTGGTGGAGAACATCATCAACAAGTGCACCGACTCGCCGTGGAAGGCCTACATTTTGACGGTCGACGAGGGGCAGTACTTTATCTCGGGAGGTAAAAGTCAGGGCATCGGCGTGGGCAACACCTTTGCCGTCATCGAGCGGGGCAAAAGCGTCAAAAACCCGCAGACGGGGATCAATATCGAGCTTCCGGGCAAGGTCGTGGGCAAACTGCGCATCGACCAGACGCTGGGCAGCACCATCGCCGACGAAGTGTCGCTGGCAACCCTCACCGAAGGGAGCATCGATACCTCGGCGCTCGACAAATATTACATCGCAGAATTATGAAAAAGATAGCTCAGATCATTGCCGCGGCAGCCGTCGTGCTCCTTGTGGCATCGTGCGCCCACACCTACAGCACGCGCGCGGCGGGTCAGGCCAACGCTTCGTATGTGTCGGTTCTCACCGCCGGTCCTCAATACAAAGATGTCAAGGTGGTTGTCGACGGAGAGGCGACCTCTTACGGCAAGGTCTACACGGTGAAGCTCCGACGTAAAACCGCTCCGGTCGTCATCACCCCCGGAAAGCACAAACTGCAGGTGGTGGCCGACGGCAATGTGGTGATCGATGAAGTGATCTTTCTCGGTGTGCAGGAAACCAAAGAGGTGATTCTGAGATGAGACGGACAACCATCATACCGACCGCGGCGCTAATTGCGCTCGTTGCAACGGCCTGCTCGCCCAAAGTGCTCTACACCTGGACAGGCTACGACAATGCCGTCTATGCCTACACCAAAGCGCCGGACGAGGCCAACACCGCACAGTTGATCAAGATATATACCAGATTGATCGACAACCCGGGCGGTCTGCGCCTGGCTCCTCCTCCGGGAGTATGCGCCGATTATGGCTATCTGCTGATCCGCGCCGGCAAAACGGTCGAGGGCAAGGCGTTGCTCAATAAGGAGATACAGCTGTATCCCGAATCCAAACCCTTTATCGATCGCATACTCAAACGCTTCGACCAATGAAAAGATATTTGCTACTGCCGCTCCTCGCCGCCTTTGCGCTCTCATGCTCCACCACAAAGACAGGCATAAAGTCGGAGGTCTACAAGAACCTGTACGAGCAGCATCCGCTGTCGATACTCGTCATGCCGCCGATCAACAAAAGCGCCAAGGTCGAGGCTAAAGACCTGTTCTACAGCTCATTGATCGTGCCGATAACCCAGAGGGGCTATTACGTCATGCCGCCGCTGCTGACCATGGAGATCCTCAAGGAGGAGAGCGCCTACGACGCCGAGATGTTCGAGAACAGCTCGATGAAACAGGTTGGCCAGCTGTTCGGCGTCGACGCGGTGCTGTTCACCACCATTCACGATTGGGCCAAAACCACCATAGCCTCGCAGATCAAAGTTACGGTGGAGTATCGCATCGTCTCGACCAGGGGCGACGAGGAACTGTTTCATCGCACGGGTACGATAATCTACTCCCCGCGGTCCAACACCGGCTCCATGTTGGGGAACATGGTGTCGAACATGCTCGTAACGGCCTTCACCAAAGAGATCGAAATGGGGCGCAAGTGCAACAACTTTGTCCTGACAGACATGCCCGCCGGGCAATACAGCCCCCAATTCGACAAGGACGGCGAAACCGCTGCCGGACAGGCCAAATTCAGCGCGGTAGTGCAATAGTTTCTCCACCTGCCTAAAATACACGAGCGGCTGCCGAAATGATCGGCAGCCGCTCGTGTATTTTATACAAACTCTCAGACCTCCTTCTCAGTGCGCCACTGCGACGCTGTGGTTGGGGTCGTGTTTGTGGCGGAACAACACCATGAACGACAGGGCGACAACCAGCGCATAAGCCGCGAAGATGAACCAGATGGGGGGCCAATTGGTAACCCCGTCGACGGTGTAGGCCTTGACCACCGCACCTGCGCCGTAGGAGCCGATCACCGCGCCCAGACCGTTGGACATCAGCATGAACAGCCCCTGGGCGCTGGAACGTATGCTTCCGTCGACCGACTGGTTGACAAACAGGCTGCCCGATATGTTGAAAAAGTCGAACGCCATGCCGTAGACCACCATCGAGAGCAGCAACATCCACAGTCCGTCGCCGGGGTCGCCCAGCCCGAACAGCCCAAAACGGAACACCCAGGCGAAGAGGCTCATCAGCATCACCACTTTGATGCCGAAACGTTTGAGAAAGAACGGAATGGCCAGGATGAAAAGCGTTTCGGAGACCTGCGAGATGGAGAGCAGCACCACCGAGTGTTTCACACCGAACGAGTTGGCATATTCGGCCACACCGGCGAAACTGGTCAGGAACAGGTCGCCAAAGCCGTTTGTGATCTGCAGGGCGGCGCCCAGCAGCATGGCGAAGATGAAGAATATGGCCATCTCCTTTTGCCGGAACAGCTTGAATGCGCTCAGCCCCATGGCGTCGATGAGCGAGGTTTTCCCTTTTGAACGGTTGACGGGCTGCGGCGGCAGGGTGAAGGCGTAGAGCCCCAGCGCCACCGAAGCCACAGCAGCGAACAGAAACTGCGCCTCGGAGTATTTGAACCCGGTCAGGTCGACCACCCACATGGCCACGATGAAACCGACGGTGCCCCACACTCTGAGTGGCGCAAAATCCTTGACCACATCCTTGCCGTTCTGAGCCAGGATGCCGAACATCACCGAGTTGTGCAGGGCGATGGTCGGCATGTAGACCACCACGTAAAGGAACATCAGCGTATAGAGCCCCGTATAGGTGGTCTGCGTCGAAGCCCACACCAGCAACGCCGCCCCCACCAGATGACAGATGCCCAGCAACTTCTGCGCCGGTATCCACTTGTCGGCCACGATGCCCAGCAACGCCGGCATGAAGACCGACGCGATGCCCATCGTGGCAAAGAAACTGCCGATCTGCACCCCGTCGAAATGGAGCGTGTTGCCCGTGTAGCTCCCCAGCGAAATAAGCCACGCCCCCCAGACAAAAAACTCAAGGAAGCTCAGTGTCGAAAGTCTGAATTTCAAGCCCATAACTTTATCGGTTTTTTATTGGACATTTGTCTGGCGGCGTTGCAGAAAACGCACTGGCACAAATTGATCACAATCAATATATTGCAGCCCTATGGCGGCGTGGCTCGGATCCGGCGGAGCATCCGTGCACCCTATCAAAGGTAATATAAATTGTCGCAAAAAACAAAACGCCATCGCACGCAGGCGATCGGCGTTTTGTGGCAGGGTATGCGCTCGAGGGCGGATCAGAGCACGATGTTGATGATCTTGCCCGGGACGACGACGACCTTTTTGGGCGTCCGGCCTTCGGTGTATCGGGCGGTGGCCTCATCACCGAGGATAGCCTCTTCGATCTGGGCGGCGGAGAGCGAGAGGGGCAGTTCCTTTTTGAACCGCAGCTTGCCGTTGAACGACACCGGATACTCGAAAGTATTCTCCACCAGATACTTCTCCTCCCACGCGGGGAACCGTGCGTCGAAGATCGACCCTTTGTGGCCCATGCGCTCCCAGAGCTCCTCGGCGATGTGCGGAGCGAAAGGAGCCAGCAGCACCGTCAGAGGCTCGAGCGCCGAGCGTTTGTTGCACGCGCCCAACTCGTTCAGGCAGATCATAAAGGCGCTGACCGAGGTGTTGAACGAGAAGTTCTCGATGTCCTCGCCCACCTTGCGGATGGTCTTGTGCAGCGTCTTGAGCTCGGCGTCGGTGGCCGGCTCGTCCGAGAGGGCGAAGACGCCGCTGCGGTCGAAGAACAGACGCCAGAAGCGGCGCAGGAACTTGTGTACCCCGTCGATACCGTTGGTATCCCACGGTTTGGACTGCTCCAGCGGACCGAGGAACATCTCGTACATGCGCAGCGTGTCGGCGCCGTAACGCTCGACAATGTCGTCGGGGTTGACCACGTTGTACATCGACTTGCTCATCTTCTCGACGGCCCAGCCGCAAACGTAACGCCCCTGCTCGAGGATGAACTCGGCGTTGGCAAACTCGGGCCTCCAGCATCTGAAAGCCTCCAGGTCGAGAATGTCGTTGTGGACTATGTTCACATCGACGTGTATTTGCTGGGTCTGGTAGCCATCCTTGAGGCCGAGGGAGACAAAACTGTCGGTGCCCACCACACGGTAGACAAAATTTGAGCGACCCTGTATCATCCCCTGGTTGACCAGCTTGCTGAAGGGCTCCTGCTCGCACACGACACCCAGGTCGAAGAGAAACTTGTTCCAGAAACGCGAGTAGATCAGATGGCCCGTGGCGTGCTCGATGCCCCCCACGTAGAGGTCGACATTGCGCCAGTAGCTGTCGGCCTCCTCCGACACGAGGGCGTGGTCGTTGTGCGGGTCCATGTATCGCAGATAGTAGGCCGACGACCCGGCAAAACCGGGCATGGTGCTCGTC
>BNXD01000083.1 GCA_025999315.1 Bacteroidia bacterium | reverse complement strand
GGCTTCTCAGATTATATTCATCTTGCAGGTTTGCCTGGCAAAGCTGCCGACTCCCTCGCCCGGCAGCGGCCTTAGCCGCTGGGGGGGCGGGGGGGAGTCAAAAAAACAGGCAGCGTTCTTGCTTTGACCTTAAGTTTGGTTCATGTTTCGTGGCATATTGAGTACCGCTACGCGCGGGGCGGTCCTTTTTGGCGTCAAAAAGGACGAAAAACCGCCCGGCGGTGAGCGATGGGCTAAATTGTCTTGCTCCTCGCTGCGACGCCAAACCTCCTCCTTTTAGTCCCCTTGAGAGGCCTAACGTCGTCAAACAGGTGGCGTCGCCGGGCGCTCGGCCCTGCGGCAATTTTTGAACCGCCCATCGCTCAATGCCGGGGTTACTTCGCCTTTTCGAGGCGATTTGGAAAGTGTTGTTGCGCTTTCCGAACAGACAACGTGTATGGCTGCCTAAGTTGGCGGGCAAAGGGACGCCCGCGAAGTTGGCGAGCAGAGAGACGCTCGCCTTCCTCGCGCTACCTCGGCGTAGCCCGCAAGCGGTCTGCGGCCCTCGCAACGCTGCTCGGTTCTCCTCGTTGGCTTCGCCTTTCTCCTTCGCACCTCGGCAGAGTTTTCGAGCAAGCTCGACTCTGCGCTCGGTTTGTCGTCGATTGCAGGGCATAGTCTGCAAGCAGCCTCTGCTCCTGCTTCGTTCGTCGAGAAGTTGGCGGGCAAAGAGACGCCCGCCTTCCTCCTTCGCGCCTCGGCAGAGTTGCGAGTAAACTCGCCTCTGCGCTCGGCTTGTCGTCGGTTACGGCACGCAGACAACGATGGGCCGCCGATCTCTTCGAGGCCGAAAAACTTGAGTTTGGCCGGTTTGCGGGGTGAGGCCGCGGCTGTTGCCGGAACCTCAGCCGTTTGTGGCATGGGAGGGCCAGCTTGCCCTGAGTATCTCCATCGTCCGGGGCCCTTCGCACATCAGCAGGTCGAGCATCGACAGGTTGGCCGCGAAGGGATGCCGCTCGCCGAAGAGCTGATAGTAGGGTTGAGGGGTGAAGCGCGGATCGGGGCGGGCCAGGTGCGCTTTGGGCGAGATGGTCTCGCGCAGGTCGACCCCCTCGCCGGGCTCGATGTAGCGCGTCGAGAAATTCGGACCGGGCTCCACATTCAACGCCCCAAGGATCGCCTCGAGCAGAGCGGTGTTCAGATCGGCCAGAAAGTCGAAGCGTTTGAGATACAACGGCTCGAACAGCGGGGCGTAGTGGTCGAAATATGGCGAGCTGCGATAGGCCGAGCAGATGGCGTTCCAGTGTTGATGCTGCCAGCGTTTGGAGTAGTCGATGCGCACCTCGCACATGGCGGGTTTGAGCCGGTTGTCGGGCCGCACCACCTGCACCGAGAGCGCCTGCACCCCTTCGGAGGTCATGATCAAAGCGCGATTGCGGTAGCTTTGCTTGCGGTAGTGCTCATGAATGTCCACGATGCAATGCTCGAAGCACAGGTTGCAAAACCACTCGATGTTGCCCAGATAGTTGAGGGAGAGAATTCTCATGGTCTATTGGCGTCTAAACAGCCTGATTGCCTGCAACCGGACTGCCATATATAGCCTAATCAGTTGTGCATTTGAATATTGCCTGCTTTTCGGCCTCTGCGAGGCCGGCACAGCCGCAGCCACACTCTGCGCTTGCTGGGCGAAGGGCTGCACTCCTCGCCTGCGGCCTCGTCTCACAGCCCACCGCCGACTGCGGGCCGCCGATAAGACTCAAATTCAGAAAGGACGCTTTTAAACCAATATTTCCCAAATGTACAACGGGCCATATAAATAAGGTGCAACGGTTTCCCCGTCGCACCTTTTGCCTGTTTAATTTTGTCTGTTCGAGCCTGCCGTGGTCTTTTCACAAACCTGCCAATGCCCTCGCTCTGGAGCCACCGTGGCCATTCGAGCCTGCCGGAAACTTTGCAACCCACCGCGGCCCTTGCTCAAACCCAACCGGATTTTGCTAAAACCCACCAAGACCTGCAACACCTGCCCGCTGACATACGACGACAGGTCGCTGGCCAGGAACAGGGCGACGTTGGCAACATCCTCGGGGGTGCCGCCGCGGCGCAGGGGTATGCGTTTGGCCCAGTCGGCCTTCACCTCGTCCGACAGGGCGTCGGTCATCTCGGTCATGATGAAGCCCGGGGCGATGGCGTTGGCGCGGATGCCGCGCGGACCGAGCTCCTGGGCGATAGACTTGGCCAGACCGATCATGCCCGCCTTGGAGGCCGAGTAGTTGGATTGTCCGGCGTTGCCGTGGACGCCCACCACCGACGACATGTTGATGATCGAACCGGCTCTCTGCTTGAGCATCACCGGCGTCAGGGCGTGTATGAAGTTGAAGGCGGATTTGAGGTTGACCCCGATGACCATGTCCCACTGCTGCTCGGTCATGCGCATCATCAGTCCGTCGCGCGTGATGCCGGCATTGTTGACCAGAATGTCGATCCGGCCGAAATCGGCCGCGATCTGCTCGACAACCCGCGCCGTGTCGCCAAAATCGGCCGCGTTGGAGGCGTAACCTTTGCATTTGACCCCCAGGGCGGCGATCTCGCTCTCGGTAGCCTTGGCATTGTCGTCGATGACCAGATCGGTAAAGGCGATGGCAGCGCCCTGGGCGGCAAATTTCAACGCCACGGCCTTGCCTATGCCGCGCGCCGCACCCGTAACCAGAGCAACTTTTCCTTCAAGTAGTTTCATATTTCCCTGTTTATAAATTTGCGGCAAAGATACAAAAGAATCCCGAATTAAGTAATCTTCAATTATTATTGGCATATTTAAATATTGTCATCTGAAGAGTGGCGCGATCACGGCGGCCCGCAGTCGGCGGTGGGCTGCCCGAGCGTAAGCGAGGTATTTTGCAGCCCGCTGCGGGGGGGGCGGCTGCGGGCTGCCGACTTTGCTCTCGCAAAGCCGAAAGAGATGCAACGACTTGCACGGTTTTTAAGCCTGGCTCATCTTTAAGCGCCCTCTGAGCTCTGCCGCGCACACGCCAACAGTATTATTGGCCGGGAAAACGCCTGTTTAACCCATATTGGATTAGCGTAACGAGCAACAATAATAATTTCAGATCACCTACTTCCTTTTGCCACTCTGTTTTTAAATATATACCTTTGTGGCCGGCAAGGCGACACCGCGACAATAATCCAAAACAATATATCCGATGACACACGACAAGAAGATTTTTGAACTGATCGAGGCCGAGCGGGCGCGGCAGATGCACGGCATAGAGCTGATCGCCTCGGAGAACTTTGTGAGCGAGCAGGTTATGCAGGCCATGGGGTCGGTGCTGACCAACAAGTACGCCGAGGGTTATCCCGGGGCGCGATACTATGGCGGTTGTCAGGTGGTCGACCAGGTCGAGCAGCTGGCCATCGACCGGCTGTGCGAGCTTTTCGGCGCCGGGTATGCCAATGTGCAGCCTCACTCGGGGGCGCAGGCCAACATGGCGGTCTTCACCGCCGTGCTCAAACCGGGCGACACCTTCATGGGGCTCGACCTGGCGCACGGAGGCCACCTCTCGCACGGCTCGCCGGTCAACTTTTCGGGGCTCTTCTACAAGGCTGTCGGCTATCAGGTCGACGAGCAGACGGGTGTGATCGACTACGACAGGATGGAGCGGCTGGCCCTCGAGGCGCAGCCCCGGCTGATCGTGGGCGGAGCTTCGGCCTACAGTCGCGAGTGGGACTACCGCCGCATGCGCGAGATCGCCGACAAGGTGGGGGCGTTGCTGATGGTCGACATGGCCCACACGGCGGGTCTGATCGCCGCCGGGCTGCTCGACAACCCGGTCAAGTATGCCCACATCGTTACCTCGACCACCCACAAAACCCTGCGCGGGCCTCGCGGAGGGGTGATCCTGATGGGTCGCGATTTTGACAATCCGTGGGGCTACACCACCCCCAAAGGCGAGATCAAAAAGATGTCGGCGCTGCTCAACTCGGCCGTTTTTCCGGGCATTCAGGGCGGACCGCTCGAACATGTGATCGCCGCCAAGGCGGTGGCCTTCGGCGAGGCGCTCGAGCCGTCATACAAAGAGTATCAACTGCAGGTGATCCGCAACGCCGCCGCTCTGGCCGAGGCTTTCCGGCTCAAGGGCTACAAGATCGTCTCCGACGGCACCGACAACCACCTGATGCTGATCGATCTGCGGTCGAAATTCCCCGACCTGACGGGCAAGATGGCCGAGCGGGCGCTCGTGGCCGCCGACATCACCACCAACAAGAACATGGTGCCCTTCGACAGCCGTTCGCCGTTCCTCACCTCGGGCATCCGCGTGGGCAGCCCCGCCATCACCACGCGCGGCCTGCGCGAGAAGGAGATGGGGCTGATCGTCGAGCTGATCGACCGCGTGCTGTCCGACTGCGAAAACTCCGCCAACCTGGCAGCCGTAGCCGCCGACGTACACGCCCTGATGGCCAAATATCCGCTGTTCGCCTGGTAGGTTTCCTGCCTTTGCGATCGACATATCGGGTCCTGACACAGAAACGCGGGCCTCGGACCTTTAAAGGTCCGAGGCCCGCGTTTTTTGGCCCAAATGCTGGTTGTCAGTGCGTTATACACATATTGCATAACATGTCGCCCTCAAGCGAAACTCTTTTCATGGCACCCCGAACGAAGTCGAAGGGTCTCGGCAATGCTGCATGAGATGCTTCGACTTCGCTCAGCATGACATGGGCGGAGATGGTGCCTTCGGCTTACTCGCGCTACCTTAAGCATAGTCCGCAAGCGGCCTCTGCCCTCGCTCGCAGCGTCGGGAAGACTTCGCTCAGCATGACAAAGAAAGAACTGCGCTCCATGTCACCCTGAGCGGAGCATAA
>BNXD01000082.1 GCA_025999315.1 Bacteroidia bacterium | reverse complement strand
CGCAAGGAGGAGAACCGAGCAGCGTTGCGAGGGCCGCAGACCGCTTGCGGGCTACGGCCGAGGTAGCGCGAGGAAGGCAAGCGTCCATCTGCTTGCCAACTTCGCTGGCGTCCCTTTGCCCGCCAACTTCTCGACGAAGAAGTGAGCGCAGAGGCGAGTTTACTCGCAACTCTGTCGAGCGACGAGGAGAAAGGCGAAGGCAACCCCGAAAGCAATCATCTCTACTCTACATGTCATGCTGAGCGAAGTCGGACCGACGCTGCGAGCGAGGGCAGAGCCGAACTTGTTCGAGCTATGCCGAGCCGCGAGGAGGAAGCCGAAGGCAACCATCTATACCCCGCATGTCATGCTGAGCGAAGTCGAAGCATCTCATGCAGTATTGCCGAGACCCTTCGACTCCACTTCGTTCCGCTCAGGGTGACATGACATAAAAGCCGAACTCATAATATGTCATGCTGAGCAAAGTCTTCCCGGGCAGCGTTGCGAGGGCCGCAGACCGCTTGCGGGCTACGGTCGAGGTAGCGCGAGGAAGGCAAGCGTCCCTCTGCTTGCTTTCCTTCGCGGGCGTCTCTTTGCGAGCCAACAAGTGGCGAGGCCCCAGCGGCAAGCGGCTGAAAAGACCTTGCATTTGGACCAAACATGCGGTCTATTGACTTGATCTCCGTGCTTTGTCTGCGCACAGACCGTAGGTTTGGTCATTGTCAAAGGTCCATTGAATCCGCTACGCGCGGGGCGGTCCTTTTTTATAAAAAGGACCAAACGACGCCAAGCCGAGAGCAGAGTCGAGCTCGCTCGAACTCTCTGCCGAGGCGCGAAGGAGTAAGGCGAGCGTCTTTTTGCGAGCCAACAATCGCCGCCTGAGCTGCGGGGCTACTTTGAGGTTGTTTAAACTTCTCCGCTCTTGTTCTTTGCGGCTCTTTCGACCTCTGCCTGCCTTGCCTCCTTGTCGCATAGCGGGAGCTATGCTCCGCGTCGGCAAGTTGTCAGAGGCCAAAATGGCTCACAAATAACTTCGGCGGAGAAGCCTAAGCAACCTCGGCGCTGTCGCTCACTACTCCTCGGGTTCCTTAACCCTCGTCGCTTGACGCTCGCGCCTAACGCGCCTCGCTTTACGCCTCCTCGCAAGGGCGGCCGGGCTTCGCGCTTTCTGAACGCGAGACGCGACGATACTTACCAAATCGCCTCGAAGAGGCGACGCATCCCCGGCATTGAGCCGAGGCGTTAAGCGAGCGGAGGAAATTGAGCGTCAAGCGACGCCACTTGTTTGACGACGTTAGGCCCCAAGCGGGGACTAAAAGGAGGAGGTTTGGCGTCGCAGCGAGGGCCAAGGCAATTTAGCCCGTCGCTCACCGCCGGGCGGTTTTTCGTCCTTTTTGACGGCAAACGACGCCAAGCCGAGCGCCATCCGAGCTTGCTCGGAAATGGCCAAGGCGCGAAGGAGTAAGGCGAGCGTCTTTTTGCGAGCCAAAAAGGACCGCCCCGCGCGCAGCGGTCTCAAAAGGCTTTCGACAACGGACAGACTTAAGGTCAAAGCAAGAACGCTACCTGTTTTTCGACTCCCCGCCCGCCCGCCCCAGCGGCTAAGGCCGCTGCCGGGCGAGGGAGTCGGCAGTTTTGACAGGCAAAACTGCAAGATGGAGGCGGGCGTCTCTCTGCTCGCCAACTTCGCAGGCGTCTTTCTGCCCACCAATGGCGGCCGGGCTTCGCGCTTTTTGAACAACTGGGCGCGACAACTCTTTCCAAATCGCCCGGCAGGGGCGACGCATCCCCGGCATTGAGCGAGGGGTGGTTCAAAAATTGGCGCAGGTCCGAGCGAACAGCGACGCCACTTGTTTGACGACGTTAGGCCCCTCACGGGGACTAAAAGGAGGAGGTTTGGCGTCGCAGCGAGGACCAGGACAATTTAGCCCGTCGCTCACCGCCGGGCGGTTTTTCGTCCTTTTTGACGCCAAACGACGCCAAGCCGAGCGCCATCGAGCTTGCTCGGAAATGGCCGAGGCGCGAATCGACGAAGAAGTGAGGCAGAGGCGAGCTTGCTCGAACTCTCTGCCGAACGACAAGGAGAAAGGCGGGCGTCCTTTTGCCCGCCAACATCACGACGCTCGAAGCGAGAGCAGAGACCGCTCGCGGACTATGCCCTGCAAGGAGGAGAACCGAGCAGCGTTGCGAGGGCCGCAGACCGCTTGCGGGCTACGGCCGAGGTAGCGCGAGGAAGGCAAGCGTCCATCTGCTTGCTTTCCTTCGCGGGCGTCCCTTTGCCCGCCAACTTCGGAGTAAGGCGAGCGTCTTTTTGCGAGCCAAAAAGGACCGCCCCGCGCGCAGCGGACTCAAAAGGCTTTTGACAACGGACAAACTTAAGGTCAAAGCAAGAACGCTGCTTGTTTTTCGACTCCCCGCCCGCCCCCCCCCCAGCGGCTAAGGCCCCTGCCGGGCGGGGGAGTCGGCAGTTTTGACAGGCAAAACTGCAAAATCAATATTCAGGGTGTGTTAGCACACCCTGATTGCCAATGTTCATTGCGCGTAGAATGGCAATGACAATACTGCCGGCAGTCGAACCGCCGCCAAAAACAGAGTGGCAGGACCGGATCCGGTCCTGCCACTCTGTTTTTACACTCCTTCGGGTCGGGGCTAATCGCCTACGTAGACCACCTCGCCATCGGCATCGGCTACAAAGTCGAAAGTGTAGTAGGAGGTTTCGGTGCCTGCGCGGCCATTTTTGATCGTGGCTTTGGTGCCGGCCTTGCTCTCGAGGGTAAACTTGTGCTCGACCTGGGCCGGATCGGCCTCCAGGTTGATCTCATAACGGCTCACACCCGAGAATTTGTATTCGGCCTCGGCGAGCATCGCCGCCGCCTTGTCGATATTGGCCGCGATCTTCGACAGGTCGACATCCTCAAGGCAGACGCCGCTGGCGGGGGTGCGTTTTTTGAAATCGCTCCACACGGTCCAGTCGCGGGGCTTGTAGCTGCCGTCGAGCATGTATACCTCGCACTTGACCTGCTCCGAATCGGGGGCCGTGAAGGTTACCAGGGCCTGGTTGGCGGTGAACTTGAAGTTGCCGCCCGATAAAAGGGTGATCTGATATATGGCCGCCCCCTGGGGCAGATATTTGGCAATGGCAGAGCTGACTGTTTTGTCGATGCTTTCCTGTTTGGTCAGGTTCACCTCGCCGCACGAAACGGCAAAAAGGGCCAGCGCAGCCACGGCCGCAATGTGTAGTTTAGCTCTCATCTATTTTATTTTTTTACGGTTAACGTTATTGCAAGATACAAATATTTTCCAAAGAGGCAAATTCCCGCGGCGGGATTTTTTGTCGTGTCGCGCGGAATCGTTATTTTTGACGCCAAAACGATACGATCATGGAGTATGATTTCAAAGAAATAGAGCGGAAGTGGCGCCAAAAGTGGATCGAGCGCAAGACCTACCGGGTAGAGATCGACCATTCGCGCCCCAAATTTTACGTTCTGGACATGTTTCCCTATCCGTCGGGGGCGGGGCTGCACGTGGGCCATCCGCTGGGCTATATCGCCTCGGACATCTACTCGCGCTACAAACGCCTGAGAGGGTTCAACGTGTTGCACCCGATGGGTTACGACGCCTTCGGCCTCCCGGCCGAGCAGTATGCCATCCAGACAGGCCAGCATCCGGCGGTAACGACCGACAAAAATATCGCCCGTTACCGCGAGCAGCTCGACCTGCTGGGTTTCAGCTTCGACTGGGAGCGCGAGATACGCACCTGCGACCCCGGCTACTATCACTGGACGCAATGGGCCTTCGTGGAGATGTTCAAACACTACTACGACACCCGTCTGGACCGCGCCGACACGATCGAGAACCTCATCGGGCAGTTTCGCCGCGGCGGCACCGAGGGTGTTGCGGCGGCGGGCACCCGCGAGTTGCATTTTACCGCCGCCCAGTGGGAGGCCATGGACCTCGCCGAGCGCGAGGAGGTGTTGCAGAACTATCGTCTGGCTTTCCGCGCCGACACGATGGTCAACTGGTGCCCGGCGCTGGGCACCGTTCTGGCCAACGACGAGGTCAAGGACGGTCTCTCCGAGCGCGGGGGGTTTCCAGTCGAACAGCGTGTGATGCGGCAATGGCTGTTGCGCGTAACGGCCTACGCCCAGCGGCTGCTCGACGGTCTGGACGGGCTGCAGTGGAGCGAATCGCTCAAGGAGATACAGCGCAACTGGATAGGCCGCAGCCGGGGCGCGCAGATGTTCTTCGACATCGCGGGCAGCGACCTGCAGCTCGAGATATTCACCACCCGCCCCGACACCATCTTCGGGGCGACGTTCATGGTCATCGCCCCCGAGCATCCATATGTGTCGCAGCTGACCACCGACACCTTTCGCAGCGAAGTGGAGGCTTACCTCGAGGGGGCCAAACGACGCTCGGAGCGCGAACGGGTGGCCGAGACGCGGCGCGTGAGCGGGGTCCCGACCGGCAGCTGCTGCATCAACCCCTTCACCGGGGTTGAGATACCGATATATGTGAGCGACTATGTGCTGGCCACCTACGGCACGGGGGCCATCATGGCCGTACCGGCGCACGACAGTCGCGACTGGGCCTTTGCCCGCCACTTCGACCTGCCGGTCATTCCGGTGGTCGAGGGGGGCGACGTCTCTCAGGCATCGTACGACGCCAAGGCGGGACGGATGATCAACTCGGACTTCCTCGACGGTCTGGACGTGAAGGAGGCCATCGAACGGATGTTCGACCAGGTCGAGCAGCGCGGTCTGGGGCATGTGAAGATCAACTACCGCCTGCGCGACGCCATCTTCAGCCGCCAGCGTTACTGGGGCGAGCCTTTCCCCGTCTTCTACAAGGACGACATAGCCCACGTGCTGCCCGAGGAGGAGTTGCCGTTGCAACTGCCCCGGATCGAGAACTTCACCCCCACCGAAGAGGGCCAGCCTCCCCTGGCCCGCGCCAAAGGGTGGCACACGGCGCAGGGCTATCCATACGA
>BNXD01000081.1 GCA_025999315.1 Bacteroidia bacterium | reverse complement strand
TTGCTACATTTATCTCGCCGACGGCACAAAACTTGCACAACGTGTCGGGAGTTCTTTGACCTACTATTGCTCGGTGATGGTCTACACGGGCACCGTCAACAGCCTGTTCACTACTCCGCAGTATATCCTTCAACCCGAGGGTGTTATCGCTTGCGAAGGGGCGAATCACGTCTACAAGTACTTCAAAACCGACCACCTCGGCAGCACCCGCATGGTGCTCGCGGCAGTGCAAAGCAGTGGCTCGGGCGGTTCGGGCAGTGGCTCGGGTGGTGGTTCTGGCGGCCTCAATGGCTGGCAGCTTGTCGAAGTCCAGTCCACCGACTACTACCCATTTGGCCTCGCCTGGGAGCTCGACAACCTCAACCAGAACAAGTACCTGTTCAGCGGCAAAGAACTTCAGGACGCCCAGATCGCAGGCAACCTCCTCGGTCTCTACGACTTCGGAGCACGGTACTACGACCCGAAACTCGGCCGTTGGTTCAACCCCGACCCTGCCTATCAACTTGCAAATCCGTATATTTACTGCGGGAACAATCCACATATATATGTTGATCCGAACGGGCAGTTCTTCTTCTCTCTATTGTTGCCCGGGATCGGCACTTTGCTTGACGCAGCTTGCTGGGGCGCAGTGATTTCGGGGGCGTCCTACACCCTTCAGGTCGCGATGAGCGACGGTGGTTTCAACAATTGGAATTGGGGTCAGTTTGGCACCAGCCTCGGCATGGGGGCCATTTCCGGTGCATTGACATTTGGCGTAGGAGACGCATTCGGAGCCACCGGCTCGTTCTGGAACGAAGTAGGACGCGGGCTCGTACATGGCCATATCGAGGGTGTGATGTCGGGTCTGCAAGGCGGAGATTATCTGTCGGGCTTTGCCTCTGGCGCTTTGGGTTCATGGGCAGGCCATGGAGCGGAGGCTTTGGGCTTGGTCAGTTCAAAGTTTGGCGCTGTTGCCTTCTCGACATTGAGCGGAGGCGTCGGCTCATGGGCCACGGGCGGCAGTTTTCTGCAAGGCGCGGCTAATGGCCTGATGGTCGGATTCTTAAACCAGGTTCAGCACTGGACGGGAGAGATTACAGAGAAAAAACGCAACATTATGGAACGAATTAAAGAATCTTCGCTTGTCGGTGAAATCATTTACTCCACAATAGACGACCCGTATGTTGCCCTTCAATGTTTGGCGGGTGAGTTCTATCCGGCTCATCTGGATGGCAGCGTTGCTCTCCCTCAAGAGAAAGTGATGTGCGGCGTGAGCGCATCGGCATCCGTCATGGGGCCTTTGGCAGGCGCAGCAGCAAAGGGCCTCGGGCTCACAAAAGCGTTAAATGCAGCAGAATTTAACGCAGCCAACAAAGGCACGGGAGTTACCGCGGCAACCAAAGGCGGCGCAGCTATCAGACAGTACAATAATGCAGTAAGATCTGCGGGGTCAGGAGTGAGCAATGGCAGTCAGACGTTAAAATATCTTAATGTAGGGCATTATATGAACGATAAATATATTGCCAAATGACACCTCTCGGTGCTTTGATTGCTGACATTGGGGTCTTTGTTTGTTGGGTACATCTGAATCTCAGAAATCTCTTTATTCCTAAAAGACAAAGGCACTATCATTCATTTATTAAGCTGCATAAAGAGATGGATATGGATGGCCGCCCATATGACAGAGTAGGGTTGATTGCACTTTTAGTCCTTCTCACAATCTCATACGTATGTTGGACAATAACGGCAAGTTAATATACGCATAAAACCAACAGGCGGCCCGATAATCGGGCCGCCTGTTGGTTGTTTCGACCACCGCGGGCAACATGACCTTCGACGGATCGACCGGCGTGGGTGTCGAGTACAATGTTTTGGGTCTGCCCGAAAGAATATTTGCAGGAACCGAAGATATTTGCTACATTTATCTCGCCGACGGCACAAAACTTGCACAACGTGTCGGGAGTTCTTTGACCTACTATTGCTCGGTGATGGTCTACACGGGCACCGTCAACAGCCTGTTCACTACTCCGCAGTATATCATTCAACCCGAGGGTATTATCGCTTGCGAAGGGGCGAATCACGTCTACAAGTACTTCAAAACCGACCACCTCGGCAGCACCCGCATGGTGCTGGCGGCAGTGCAGACCGGCAACCAATGGTCAATGCAGGAAGTCCAGTCAACCGACTACTACCCCTTTGGCCTCGCATGGGACCTCGACAACCTCAACCAGAACAAGTATTTGTTCTCAGGAAAAGAATTGCAAGATGCGAACATCGCAGGCAACCTGCTCGGCCTCTACGACTTCGGCGCGCGTTACTACGACCCCAAACTCGGCCGATGGTTCAATCCCGACCCCGCAAATCAGTTTGCCAATCCTTACATGTACTGCGCCAATAGTCCGGCAATGTATGTCGATCCTGACGGGCAGTTTATACACTTGATTTTAGGTGCCATAATAGGCGGGGTTGTGAATCTAATAGCCAATGCCGACAATATTCATAATTTCTGGCAAGGGTTGGCATATTTTGGCATCGGCGCAGCGTCCGGAGCGGTGGGGGCAGGCGTAGGCGCAGGAGTGAGTTCGGTTATTGCCGGATCCTCTTTCGGAGCGGGATTTTTGGGTTCGTCCGGAGCGGCGACAGCCGCGACAAGTTTTTGGAGCGGGGCGGCCATCGGAGCCCCAGCAGGGGCATCATCCGGATTTACAGCAGGTTTTGGAAATGCCTTGATGGGTGGACAGGACTTTGTCGACGCCTTCGGCGCAGGCATAATGTCCGGTCTGATAGGCGGCGCTTCCGGTGCCGTGATAGGCGGACTGGTCGGAGGAATCGATGCGGTAAGCAACGACAGAACATTCTGGAAAGGCGCTCTCCCCAAAAGTGAAAACAATGAGATTTGGGGAACGATGACACTCCATACAAGAGTTTCTGCTAATGGAGAAGAATCCTCAATTACAGATGGGCATTCTTGGGTGCAGATGGTTGAAGATGGAAGCGCTAAAGGAGAAACATGGGGCACTTGGCGTTCGCCTGATTATACTGGATCGCAATTGCATCACAACAACTCTTCAGAATATTTTAACAATCTGAGGAATGCAAATAATACTAAATCAATAACCCAACCTATAACATATGCACAAAAGGCGAGATTTGATAATTATATCAATAAAATAGCCGGACAGAACAATAAATGGCTTATGCTTAAGAACTGCTCGTCTTTCTCGACTAACGCATTCAACTATACCACAGGGTTAAATATTTCTCCACATCCATTTATGGTGCCAGTACCAACACCATCGTGGTTGTTTAGAATTTTGAAATAATGAAAATAGGTTCAAGATTTTTGATACTCTATGCTAAATATCATTATGATAACATGAAACAGTTTATTGCATCCATTGCATGTATAATGACAATAATCCCATGCTGTTCGTCAAAAGTTTCAAACAATACAAACGAAGATGTGTTGAGGTTATACAGAGATCGACTGGGTGAATATCACCTTACTTCGACATATAATTCGGCAAAAGTAATAAACATCAGAAAACAAGTGCCGATAGGCAATACGCTGGTAGTTTATTACAAATCAGGGCTGTTTGTAAAAGAAAATTCTTTGTTAAATTTAACTGAAAAGGTCAGATTTGTAAAATGTTATTATGGACATCGTAAAGGCATTCAAATGTATAAAGTAGAGCAAAAGCAAGGCTCAAAAACGATCAGCTTGTTGCAGACCTCTGTTTATTAATTTTCTCAACCAAATAAGGGAGTTGACAAAATATTTTGTCAACTCCCTTATTTGGTTGAGAAAATAATATTTGCTACATTTATCTCGCCGACGGCACAAAACTTGCACAACGAGTTGGCAATAGTTGGCTCGCAAACAGATGCTCGCCTTCCTCCTTCGCGCCTCGGCTGAGCTCCACGCCAAGCGTGGCTCTGCCCTCGGCTTGGCGTCGGTTCTTTGACCTACTATTGCTCGGTGATGGTCTACACGGGCACCGTCAACAGTCTGTTCACTACTCCGCAGTATATCATTCAACCCGAGGGTGTTATCTCCTGCCCGGGCGGTGGTAGATTCATGGGCTACACCTACAAGTACTTCAAAACCGACCACCTCGGCAGCACCCGCATGGTGCTCGCGGCAGTGCAGACCGGCAACCAATGGTCGATGCAGGAAGTCCAGTCAACCGACTACTACCCATTTGGCCTCGCATGGGACCTCGACAACCTGAACCAGAACAAGTACCTGTTCAGCGGCAAAGAACTTCAGGACGCCCAGATCGCAGGCAACCTGTTGGGTCTCTACGACTTCGGAGCACGGTACTACGACCCCAAACTCGGCCGCTGGTTCAATCCCGACCCCGCAAATCAACTTGCAAATCCGTATATTTACTGCGGGAACAATCCTCATATATATGTTGATCCGAACGGTGAGTGGTTCCTGATAGACGATTGGATTGGTGGATTTTTTAAAGGATTATTTAAAGGCACGAATCCAATTGATGAAGCACGGCAATCATTTAAGAATGCCGCAATGATTTGGGGTGGTTTATTCAATGGTAATTTCTGGCAAATACTGTCAAGACTTACGTGGGAATTGCCACAGACTTATTTGGGGTTTCAGCTTTCTATGACTCGAAATATCGCTGGCGACGTAGACGGTGTAGACTATTACCACGGAACAACTCTGGTCAATGCCAACAGACCGCGTGCCAACAGTCGTTGGGGTCTGACTTTGGGTAACTATATAAACAGTCAAAATGTCGAAGTAGGGGACGATATGTTTATGCATGAGTTCGGGCATACACGTCAGAGCAAGTTATTTGGGCCATTTTTTGTTCCCATAATAGGAGTTCCGAGTTTGATAAGTGCCAAATTTAGCAGCGAAAATGATCATGCTCACCGCTGGTACGAAATGGATGCCAACAAACGTGGAGTTGAATATTTTCATGCCGAAAGTTATTGGGATTTCGATAATTATCCGGTACCATCTCGCAGGAGGATTCACCCGCTGTGGGATAATGTGCAGTTGATCCCAAAGGACAAGGCCAACAAACGGTCGA
>BNXD01000080.1 GCA_025999315.1 Bacteroidia bacterium | reverse complement strand
TGCGGGCCACGATCAGTTTTTGCCACACGGGGACGCAGCACGCTTTGATCTGTCCATGCTCGGCATAACTGTAAAAAGCCCGATAACGACTGTCCGACACGATCGGCACGTTGACCCCGCCAAGATCATTCTTCGCCGTCGAAGCGCCCTTGCCCCACACCGGGGTGAACTCCTCGGGCACAAGCGTCCGGCGAGGCGCGCCGCCGCGTGTGGACTGCAGAGCCATCTGATTTTCAAAGAACTCGCGGGCCTCATCGACCGAGAGTTGCGCGGCAGTCGTGCGGTCGGGATCGTCGGTGCGATCCTTGACGCAGGCCCAGAGCGCTATCGCCGTCGCCGCGGCAACGCATATATAAAGGTAATAAAGTTTTTTCATAATAATTTCGGATTACTTGGAATCTGTTTTTTTGGTTATTTATTCCTTTTTTGTTCGGCATAGTTTTCGTCGGACATGAGTTTATTGTATTGTGCGGATGACAGGATTTCCCGAACTTTTTCGGCATATTGTACTTTAAGAGTCTCTTTTTTTGCGACTTTTTCCTGTTGCGACAGCCTACTGCGGCGGACCTTCAGTTCGTCGACAGCCTTTGAGTTCATTAGATCCTTATACTGCCTTATCTGATTGGGGGTCATATAATAACGTCCCGAAAGTTTGCGGTCAAAAGAGCCATTGCGATTGCGCTGCAGCGAGATATACTTCTTATCTCCAAGTGTGGCTTTGACCTGCGTTTCATAATTGTCCAGGATCCTCTTTCGCTCGAGACCGAACTGGTCGTATTTCAGCTTGCGTGATTTAAGAGCTGCAATGTGCCTGTCGCGCTCGGCTTCAAGACGCAAAAGGTCGCGTGATTCTTCAAAACTCAGATCAAGGTTTAATTTGGCATTGTAAGCCTCACGCCTTTGGGCTGCCTGTTCCTCAGAGAAACGACCGGCGGCATCAGGGCCCAATTGACTTTCAAGTTTGGCATTGATCGATTTGTCGACGGAAATGATCTTTTCATTTTTCTCCTCTTCCGAAAGAGTGGAATTTTTTATTTGGGCCACTTTGCGCCTGCGCTCTGCAATGGCTGCCTTCTGCACCTCTTTTTTAGAATTCCGGTCGGCAAGCCAGGCGTTGAATTGCGGGGGTTCAAAAACCTGTTGCACTTTTGACTCGAATGCGCGGGTCAGGGTATTGCGTTTATCATGCCTTTGGGCCGGACTGATGCCAAGTTTATCTATTTCCAACAAGGCAGCCTGATAATCGGCATGGATTCTGTCGTAATTTTTCACTTGTCGCACTGTTAATCCGTACTTGAGCGTCATCGCGGCTATCCGCTCGCGGTGCACTTTCTCCTTGGCGGCATCCCTCTCTGCCTGGGTTGACTGAGCGACTGATACCGAGGCTACACTCGTTAGAAAGAGTAAAGCCATAAGCGAGATAGAAATTTTCCCTTTCATAAATCAACTGTTTTTCGATTATTATTCCGGCATACGTCCGTTGCGCATTTAAACGGTTTGTTAAAATTACATAAGATTGTCTTAGGGCCGTAGCGTCCGATGTGAGATTGTAGATATATTGTGTTGATTATTGGAGCCTTAAGGGCGACAATATTGTGGCCGTCAATGATCTGCCGGAATGGTCCGGCGATGGCGGAATGTAGTGAAAGCGGTGAGCCCGTTTTCGATTTTCCCACAAATAAAAACACGAAAAACCCCTCCGGCAGCGTGTGCCGGAGGGGTTTTCGGTATCAGGATGAACCGTGTGCGAGAGTGGGAGTGGGGTTATTTCTTGTCGAAAAACTCCTTGATCTGCTCGTTGGGCACAACGTCGCTCTTGAAGGAGTAAGCGCCGCTCTTGTCCGATTTGACCATCTTGATGACCTTGGTAAAGTTCTTGCCCGAACCCGTTTTGAGTGTTGCAACTACTTTCTTTGCCATAGTTGAAAAGGATTGTGTTGGTTGTTAGCCTGCGGAAGACGCCTCACCCGGCGCGACGTCTCTCTACTTGATCTCTCTGTGCAGGGTTACTTTTTTGAGGTACGGATTGTATTTTTTACGCTCCATACGACCCGGGGTGTTCTTTTTGTTCTTGGTGGTGATGTAGCGGGACATGCCCGCAACGCCACTCTCCCTCTGTTCTGTGCATTCGAGGATCACCTGAACGCGGTTGCCTTTTTTTGCCATCTTTCAGTGGTAAAAGTTAGTAAACTTTTCGTGGGCTCTGCGCCTCTTTCAGCGCGGCGGACAAACCCTTCTTGTTGATGGTCTTGATGCCGTGGGCCGAGACCTTGAGGGTGATCCACCGGTTCTCCTCCTCGTGCCAGAAACGTTTGGTCTTGAGGTTGGGGTTGAAACGGCGCTTGCTCTTCTTGTTGGAGTGGGAAACGTTGTTGCCCACCTGGGCGGTTTTGCCCGTGATTTCGCAAGTTTTCATCGTGTTGGTTTTTGAAAGGGACGACAAATATAAGGAGAATTTAAACAAACTCAAAATTTATATGCTATCTTTGCGCCCTGAAATCTATACAGGCGATGTATAAACGTTTTGTGCGCCCAATTTTGTTCAGGATTTCGTGCGAGAGGATCCACGACCTGACCGTCAAGGCGCTCCGTCTTGCGGGACTTGTTCCCGGCGGGCGGGCGTTGCTCGGGGCGCTCTATGCCCACCGCTCGCCCCGGCTCGAGAAGGAGGTTTTCGGCATGCGTTTTGCCAATCCCGTAGGGCTGGCCGCCGGGTTTGACAAAAATGCCGAGTGTTTCCGCCAGCTGGGGGCGCTGGGTTTCGGTTTCGTGGAGGTGGGCACCGTTACTCCGCGCGCGCAGAGCGGCAATCCCAAGCCGAGGCTGTTTCGTTTGCCGCAGGACAGGGGGCTCGTCAACCGCATGGGGCTCAACAACTACGGCATGGAAGCCGTGGCGCGCAACCTGCGAAAACCCCACCGGGGGTTGATCGTCGGGGTCAACATCAGCAAAAACTCGCTCACCCCCAACGAAAACGCTCCGGCCGACTATCTGAAGGTCTTTCGCCGTCTCTACCAGTGGGCCGACTATTTTGTGGTCAATGTCAGCTGTCCCAACGTGGCGCAGATGACCGCATTGCAGAATCGGCAGAGCATTGCCGACATCCTCGTGCAGCTGCTCGAATTTCGGCGCGGGCAGAACAACTACCGTCCCATACTGCTCAAAATATCGCCCGATCTGACCTCCGAACAGGTCGACGACATGATCGAGGTGGTTGTCAGCCACTCGCTCGACGGCATCGTGGCCACCAACACCGCCGTCTCGCGCGAGGGGCTGACAACCCCGGCAGCCACTGTGGCCCGCATCGGCAACGGCGGTATGAGCGGCGCCCCGCTGACGGCCCGCTCGCTCGAAACGGTGCGTTACATCAGCGACAAGACGCAGGGACGCATCCCCATCATCGCCTCGGGAGGGATCATGACCCCTGAAGATGCCCGAAACATGCTCGACGCCGGGGCCGATCTGGTGCAGGTCTACTCGGGGATGATCTACGAAGGCCCCTCGATCGTCAAGCGCATATGCCGCTATCTGAAGCATGTGGATGCCACGACGCCCACTATGGATTAGGGCGTGTTCACATAGATCGGCACACCCGTCTTCAGCACTGTTGCGGATTCTGTCTTCGTTGCTTCCCCTCGAAATACCCACCGGTATTACTTCGGGAAAGCATCTTGACAGCAAACCAAACAGCATTAAATCCGAATATTCCCTTTTGTGAACACACCCTAATGACCGCCGACATCATCACCATAGGCGACGAGCTGCTCATAGGGCAGGTGGTAGACACCAACTCGTCGTGGATCGCCCGGCAGCTCAACCTGGCGGGCATCAGCATCCGCTGCCGCACCGCCGTGGGCGACAAGGCCGAGCAGATCACCGAGGCGCTCGACACGGCGATAGTCCACAGCGACATTGTGATCATCACCGGAGGCCTCGGCCCCACCCGCGACGATCTGACCAAACAGACCCTGGCGCGGTGGCTGGGGGTGGAGCTGGTCTTCGACCGGGCGACTTTCGACCGCGTGGAGAGACTGCTCACCTCCCGGGGGATCGATCCGGGCGGGATAAACCGCTCGCAGGCGATGCTTCCCGAGGGGTGTCGCATACTGCCCAACGACCTGGGTACGGCCCCCGGCATGTGGATGGAGCGCGAGGGCAGGGTGATCATCTCGCTGCCCGGGGTGCCCTTCGAGATGAAGGGTCTCATGGAGGGACAGGTGCTGGGTATGCTGCGCGAGCGATTCCCGACCGAGAGCATAATCCACCGCACGGCGCTCTGTTTCGGTCTGGCCGAGAGCACGCTGGCCGAGCGGATCGAATCGTGGGAAGATGCCCTGCCTCACTGGCTCCGTCTGGCTTATCTGCCCAATCCGTCGGGCGTCAGGCTGCGACTGTCGGCATACGGCGTCGATCCCCTGCTGGCCGGGCGCGAGATCGACGAGCGGTTCGAGCGGTTGCGACAGCTTGTTCCCGACTATTTTGTAGGATTTTATGACTCTGTGAACCAGGCGGTCGCCGATCTGCTCACCGCCTCGGGGCACACCCTCGCCGTGGCCGAATCGTGCACTGGCGGGGCCATAAGCGCTTCGTTGACAGCCATGGCCGGGGCGTCGGCCTATCTGCTCGGGAGCGTCGTCTCCTACTCCAACGAGCTAAAACAAAGCGTACTGGCTGTGGACGCAGGCGATCTGGAGCGTTATGGCGCCGTCAGTCGCCAGGTCGCCGAGCAGATGGCCGTCGGGGTCCGTCGTCTGTGCAATAGCGACTACGCCCTGGCCACCACCGGCATAGCGGGACCCGGCGGCGGCACGCCACTCAAGCCCGTAGGCACGGTATGGATCGCCGTGGCCACCCCCTCGGAGCTCTTCTCGCACATGATCCGTCTGGGCGATCTGCGCGAGCAGAACATCGCCCGCGCATCGGCCTCGGCTGTCAACATGTTGCGCCTTCTGCTCATCGGCCGTCCCGAGGTTGCCACCTCGGACGGGTTGCTGTAGAGGGGGCCGGTTCTCGTAGAGAGGCGATCAGCTATCATAGGTCTTCTG